>DAOUAQ010000146.1:0-22365 GCA_034433375.1 Anaerolineae bacterium | reverse complement strand
CCCGCGCTAAAAGCGAACGAGATCAACGGGAAGAACTTGCTCCACGCCAGATCAACCTGCAAGCGCGAGTCGAGCAGATTGACGTTACGGTTATGGTAGCGCCGTTCCTCCTCGTCTTCCTGCGCGAACGCCTTCACCACGCGCACGCCGGAGAGGAAGGTGTTGAGCATCGCGTTCAGGCGCCAGCGCGAAACCCAGAAGCGCCGGAAGTGCGGCTGCATGTAGCGGTAGTAGAAATACGCCGCCGTCACCACGAAGGGGGTGGGGATCAACACGTACAATCCCAAAGACGGGGCCATCGTAAACAATACGATGCCAATGCCGAGCACCAGCATAATGTTCAGGGCGAACGTCGTCATCTGCGAGACGAGGCCCTGCAACTCCTCCGTGTCCTGGTTGATGCGCGTCATCAAGCGCCCGGCCTGGTTCTTGTCGAAGTAATCCACGGAGAGTTTTTTGAGGTGCGCGAACAGTTGATCGCGGATACTGGATGTGAAACGGGCGCTGACGTTAATCGTTGACCAGTTGGTCACGATAGTGAGGAGCACCCGAATAACCTGTATGCCCAACAATCCGCCGACCAGCCAGGGCAAGAGTGTTGGGTCGCCTCCCGCAGTTCCATCAATCCTCAGCACGTCATCAATGAGAATGCGGGTCAGGTAGGGAGGTAACAAGTCCACCAGGACCCCCACTACCAACAGGATCACAATCAGGCCCATCTTGCCCCAGTAGGGGCGGGCCAATTCTATCAGGCGGCGGAACAGTTTGCCGCGTTGAATACAGTTGGGGCAGACTTTGGACGACGTATCCACAAGGGAACGTCCGCAGACCAGGCACGTGTGGCTGTCCGCCGCCGGGTCGGGAATGGGGATTTCCGCGCCGTACTCCGCGCGGGTGTGCAGGTAATGCGCCACCCGTCCGAAGCGGTCGGTTAGTTCGTTGGAATAGTGCAGCAGGACATGGGGCTGCTGGTCCACCGTCACCTGCATCAAGCCGTTGCCGACGCAGCGTTCGACCTTCGCATCCTCGATCTTGTCCAGAGGGAACTTGTGCCGCAGATTCGCGGTACCGTTATGGCGTTCGATCACCCACAGATCGTGCGGGTTCAGCAACAGCCATTGCTCGCCGAACTGCCCATCGGGGGCCAAATCCGACTGCACCGCCAGGGTGAGTTCGTCGGGCCGGACTCCTTCGGCCCGCAGGGTGGTCAGCACCGAGGCCGGCAATTGCGCCGTGAAATTCGGTTTGACAACCGCCGGTATGGCTACCGGTTGCTCTTTAACAGACATTCGTTCCTCCTTATTGGTTCAAACCCACGCCACCAGCGTGACACTTCACCAATAAGGCGCCCTAAAAAGAAAAAGGGCACCTCAAATACCAGGTGCCTTCTTCCACGCCTACGAGGTTAGCTGTCGGACTCGGGCAGAAGAAGCTCGCCCTACGGTCTTACCGACCGACTCGCCCCCCATTTGGTTCCCCCGTTGCCCATCCCACAAAGATGGTGACATTAGGCGTATAGGTTATAGGGTATGTTCAATTACAGCTTAGATGATAGCATGAATTGAGATTTCTGTCAATAGCCAATTTAACCCAATCATAACTTAAGACCCCACGTATCCGCAACTTCGACGGAGAGGCCAACCGCGGTCAACCACGCGCGTCCTTCACCCAGCAGCCAGAGCAGGGCATCATAGTCGCCTTCTGCTGCATCGTGGAGCGCCTGGTGGACTGCCGATACGGCTAACGTCAACCACGGGGATAAGGGGAATGTCTCAGGGGACCTTGCCAACACATTGAACGGGATTTCACTGCTATCGCCGTAGCAAAGCAATCCATCTATGGACATACTCGCGCCTCGCTTATGATTGTGGTCATTTCTCCAGTCCATCGCAGTGATACAACATCTTCATCATACAATACCTGGCGCGAAATTTCGTGACATAAGCATAACAGGAGCGCAACAGGAACGTAAATGTATCACGTTGCTCAGGTTGCTCTTTTTTGTTTAGCGCGCTATGATATGGACAGGTGTTTAGTTCCGCTATTTGTGAGGAGACGCCGGTGCTGCCGCACACCATGCAGCACGAAAATGGTGCTCCGACTATAAGACTAACGACTACGCGACTATTTTCGAAGGAGGCATTGATGAACGAGATTTACCGACTGAATTTGGGATTGGGGAGCCTGCCGCTGCTCTCCGACGCGGAAACGCGCTCGATCTCTGCCGAAAACCCGACCGGTGCGAAGGGCGGCGGGGCGCAAGCCATTCCCGACGCGAACAACGCCGGTTCGATGCTTGGCCAGGGGTGGAAGATTCGCCCTTGTATCACGTTGGAGCCGGGGACGACAACGACGCTGGCGGATATCGAGGGGCCGGGCGTCATCCAGCATATCTGGATCACCGTCGAGCCGCGCGCCTACCGCGATACGATCCTGCGCTTTTTCTGGGATGACGAGGAAACGCCGTCCATCGAAGTGCCGTTGGGCGATTTCTTCTGCAATGGGCACGCGCTGCGCTACAACGTCAACTCGCTGCCGCTGGCGGTGAATCCCTCCGGTGGCTTCAACAGCTATTGGCCGATGCCCTTCCGCACCCACGCGCGCATCACGATTGAGAACCAGCATAAAGACGCCATCGGCGGCTTCTTCTACCAGATTACCTACGCGCTCACCGAGGTTCCCGACAACGCGGCTTACTTCCACGCGCAATGGCGACGTTCCATGACCACCCGCGAGTATCCAGAACACGTGATCCTTGACGGCGTGCAGGGACAAGGGCATTACGTCGGCACGTTCCTGGCCTGGGCGCAGCTTTCCAAAGGCTGGTGGGGTGAGGGGGAGATCAAGTTCTACATGGACGGGGACGCCGAGTTTCCCACCATCTGCGGGACCGGCACGGAGGACTACTTCTGCGGCGCGTGGGGCTTCAACGGCGAGACGTACTCGACGCCGTTCCTGGGTTATCCGCTCTACCGCAAAGAGCCGGGGGAAGTGCCGCGTCACGGCCTCTACCGCTGGCACGTCTTCGATCCCATCCGCTTCAAGCGTGACCTGAAGGTGACGATCCAGGCGCTTGGCTGGTGGCCCAACGGCAAATACGAGCCGCTGACCGACGACATCGCTTCGGTCGCCTACTGGTATCAGGCCGAACCACACGCGCCCTTCCCACCCTTCCCGCCCGTTCACGAGCGTTGGTCGCGGTAATAGCTCACGGTTTCTCACAACGCCTTTCGTTTTGCATACTTGCATCTCTGCGGTATAACTGTTGTGGCAAAGTTCGCCGGGGTTTCTGGTTCGCACATCATCGGGGGCGCGTCATGACTAAAGTATTGTTCGAGTACTACAAGCACGGGCTGCAAAAACTCATCGCGGCTGTGGGCGATGACGCCCCCCAAGTTGCCACCCTGCGTATTCTACAGCAGCGCCTGTTCGAAAACCTGATTGCAGCGGCCAGCGCCGATCTCCCGGCAACCCACCGCGCCGTCGCCCACGCCGACATCCTCGAATCGCTCAATCGGCTCTGTCTTGAACTCACCGGCAAGCCTTTCAGTGCTTTTTGCGAAGTCGCCGACGTCGCCACCCCATCCCCTACAACCACTGAAGAGCCGGTACTCTCCTTCGCCGAATATATGCACTGGCTCACTGCGCTGTTAACCTCAAAAAAAGCCCAACAACCCGATACACAGACAACGATTCAAGCCCGCACATTCCTCATTCTGCAGCATAGTACACCCAAAGAAAAGGGAAAGATCATCCAAACCCTGTACGACGCCGGGTTAATTTCCACAAGCGTACCGCTTATCACACTCTCGCGTGCGGATCTCAGACGTGCTCACCTTGTCGAAGCGGAAATCAACGGGGTGAATCTCGCAAACGCGGACATGCAAAGCGCCAATTTAGCGGGCGCACTGCTCCGAGAATCCGATATGACCCACGCGACTTTAGTTGGCGCGAACCTGGGTTGGAGTGCGATGGCGCAGAGTCGTTTGGTCGAGGCTGAACTGGGCGGCGCAACACTAACCGGCGTTGATCTACGCGCCGCTGATTTGCATGGCGCGCATCTGGTAATGGCAAACCTCAAGCGAGCAGACCTGTCGCAGACAAACCTCGCCGGCGCTAATTTATTGCGCGCCAACCTGGAGGAAGCTATCTTAACGGCAGCGAATCTAAGCGGCGCCGTATTGTTGTGGGCAAACTTCACCCACGCGCGTATGGATAGCGCCAACCTCGACCGGGCTACCTACAATCAGTATACCATTTGGCCGGAGGATTTTGATCTTGCTGCTACGGGGGCGGTCAAAATTGCTTGAGAAATTTACCAAGTGCTGTACAATCCCCCTCATCCTTAATACTGGAGGGTAAACCTATGAAAACACAAAAGTACTTCACTATGTTGCTTATTGCCATGATGAGTCTGCTTGCTGTCACCGCAGTCGTCGCCTCTCCTGGGGACCTGGATTTGACTTTCAGCGAAGATGGCAAAGTTATGACTGATTTTCTCAATACCGGTGAGACTGCTGAAGCTGTGGTTGCGCAACCTGACGGGAAAATCCTCGTGGCAGGATATCGTTATGGCGGCGTGTATCCAGATGGTTATGACATCACCATAGCAAGATACTTGGCGGATGGAGTACTCGATCCCAACTTTGGCGCTAATGGCAAAGTCATCACCAACCTGGGGGTCGGCTTCAACGATACAGCCCAAGACATGGCTTTACAGTCGGATGGTAAAATCGTTGTCGTTGGTAAAAGCCGTTATGATCTCGCCACAGTACGCTACACAACAGCCGGTATGCTCGATAACACATTTGGCGTTGGGGGCGTTATCACAACCGATGTTAACCAATCGAGCGAACAGGCAAATGCTGTTGCAATCCAACCTGATGGCAAAATCGTCGTCGCAGGTAGTGCCAATGACGGCATCAAGCTGGCGATCATACTGGTTCGGTATACCACACAAGGCGCTTTGGACAATGGATTCGGCGCGAATGGCATAGTAACAACAACACTTCCAGAAGGCGGAGTGTCTGCGCAGGCTCTCGCATTGCAATCCGATGGCAAAATTGTGGCAGCAGGCTTTGGCGCCGGCAACTTTGCTTTAGCACGCTACACAACCAGCGGCGCATTGGATCCTACCTTTGGCACCGGCGGCATAGTCACTGTAAGCGTCGGAACCGGTCAGGAATGGTACGATGTTGCCATCCAACCCGATGGCAAAATCCTTGTTGCAGGCTTCTGTTTCAATGAAAGCTATGCGGCTGACTTTACTGTGGCTCGCTTTACACCTGAGGGAATATTAGATAACACTTTTGGAGCCGCCGGTGTGACGCGGACAGATCTCGGGTACATGTGGGATTATGGATCAGCAATCGTACTGCTGCCCGACGGGAAAATCATCGTCGCTGGTGCCAGCGGCGGTTACAACACCGGCAACGATTTTTCTATGGTAAAGTATACAAGTGCCGGAAGCGTGGACAACACATTCGGAATCAATGGCATCATTTTCACCGATTTTGGCTACTGGGATTATGGTCACGCAGCGGCGTTGCAATCTGATGGTAAAATCGTCGTGGCAGGTCGAGTTTCGCCAAATCCCGCTTCCCTGATAGCGCGCAACACCCCCCTCGCGCTTCCTAACGATGCCGACTTTGGCGTAGCGCGTTATGAAAGCGGCGTAAGCATTTGTCAACCGATCAGCGAGGTAAACATCAGCGGTTCAATGGGCAACGTAGGCACGATCTTTATCAACACGCTCTATACATTCGACGCGGTTGTCACCCCCATTAGCGCCACACCACCGATCACTTATACCTGGTCTCCCGAACCCTGGGACGGGCAAGGAACGGCGCGAGTTCATTACCTGTGGACGACAACCGGCACAAAGACTGTCACCGTTACCGTTGAAAACTGTGGTATAAGCGTGTTCAATTCAAAAACCGTACATCTTGTCATCCCCGCGGCAAAAGTTTATCTGCCATTAGTGTTAAGGCAATAAGTATACCGTCTCCATCCATAACCAAACCCGATCAATCTAACCGTAAATTGCGCGAATCTTCACCGATCCCAAAGGAGCCAAGCGTCATCATGCGCAACGACACCCTTCACTTCGACATTTACCCCAAAATTGTGCGCGCCGGACTCGAAACAACGATCACCATCCGGCCTTTGTTTGATCACGTCCGCGCCGTTATCGAGTCGCCGGAGGTTGTCCTTTACCCGGCAGAGGGGGGGCGGGCACAAACTGCGCGGACGGCGCCGGTCACACTCACGCCCACCGTAATGGATGGCGTTATGCAGGTGCGCCATCACTTCGAGAGCGAGCAGGAGTATACGCTGCTGCTCGGTAACCGCGAGAAACCCTTGGCCGAAACTCGTCTTTACGCGCTGGATGATGATCTGTTCACACGCCGCCCGTACAAAGGCGATATGCACATCCACAGTTACCGCTCGGACGGCAAAGAGTCGCCGGCCTACGTCGCGGGAGCCGGGCGGCGCATCGGGTTGGATTTTATGGCGATCACCGACCATCACAAGTACGCGCCTTCGCTGGAGGCCATCCGCGCCTTCGACGGCGTCCCCATTGACCTGCGTCTCTACCCCGGCGAGGAAGTCCACCCGCCAGAAAACCCCGTGCATATCATCAACTTCGGCGGGAGCTTCAGCGTCAATGATTTATTCGCTGGTGAAACCTACCGGCGTGAAGTCTACGCCCTTGCCGACGCGCTTGACGATTTCCCGTCAGGCTTGGACCCATACACCTACGCATCCTGCGTGTGGAGCTTCGACAGAATCCGCGCCAGCGGCGGATTGGCCGTCTTCTGTCACCCTTACTGGTATGCCGGTCATCGCTATGACGTGCCGGAGGCGCTGACCACGCTCCTCTTCGACCATCAGCCCTACGACGCGCTGGAACTCATCGGCGGCTATCATCCCCTCGAGTTCGAGTCGAACATGCTGCAAGTGGCGCGCTACCACGACGAACGCGCGCGCGGCAACAATATCCCCATCGTCGGTGTGAGCGACGCGCACGGTTGCGAGACCGGCGAGCTGTTCGGCTGGTACTATACCCTCGTTTTCGCGCCGTCACTCGATTTACCCGACCTCATCCAGAACGTGAAGGCGTTGTATTCCGTCGCCGTGGAGGCGCTGCCGGGTCAAACGCCGCGCGCCCACGGCCCGTTCCGTCTCGCCAAGTACGCACAGTTTTTGCTACGCGAAGTTTTACCGCTACACGACGCCCTCTGCGTCGAAGAAGGTCGGCTGATGCTCGCGCACATTGCAGGAGACACACACGCACGTGATCTCTTGCGCGTTTATCAAGGCCGCACCGCCGCCCTCTACGATCATCTCTGGAAAGCTGCGTAGTGGCGACTTCAGTCGCTCTTCGACATACAGAAACGACTAAAGTCGTCACTACGCCTATAGAACAGTGTAGTGGCGACTTCAGTCGCTCTTCGATGCACAGGAACGACTAAAGTAGTCACTACGCTTGAGAGTTTCGCCATTTGCGCTCGTCACGATTTGTGCCACAATGCCCGTTGACTTTCGACTTCGGACTTTGTACTTTCGACTACAGACTGATCCCAGGAGGACTCCCGATGAAATTTGAACACTTTGGCATTAACGTCCCCGACGCTGCGGCGATGGCGGTCTGGTACGTGGAACACTTGTCCATGCAAATCGTCCGCGCCGTTCAGGGCGCGCCGCACACGCGCTTCCTGGCCGACGCGACCGGGCGGGTGGTGATGGAAATCTATTCCAACACCAACGCTCCCATCTCCGACTACGCGAAACAAGACCCCCTGTGCTTCCATATCGCCTTTGCCGTGGATGACGCCGCCACCGCGCGGGACACCCTGCTCGCCAACGGCGCCACCCTGGTCAGCAACCAGATATTGGACGACGGCTCGCATCTCGTAATGCTGCGCGATCCGTGGGGCGTGGCCCTGCAGCTCTGCCAACGCGCCGCGCCGATGGGGTAAACGATGAATACAGCTAAACTCGACAGTCAGACATTGCTCGAACTGCAACCCGCCCACGCGCTGTGGCGGCTCTACGCACCGGAGAAAGCGCCCTATCGGTTTCACGCTAAGAGCCGCGCCACAGCCGAGACCTGGCAACAGACCACCCGCGCCGCACTGACGGAAATCCTGGGGTTTGCAGGCCAGCGCGATGCTTTCCCTGCCGCGCCGCTCAGTCCGCGCCGCCTGGAAAGCGTGGACAAAGGCGACTACACCCGCGAGAAGTGGCTGCTGCGCACCTCGGCATACACGCTGATGCCGGTCTACATCCTCGTTCCCAAGCAAGGGACAGCGCCCCACCCCGTCGTCGTCGCCTTCCACGGGCACGGCTATGGCGTGAAGGACATCGTCGGCCTGTGGGAGGACGGCGTCGAGCGCGACACGCCCGACGGCTACCACAAGGACTTCGGCGTGGCGCTGTGTCGGCGTGGGTTCGTCGTCGCCGCGCCGGAGATTTCGTGCTTCGGCGAGCGACAGACCGATTTTTCGTATCTCGACGCAACCTTCGGCCAAGAAGCGCCGTCCACGTGCGACCACACGGCCAAACTCGCGTTCCACCTGGGCGGCTCGGCGGTTGGACTGCGCGCCCATGACGCCCGCAAGCTGATTGACTACCTCGAAACGCGCTCCGACGTGGACGCCAACCGTCTGGGCGCAATGGGCATCTCCGGCGGCGGGATGCACACGTTCTTCTCCACCTGCACCGATCCGCGGATCAAGGCGTGCGTCATCAGCGGCTACTACAGCACGTTCAAGGACAGCATCCTGGCGATGCACCACTGCACCTGCAACTTCGTCCCCGGGCTGTGGCAGTTCGGCGAGATGTACGACCTGGTGGGCCTCATCGCGCCGCGCCCGTTGCTCGTCGAAGCCGGGACGCGCGACCCGATCTTCCCTATCGCCGCCGTCCAGCAGAGCGTCGCCAAAGCGCGGGAGGTGTACGGCATCTTCGGCGCGGCGGATCACGTCGAAACCGACTACTTCGAAGGCCGCCACCAAATCAGCGGCCGCCGCGCGTATGATTTCTTATGGGAGAAGCTGTAATCGGTAATCAGTAATCAGTAATCAGGGATTGGGGGATTAGTAATCTGTGTGTTGTGGTCAGAAAAGGTCAAGTTGGGCCTGATTACCAGTTACCGATTACCAGTTACCGATTACCAGTTACCGATTACCAGTTACCGATTACCAGTTACCAATCACTCACAAATGGAGGGCAAGGATGGGTTTCAAGGCGATAACGAATCTGTACCCTGAATGCTTTACAGAAAAAGAGAAAACCCTTGTCACTTACGGGGCGCTGACCGCCTCGACCTCCCGCTTTCCGAGCGGGGTGTGCGGACTGCGGCTCACGAGCGACGTGGGTGAACTGGTGCTGTTGCCGTTCCAGGGGCAGCAGGTCTGGTCAGCGACGTTCAACGGGCGCAACCTCACGATGAAGTCAATGTTCACGCAACCGTACCCCAACCGCCCGTTCCTGGAGACGTTCGGCGGCTTTTTGCAGCACTGTGGGATCACCGGCGTCGGCGGGCCATCGGCGCAGGACACACACCCACTGCACGGCGAACTGCCCAACGCGCCCTACGAGACCGCTTACGTCGTCACCGGCGAGGACGAAAAAGGGACGTACATCGGCATGGGCGGGCAGTACCGGCACACCGTCGCCTTCGCGCACAATTACGTTGCCGAGCCTCTGGTCAAACTCTATGCTGGCTCCACACTGTTCAACGTGACGATGTCCATCACCAACCTCAAGAACTCCGGGCAGGAACTGCTCTACCTGGCGCACGTCAATTTCAGGCCGGTGAACAACGGGCGATTGGTCTACAGCGCGATTCCCACGCCGGAACACGTGCGGGTGCGGGCGAGTATCCCCAGCCACATCAAGCCGGGACCCGGTTACGCCGAATTTTTGGCCGAACTGCGCGACAATCCCGCCAAACACCACGTCCTCACACCGGATTTGGCCTTCGATCCGGAAGGCGTCTTCTTCATTGATTATCTCGCCGACGCGGACGGTTGGGCGCACTCCCTACAAATTCACCCCGACGGCAACGCCGATGTGATCCGCCACCGCCCCTCCCAACTGCCGAAAGCCACGCGCTGGATCTCGCGCACGCCCGATCAAGACGCCATCGCCCTGGTGGAAGCCGGGACGTGCGAACCGGAGGGCTACCTCGCGGAGAAGGCGAAAGGGTACGTCAAGGTGCTGCCGCCCGGCAAAACATTCGTGGCGGAATTCGAGATTGGGGCGCTGGCGGCGGATGAGGCACGGCGCGTTGAAGAAAAGATTAAAGCGTTGATTGCTGCTTAGTTTCACAGCCTTGCAAAGGTTCGGAAACCTTCGCAAGGCTGTCAGGCGGCATTGGCCTCATTTGGAAATCTCACGGATAAACGCATCCGCCGCCGCCGCGACCTGGGCCACCGTGACTTCCGAGTCGGCCGACAGCGATTGCAACGTTACCGCCATTCCTACCGCTTGCATAGCCTCGGCCATGGTCCCTGTCTCTAGCGCCCAAGTAACGCTAAAAAAACTGCCGCCATCGTAGAGCAGCAGGTAGGGCGGCGGCGGCGCCTGAGCATCCCGCGCCTGATATACCCAGTACAGCGGCAACAGGCGGGCGAGTTTCATAGCATGATCATCCAACAGGCCGCTCTCATGCCACTTTTGGGGCGGCGCAGCGCGCAGCGCTTTGACGCCTGCCATCATTTCCGCCTCTGGAATCCCCCAACTGACAGCATGCTCCACCGGCCATGCCCCCAGTATTCCCGCCGGAATTCCCAGCAGCGCGTGGTAAGTGATAACCCCCTTGATGGCGGTACGATCAGGCATTGGATAAGGGCACTCTTTCATACTATCCGCCCAGGCCGCCTCATCGTGCAAAGGCAGATTAACTGCCACGAACCCGCCGGAGTCATGGCCAAAGACGAACATACGCTGTGGATCCAGGCCATAGGTCGTCGTATTGACCATTAACCAGGCGAAGGCGCAATGGGTATCTTCTTCGCCAAGTAGACGATAGGGATCTGAAGAATTGGAGGTGCGTACCCTGACCACCACCACCGCATAGCCGCGTGCGACGAATTCCTGCGCCAGATCTGTATAATTCATAGGTCGGTCGCCACCGGTCGTCAGCACAATAACGGTAGGGTACGGCGCTCCGCTTGCCTCCGGCAGGTAAATATCCACCGTGCGCATCGCGGCATAGGGATCGTCCAGGTCCAGATATTTAATAGCGCGCTGCACACGGTCGTCCACCGCTTCCTCCGTCGGCGTTGCTGTCGGCGGGACTGAGGTCGCCGTCGGCGGAACCGGCGTTGCGGTGGGCGGCTGCGTCGCCGGCGCGGCCTCCGTTGCCGAGCCGGCCGAATTCGATTGGCAGGCGGTCACGATGAGGAGCAGCAGCGCCAATAGCAGGTGCGCCGCCAGCCCCCATCCCTTTGCAAAGTTCAACTTCCTCTTGGATTCCATCATCAAGCTGTCCATCTTACACTCCTTTCATCCATTGATTGAAAAATTTGTTGGCGCATATACCATCGGTAACAAGAGCGCGATTGGGAAATCGCGGCTACATCCCAACCCATGTACCCCCATCGTATTCTTAGCGCAAGGGCGCAGAACCCTCCCCTTCTCACTCAATCTGCCTCGCCCCTTGTTGCCTTGTCGCCTTGCTGCCCTGTCACCCGATCCGCTTCTGTCCCCTCATTCTCCTTATGGGTCACCTCCTGCTGCAAAAACGCGATCGCCTCCTCCAAACTCGCAAAACCCCGCAGTTCGCGCGTGCGCGCGTCCTCCAACGAAACGCGCCACCGATCCCGTGTTTCACGCACCCGCCACAGGCGCAACAAATATGCCAGGTATCCTTCGTTTTGGGAGTCCATCCTCACCTCGCAAACCTGCTTGAAAAGTCAAAGGATGTATTCATCGTAATTCCCTACTCTAAGAGGAGTCTAAAAAAAGCCTAAAAAATCTCTCGAATCTTGCATTTTCCCTAAAAAAACTCTACAATGAGAACAGCAGGCCCTACGCACATTAGGCCAATGCCTCAGGAGGTATACAATGCCCCGTTTGAGGATTGCGTTGTTAGGAAATTTTGCAGTCACGCTGAACGACGCTCCGGTGAATGGCTTCGCCTACGACAAGGTGCGCGCGCTACTGGCGTACCTGGCGGTGGAATGTGACCGACCCCATCACCGGGACCACATGGCCGACCTCCTGTGGCCCGGTTATCCCGAACGCAGCGCGCGTCAGAACTTGAGCCAGGCCCTCTCTACTCTGCGCGGCGCGCTCGGCGACCGCGACGCCGACCCTCCCTTCCTGCTCGTTGACTCCCGCGAGCTCCAGTTCAACCGCGCGAGCAACGCCTGGCTCGACGTCGCCGCGCTGACAGACCATCTCCACGCGGCGCAGGCGCACACCCACGTGAGCCTGGCGGAGTGCGCCGTGTGTCGCGGCCATCTGGAACAGGGCGCAGCGCTCTATCGCGGCGACTTCCTCGCCGACCTGCTGCTGGCGGATAGCGCCCCCTTCGAGGAGTGGGCGCTGCTGCAACGGGAGGCTCTGCGCCGCCAGATTTTGGACGGTCTCGAACGCCTCGCCGAAAGCTACCTCCAGCGCGGCGAGGCCGACGCCGCCCTGCATCACGCGCGCCGCCAACTGGCCCTGGACGCCTGGTGCGAACCCGCCCACCGCCAGGTGATGCGCGCCCTGGTGCTTGGCGGGCAGCGCAACGCCGCCATCGCCCATTACGAAGAATGTCGGCGACTGCTGGCTGCCGGCCTGGGCGTCGAACCGGAAACCGCCACGCTGGAATTGGCCGCGGCGCTCAAGTCCAATACCCTATCCGGCAGCACCCAGGTCTTCACCGACGACGGTCGCCCGGAACACGCCCTCATCGGCAAGGCCATAGGCAGCTACCTGATTGTCGCGTATCTGGGCCAGGGCGGCATGGGGCAGGTCTACAAGGCTTATCACACCCGCCTGGCACGTTACGTCGCCCTCAAATTCATCCGCCCTGAATTTCTCCAGGCCGATGCGCTGCGCGCCTTTGAACAGGAAGCCAAAACCCTGGCGCGCCTCAACCACCCCAACATCGTCCAGGTTTACGACTTTGGCGAACTTGCCCCGAGCTCGTCCCGAAATGAAATGAGGGATGAAGCGCAGGGTATGGCAAACGCGCGACAACCGTATCTGGTGATGGAATACGTCGCCGGGCAAACGCTGGAAGACTGGCTGCCTTCCGGCAGCCCGCTCCCACTGGAACAGGCCTGGCCCATCCTCCAACAGATCAGCGCGGCGCTGGATCACGCCCACGAGCAGGGCATCATCCACCGCGACATCAAACCCGGCAATGTGATGCTCACTCCCGACGGGCACGCGCTTTTGGGCGATTTTGGCATTTCCAAGCTGCTGCGTCCCGGCGAGGACGCGGCGTACACCGCTTCCACCACCGGCACTCCGGCCTACATGGCGCCGGAGCAGGTGGATTTGAACCTCGGCCCCATCAGCCCGGCGACCGATGTGTACGCGCTGGGCGTCGTGGCCTACGAAATGCTGACCGGGTACCGCCCCTTCCAGGGCGTCACCCCCATCAGCGAGATGCTGCAACGCATCCAGGCGCCGCCGACGCCGCCCCGCCACTACAATCCCACACTGCCGGAAGCCGTGGAGCGCGTGCTCCTGACCGCCCTCAGCAAAGACCCCCAGGCGCGTTACCCCCGGGCCGGCGCCTTTATGCGCGCTCTCGCCGCTGCCGCGCCGGAGTGCGTCACGCTGATCGGGGAACAATCTGCCACGCATGTCCCCGCCTGGTGGCCGCAATTTGCGGCGGAGTCAGCGCCAGCGCCCGGCGATCCCCCATTTATGGGCTTGCGGTCCTTCGATGTGGCCGACGCCGACCTCTTCTTCGGGCGCGAGGCGTTGACCACCCGCCTGCTGCGGCAACTCTTCCTGGCGCAGCCGCCTGGAGAACGTCCCGCGCCGGAGCATGGGGGCGACGTTGAAGTGAAGCGTGGGGATCAAAACCGCTTCCTCGCCATCGTGGGAGCATCGGGCAGCGGCAAATCATCCCTGGTGCGCGCCGGGCTGGTCGCGGCCATGCGGCGCGGGGAGATCCTCGCGGGAAGCGCACACTGGCCTGTGTACGTCCTCACCCCCACCGCACATCCCCTGGAGAGTCTGGCCCTCACCCTCACCCAGGGCAACGAATCCGTCACCGCCGCCGCCACCTTGATGGACGACATGGTCCGCGATCCTCGCAGCCTGCGTCTTTATCTAAGAAGCAGGATGCAAGAATCAAGAAACAAGAAACAAGAATCAAGAATCGAGAATCCAGTTTCGAACAATCAGCCCCTACTCCATACTCCCTACTCCTTACTCCCCACACTCCTCGTCATTGACCAGTTCGAGGAGGTGTTCACACTGTGCCGCGACGCGGACGAGCGGCGGGCCTTCATCGCCAACCTGCTCACGGCAGCCCAGAGAAATGGCGCGCCATTCAGAAATGGCGACGCAGGGGTTTTCGTGGTGCTCACCTTGCGCGCCGACTTTTACGATCACTGCGCGCAATACCCCGACCTGCGCGAGGCGGTGAGCCAGCGCCAGGTCTACATCGGGCCGATGACAGTGGATGGCTTGCGCCACGCCATCGAGGAACCGGCAAAACGCGGCGGGTGGGACTTCGAGCCGGGGCTGGTGGACCTGTTGCTGCAAGACGTGGGCGCGGGCGACGGCCGCCAGCCGGAGCCGGGCGCGCTGCCGCTGCTCTCGCACGCGCTCCTGGAGACGTGGAAGCGGCGGCGTGGGCATACTATGACGCTAGGCGGCTACGCCGAGGCCGGCGGCGTGCGCGGTGCCATCGCCAGGACTGCCGAAGCGGTGTACCAGCAATTGGACGCCGGGCAGCAGGCTATCGCGCGCAACATTTTCCTGCGGCTGACGGAACTGGGCGAAGGCACCCAGGACACGCGGCGGCGGGTCAGACACGCCGAGATCCGCTCACAGCACGCGGACGCAGCAGAGGTGGACGAGGTGCTGGCGGCGCTGGCCGACGCGCGCCTGATCACGACGGAGCAGGAGACAGTGCAGGTGGCGCACGAGGCGCTCATCCGCGAGTGGCCGACGCTGCGCCGGTGGTTGGAAGAGGATCGCGAGGGATTGCGCGTCCACCGGCATCTGACCGAGGCGGCGCAGGCTTGGGAGACGCTGGGCCGCGACCCCGGCGAGCTCTATCGCGGCGCGCGGCTGGCGCAGGCCGCCGAGTGGGCCGCCGCGCACGCCGCCGCGCTGAACACGCTGGAACGCGAATTTTTGGCGGCGGCGCAGGCCGATGCGGAGCGCGAAGAAGCGGAGCGCGAGGCGCGGCGGCAGCGCGAACTGGAAGCGGCGCAGCGGTTGGTGGAAGCCGAAAAACGGCGGGCGGAAGAGAAAGAGGCGGCGGCGCGGCAGTTGCGGCGCCAGGCGTGTGTGAACCTGGCAAACAGCCTGGCGGCGCGCTCCGCCGTGGAACAAGTCGAGCGGCCCGATCTGGCGCTGTTGCTGGCGTTGGAGGCGCAAACGTTGGTGGATGGGCCGCAAACCCGCGGGACCGTGCTGACCGCCTTACAAAACAATCCCGGCCGGGTGCGATTTTTAGAAGGAACCCATAGGGACATAAGAGCCATCGCCGTCAGTCCCGATGGGAAGATGCTCGCGGCCGGCAATCAGTGGGATCTGGTGGCCAACGCAAAGGATAACACAGTCCACTTATGGGATATGGCTTCAGACCAATGGGTAGAGCGCTCCTTTGCAGCGGACATGACGCCGCTTCACCTGGCGTTTAGTCCTGATGGTAAAACTCTGGCGGTAGGCGGAGGTAAAGTCATCGAAGAGGGTTGGGGCTACCAGGAAGCGATCGTGTTCTGGGATATAGCCACCGGACAATTAGTGCATTCGATCTGGGGAGCGCCCATTCAACCGCCGCCGCGCTGGCCCCCTTTTAATCAGAGCCTGGTCAATAGCATCGCCTATAGCCCGGATGGAACGCTTCTGGCTGCCGGCTACAACGATGGCGCCGTTGTGCTCTGGGACGCCGCCCAAGGAACTCCGGTAGTCCGGATCCTCACCGAGCGGTCGGCCGTTGTGCAGGATTTGGCTTTTACTCCCGATGGCATGACGCTGGCAGCCGCCGTAGGCTGCAAGACGGATGAAAGACTTGGCGAATGTCCGGAAATGGCGATTTTGTTTTGGGATCTATCGGCAGTGGGCGCGCTGCTGGCCAGTGAACAAGCCTTGCGCGAAACGGTCAGGCCGGAGCAGCTTGCCGAAACCATTCGACTTACCCGCGCAATCACGCCGGCCAACTACGTCAAATATGTAAGGGCGATCGCGGTCAGCCCCGATGGCAGGTTGCTCGCCGTGCTGGGCTGCGAACCTGATCCGGGCGGCGCTTGCAGCAAAACCAGAGTTGCTCTCTGGAATCTGGAGACCGGCGAGGTCATCGGTCGCTTCAGCGATTACGACGCAGCCCAGTTCGGCGCCGGTTTAGCTTTCAGCCCTGAAGGACAATTCCTGGCTGCGGGTATGCGTAGCAAACTCTACGTATGGGACGCAAAAACAATGGAACTGGTGGGCCGATCGCTAGTAGGCCCATCGAATAATAATGATGTGTCGGACATAGCCTTCACTCCCGATGGACACACATTGATTGCTGCGTATAGGGATGGCGTCATTGGGTTATGGGAATCGCCGGCGTATGGCAATACGGTGGGAACACTTTTTGCCCGGTCGCCGGCCGGATTTGTGTTCGCCGCGCTCAGCCCGGATGGCAAAACGCTGGCTTGCGGCGACATGGACGGTTTCATCCACGTATGGGATACCGCTACCGGCCAGCCCACCCTACCGCCGCTCGCCGGGCATGAGGGACCGGTGATGAGTGTTGCCTTCAGCCCGGATGGCAAAACGCTGGCCTCCGGGGGATATGACCACACCCTTCGTTTTTGGGATATTGCCAGCGGCGCCCTTGTCGGCGGTCCCATTGTGGCCCAAACCACCCATCTTAATCTGGGGACGCTTCAGGGATACGACGGCGTCTTCAGTGTGGTTTACAGCCCCGACGGCCAAACCCTGGCCACCGGCGATTTTGGCGGCGGCTTATATCTCTGGGATATCGATCGGGTGATGGCCGGCCAGCCGGTGAGTCATACGCTTGGACACATGGGCCCGGTCTTCAGAGTCGCTTTTAGCCCCGATGGGCAGAAATTAGCTTCGGTCAGTTGGTATGGTATGATGCGGTTGTGGGATGTGGCTACCCTTCAGCCTGTCAGCCTGCCCTTGCAGCTTCACCCAGTTGCCGCAGTGGCCTTTAGCCCCGACGGGAAGATGCTAGTTGCTGACAGCGATCTTACCGGCATCAGGTTGTTGGACATGAGCCAGACCGCCTCCTTTGGACAGCCGATTGGCGTTCCTATGGTTCACTCCGCTGCTCTCCTATGGGTAACGTTCAGCCCTGATGGTAAAACACTTGCTGCCAGCGATATAGGCGGCGACATCCGTTTATGGGATGTCGCCACCCAGCAGCTCATTGGGCAACCGATCAAGGGGCATACCAACATTGTAACGAGTGTGCTCTTTAGCCCGGATGGCAAAACCCTGTATTCCAGCAGTCTGGACGGCACGATCCGCACATGGGACGTAAACCCCGACTCGTGGCGCGCGCGGGCCTGCGAGCTGACCCGGCGCAACCTCACGCAGGCGGAGTGGGCGCAGTATCTCCCCGGCGAGCCGTATCGCCAGACGTGTCCGCAGTGGCCAGCGGGGGAGTGAAGCGATACTGCCGGCCACCCGCTGGATCTCGCGCACGCCCGATCAAGACGCCATCGCCCTGGTGGAAGCCGGGACGTGCGAGCCGGAGGGCTATCTCGCGGAGAAGGCGAAGGGGTACGTCAAAGTGCTGCCGCCCGGCGAGAAGTTCGTGGCGGAGTTCGAGATTGGATCGCTGACGGCAGATGAAGCGAAACGCGCGGAGGAACATGCCCTTAACCTTGTGAAGAGTTCCTAACCTCCGCAAGGCTTTTGACTGGCAAGCCCGCGAGTCCGATGTATAATCACGTTATGTTACACCGTCACCTCACCCATCAGCAATTTACCCTGGCCGCCATTGATGATATCATCGCGCGCGGTCAACGGCAGGATTGGGTCAGCCTGCGTCAGGCGGCGCTGGCCGACCGTGCCGTGCTGGAAAAGGTGTTACGGGTGTGCCAGGCGCACGTCGCCGACCCTTATGCGCAGCGTTATCATTTCTGGAAGCACTATGCCGAACGATACCTGGCCTGATTGGGAACAGGTGCTGACCGCAGCAGCGCACCTGCAACGCATTTTGCCGGGGGCAGTCCTTGTTGGCGGCAGCGCCGCCGCGGTGTACGCGCACCACCGTTTATCCATTGACGCCGACCTCGTGCTAACCGATCTACGCCAGCATTTCGATCAGGTATTGGCGGAGTTGGAAGCGGTCGCCGGTTGGAAAACAGCCCGCGTCAAGCGTCCTGTTCAGATTCTCGGCAGCCTGGACGGCATTGAAACCGGCGTGCGGCAATTGATTCGGAACGAGCCGCTGGAAACCACGCAGATCGCTTTTCAAGGGGAAACCATCACCCTCCCCACAGCGGCTGAAATGTTGCGCATCAAAGGCGTCCTGATCTTGCTACGGAACGCCACCCGCGACTATCTCGATTTTGTCGCTCTGGCTGACCACCTGGGCAGCGAAGCGATGATCAAAGCCTTGCAACCCTTTGACCGGCTTTACCCGCAACCCAATCAAGAATCGGCCTTGCAGCAACTGCAGATTCAGCTTTCCAATCCACTGCCTTACGACCTCGAAGCGCTAAACCTGGCCGAATACAAGAACCTCGGTCCTCGCTGGCGTGACTGGCAGACGGTCAAGGCAATGTGCATCAACTGTGCGACCCTGATCTTTGATTGTATCGTTGGCTTGGAGAATTGATAGGGTCTGGGGCAATTTCTTAGGACGCCATCGCCCTGGTGGAGGCCAGGACGCGCGCACCGGAAGGCTACCTCGCGGAGAAGGCGAAGGGGTACGTGAAGGTGCTGCCGCCCGGCGAGAAATTTGTGGCGGAATTCGAGATTGGAGCGCTGGCGGCGGAGGAGGCAAGACGCGCAGAAGAGAAGGTGCTTAACCTTGCGAAGGTTTCCTAACCTTCGCAAGGCTCTCCAGGTCACTCCTTGGTCAGTGCCGTGAGAAAAGCAGTCAGAGCCTCCTGTGTTTGTACATTGGAAGAGAAGGAGAAAGGGGAATCGGTAAAAAATCCATGTTCTCCAGTTTCAAGGAGTAGTAGCTCTACTTCCCCACCTTCTTCTTTGAGTTTTGAAGCAAAGTCCTCTGCCATCCAGGAGTAAATATAATGATCTTGCAGGCCATGAACGATCAAGAAGGGCGGTTCATTGCCATTCACCCAGGAGATAGGTGATACTTCGGCCAGAAATTCCGCGGAGGCGTCGCTGACTTTAGTTCCCAAGTATGGTTCAGTGCAATTTCGCACAAGCAGTGGCTCATAGCCTTCTTCACTCGTGAGATCGAACATACCATATACAGGCACTATTCCGTGAATCCAATTTGTTTTCGGCAATGTGTTAGGACAACCCTCCAAGTAGAGACTCGGATCATCCACCGTACCTAACATCGCCACAAGATAACCACCCGCCGATTCGCCGATAGCGACGATGTGTTCAGTGTCAAAGCCATACGTATCAGCATTGGCGTGGATCCAGGCCAAGGCACAGAAGGAATCTTGAACCTGTGCCGGATACGTAAAACGTGGTAGAAGCCGGTAATCCGCCGAAACCAGCGCGTACCCCAACGCGTTGAAATAGCTTGCATACCTGTGGTAGTTAAATCGGGTCTCCGCTTGAAAACCACCACCGTGAATCGCGAGGATAGTCGGAAATGGTCCATCTCCCTCTCTCGGTAAGTAAACTTCGAGCTTCTGCCAGGTGTCGCCGCCGGGTACGTAAAATTCTGTAAACTCGATCCAGGGTAATTCGGTAGGAGTCGGCGGCAAAGGTGTGGCAGTCGGCGGAATGGGAGAAAGTGTCGCGGTCGGCGGGAGTAATGTAGGTGTAGCACTCGGAGGAATTGGCGAAGAGGTAACCGTTGGCTCGACGATGTTGACTGGTGGTGTGTCCGTCGCCTTTACCTCGGCAATGCTGGCTTGGGATGTACAGCCTGCCATCAATACAGCGGCGAGCAATACCGCTATCAACAGCCTGAACATCGAAAACGCTGTCGCGTTCATTTCTCAACCTCCTGTGTAATGTTAGTTCCCAAACACTTCCTTGAGAAAAGCGGATATGGCCTCCTGCGTCTTTACATTCGCGTCGGTCGTGAGGGGGTCGTCGGTAAAGTATCCATGCCCGGCTTCAACAAGAAGCACCTCTGCTTCCCCACCCGCCGCTTTCAATTTAGCAGCAAAATCCTCTGCCATCCACGCGGGAATGAATGGATCTGACCGGCCGTGAATGAGCAAGAAAGGCGGCTCATTGCCATTCACCCATGATAATGGTGATACCTCTGCCAGAAATTCTGGGGCAGCTTCGTTGATCTTGGTTCCCAAGTACGGCTCGGTACATCCATGTACGACATCACTCGCATAACCTTTCGTGCTTGTAAGATCGAACAAACCATAAACAGGAAGTATGCCGTGGATCCAATTCGTTCCCGGCAGCGTGTTAGGGCAACCTTCCAGATAAGACGCGGGATCATCCACCGTGCCCAACATCGCCACCAGATACCCGCCCGCCGACTCGCCGATGGCAGCGATGTGCTCTGTGTCGAAACCATAGGTGGCAGCATTAGCATGGATCCAGGCCAAAGCGCAGAATGAATCCTGCACTTGCGCCGGATACGTAAAAGTCGGCGCCAGCCTGTAGTCAATCGCAACCAACGCATACCCTAACCCAGTGAAATAACTCGCATAGCGTTGGTAGTTCCTTTTACTTTCTGCTTGAAAACAGCCACCGTGAATCGCGAGTATAGTTGGGAACGGTCCATTTCCTTCTCCGGGTAAGTAGACTGTGAGTATATGGTTACGATATCCATCTGGAACATAAGGCTTATTGAACTTGACAATAGGCAACACGGTAGGGGTTGGCGGCAAAGGCGTTGCAGTTGGGGGCGAAGGCGTGACAGTTGGCAGAACTGGCGAGGGGGTGGTCGACGGCGGGATCGGCGAGGGTGTAGCAGTCGGCTCGACAACGGTGACCTGAGGCATATCTGTCATCATAACTTCAACGCCCTTGACCTGGGCGCACCCAGATAACAACACAGCAGTGAAGAATACTGCCACTAACACCATAGAAAGCGAGAATCTTTTCCCGTTCATTTCATAACTCACTTTTTGTCTATATGCTATTAGACGAAGCGTTAAGAGATTGTCAAATGTAATACTTCTGTCCACATTACTTTTCCGGATGCGATAGTGCAATTTCCCACAGACCCGGCGCAATTTTGTTCCACATAGGGGCGTTCTCGATATTGCTCAACACAATGACCACCATATCGTCATCCACAAACCGGCGGATATCCGTTATAAAACCATTGATGTTACCGCCATGTCCGACCATGGCGTGATCGCGGATTTTCCCAACATCCCAGCCATATCCATATTTCCAATCGGACAACCCTGGCACATCCACCGGGGTAAATATCAGTTTCAGTGAGCTTTGGCTTACCAGTTTTTCAGTATACAAAGCCCGATCCCAAAGATAAAGATCTTCTACCGTGGAATACAGCCCCCCGGCGGCGTAAGGTATCCTCATATCAGTGTAAGCTGCCTGTTGAAGACCATAAAGACCCAAGTGATACCCTGATGCGCGTTTTTTGAGCACTAGCTCATTCTTCTCAAGTCCTGTATTCACCATGTTGAGCGGCTGAAAGATGTTGTCCTGTAGATAAACTTCATAGGATTTCCCGGAGACTTTTTCAATGATGTAGCCTAATACGAAGTATCCGGCGTTGGAGTAACTGAACCTTTTCCCGGGCGGATACAAGGAACTATCCTCGAGTTTTTCTATCACAATCTCTGAAAGAAAAGAGAATGAATCCCCGGCATAATCTGGTGAAGGGATGTCACCTGGTAATCCCGATGTATGCGTCAAGAGATGGTGAATCGTGATCGGACGCCAGGCTTCAGGGCAATCGGATATGTACTCGCAGACGGAGTCCTGCACGTTCAGTTTACCCTGCTCCTGTAGCATCAGAATCGCCATCGCCGTAAATTGCTTGGTCATCGAGGCGATGCGAAATTTGGTCTGTGGGGTATTCGGTATGTCATACTCCAGGTTAGCCATGCCATA
>DAOUAQ010000145.1:0-34991 GCA_034433375.1 Anaerolineae bacterium | reverse complement strand
AAATAATTGATGAATAATCTCAAGAGATTTGCCCGTTTTTACAAATTATCTTCATCTAACCATTAAAAACCTTGGCGCTCTTGGCGACTTGGCGGTTTTTTCAGTGGAGTCAAGCATAACTTTTGTGGTCTATCGCGATTGGATTATAATAACTTTGCATTTCACCCTCACAAGGTTTCATTGCTCATAGGGAGGTCACGGTGATACTTTCTCACCATGTCGCGTTTTTGAGCGCGTTGGCGGCGTTGCTCTTTTTCGGCATCGGCGTGTATGTGTGGATGCGGGCGCGCGCGCAGACGGCCCGGTTGGAAAAAGACTGCGCTGCCCGCACCGCTGTCCTCCGCGAAAGTGAGCGCCAGTACCGGCTGCTGGCCGACAATATGGTGGACGTCGTCTGGATTCTCGATCCTCAGACGTTGCGGTTTACCTATGTTAGCCCCTCGGTGGTCAAATTGCGCGGTTTCACGCCGGAAGAAGTGCTGGCGCAGCCGATTGAGGAGGTCATCACGGCGGAATCGTTGGCGCTCATCCAGGCTGGCTTGCCGGATAGTATCCAGCGTTACCTGGCCGGTGAGCGCGACGAGCTGATACAAATCAATAAAATCGAGCAGTATTGCAAGGGCGGCGGGACGGTATGGACCGAAGTGGCGACCACCTTTATGCAGCGTGAGGATGGCGGTCTTGAAGTCGTCGGTGTTTCGCGTAACATTGACAAACGCCATCGCGCGGAGGCGGCGCTGCGCGAGAGCGAAGAACGTTTTGCCATCGTGGTCAACAGCATAGATGCCGCCATCTATGTCGCGACGCTGGACACGCACGAAGTCCTCTTCATCAACCGGCACACCCGCGCGCTCTTTGGAGATGTCGTCGGCCAGACCTGCTGGCAGGTGTTCCAGGCCGGTCAAACCGGACCGTGCCCCTTCTGCACGAACCGTTATTTGTTGGACGCGGACGGGCAACCGACCGGCCCCTACATCTGGGAATTCCAGAACACGCGCACCGGCTGCTGGTATCACATTCAGAATCAGGCCATTCGCTGGACCGATGGGCGGCTGGTGCGGTTGGAAGTCGCCAGCGACATCACCACTGCGAAGGAGGCCGAGGCGCAACGGCAGCGTCTCGCCGTCTTGGAAGAGCGCGAGCGCATCGGGCAGGATTTGCACGACGATCTGGGACAAATGATGAGTTACATCGCTGTCCAGACCCAGGCCATTCAGGAACATCTGGAAGATATGGAGGCCGGTGTGCTCCGGGCGATGCTAGACCGCGTGTTGCAGGCCTCGCAGAAGGTTTCTGCCGACCTGCGCGCCTACATTCTCGGCATCCGTTCTCCGTCTGAATCATCCCCGCTGGACTTTGCGGCTGCATTGCGGGCCTATCGCCAGGAGATGCGCGCTGAATATGGGCTGGATGTGCAGGTAAGCCTGCCCGATGCGCTTCAGACGACTGCTTTGCTCCCCCCGTGGAGACGCAACTGCTGCGCATCGTCCAGGAGGCGCTCGTCAATGTGCGCAAGCACGCCGGCGTGCCGCTGGCGCGCGTCATCGTCACCCTGCATCCAGACGCGGTTCAGGTGGTGATTGCGGACGATGGCGTGGGCTTTGCAGCCGCGGCCCATTTTGCCGGGGCTATATCCGCGGGTCAAGCGTGGGCGGCGACAACTGGCGCTGGTTTTGGCCTGGACATTATGCGCGAGCGCGCCGCGTCGGTCGGCGGCAGCCTCGAAGTGCGTTCTGCGCCGGGCGCGGGAACCCAGGTGATCGTGCGTGTTCCGTGCGGCGCGCCGGCTGCTATCTCTGCCGAGAAGCCGTGGCAGAGTTGGCGCGTTTTATTGGCCGACGACCATGCCCTGTTTTTGGCGGGCTTGCGCAATCTGTTGTTTAGCCGTGGCGTGCAGGTGGTGGGGATGGCGCGCCACGGCGAAGAAGCCCAGGCCCTGGCCCGCGCCACCCATCCCGACTTGATCCTGATGGACGTTCACATGCCCGTGTGCGATGGCCTGGAAGCCACGCGCATCATCCACGCGGCAATGCCCGACGTCAAAATCGTCATGCTCACCGTCGAGGCCGACGACGAAGCGCTGTTCGGGGCGCTCAAGGCCGGCGCCTCCGGTTATCTGCTCAAAGCCCTGCAGAGCGAATCGTTCTTTGAGCTGCTCGCGCAGGTGATGCAGGGCGAAGTGACGCTCTCGCCGGGACTGGCTTCCCGCGTGCTGACCGAATTTTCGCGGCAGACGCCGCAAACGACCACGGCGCCTGGGGGAAAAGGGGCTGCTTCCGCGCTGGCGGCGTTGACCGCGCGCCAGATGGAGATTCTCGACCTGGTGACGCGCGGTCTGACGTATAAAGAGATCGGGCAAAGACTGTACTTGAGCGAGCGCACCGTCCGCTACCATATGGGCCAAATCCTGGAAAGCCTGCACCTCGACAGCCGCCGCGCTGCCGAAGTCTACGCGCGGCAGCAGGGGGTGGGGAGTGAGTAAGTAGCGCAAGCTGTAGCCGCAGATTTGCGGCGCTTGCGGCAGCGGCTCACTCTGCTTGCTGCGCCTAACGCCTCTGCGGTGCGTGGCCTGCGGGGACGTGGCGGGTGGACTGTGTGAGGTTAATTTGTCGGCAACTCTCAGAAAAGCGTGAAAGGAGAAGATTAATGAAGATTAAGCCGATTTTGCGTGCGATGACCTTGTTGGCGACGGCCCTGGCGTTGGCGGCAGGGCTGTGGGGCGTGGCGCCGGCGGTAAAAGCAGCGACCACCTATTATTCGCAGGGAAACCTGGCGCCCAACCTGACCACAAGCTGGAATACCGTCCGCACTGGCGGCGGTACTTCACCGGCGAATTTTACCAGCGGCGATGTTTTTGTTATACAGAATGGGCATAATATGACGACAAGTGCTGTATGGACTGTATCAGGAACAGGAGCCACGATCCAAATAGAAAGCGGTGGCGTCCTAACTGCAAACGACTTGGTTTCGGTGCCTACTTTTCGGATCAGCGAAAGCGGCACCTATGTTCACAACGTGACCAGCACATCCGCCAACGGAATGGGATCGGACATCCCTGGATCGACGGCAAGGATTTTCGCGGCCTCAAGCACAGTGGAAATCCAGAGATGGGCAAATGGTGGTACAATTCCGACACCACTTCCGAGTGGTGTGTCCTGGGGAAACCTCACTATCAATGTCGCGACACTGGGCGGTTCCTGGAACCAAACTGGCGACCTCACCACGATTTTAGGGAATTTCACCATACTTGCCACGGGCGGGACCACAAGAGAATTTAGACTGATTGCCAACGTGCCGAGTATTGTTACCATAAATATTGGTGGAGATTTGACCATCAGTGGCGGAATCCTCAATCTGACTAGCGGCTCGGCAGCTCCGACCATAAATATCGGCGGTAGTTTCAATCAAACAGGAGGCACATTCATTTCCACCGGCAGTGGTTTATCCACAATAGTCTTCACCGGCGGTTCCTCCTCTGTTACCTTCTCCACCTCCGGCGGCACCTTCACCAACAATAACATCAACTGGCAGATCGCCGCCGGTAAGACTGTTGGGCTGAACACTAACTTCGGCGCGGGCAGTTGGGTTAACGCTGCCCGCACGATGACCGTCAACGGCGCGTTTCAGATCAACCAGGGCGCTTGGCCTGGCAACGGCGGCGCGTGGAGCTATGGCGCGGCCGGCAGTTTGATTTATAACAACAACAGCGGTTCCTATGGCGTCGGCAATGACACCTACTGGCCCACCTCCAACGGCCCGGTCAATGTCAACGTCCTCGGCAGCGGCGGCATCACGATGAACGTCGCGCGCACGGTCAACGGCACATTCCAGACCGCGGCCGGGGTTATCAACGGTCATAACCTGACCCTCAACGGGACGGCGCAGATCAACACATTTGGTTATTTCAATACCTCGCCGACCTATGGCGCTGGCTCAACCCTGGTTTATAATCCCGGCGGCTCATATCAGATTGGCAATGAATGGAGGGAAGGTAGCACAGTTGGCGGTGGAGTGCCGCAGCACATCACCGTTCAGAATGGCACGAGCGTTTCCATCTGGACTGGTGCAAGAACACGCACGGTGACTGGCAACTTTACGATCAGTAGCGGCTCGCTCACGCTAGGCGGCAATATCGGCGATGACTTCGTCGTTGGCGGCAACTGGACTAACAACGGCGCCTTCAACGCCAATAGCCGCGCCGTCACCTTCAACGGCGCCGGCGTTCAGACCATCGGCGGCAGCAGCGCCACTGCTTTTGATTACCTCATCGTCAATAGCGGCGCGACGGTGGTCATCCCTACCAGCAACACACCCACCGTCAACACCGTCCTCACCAACAACGGCGCGCTGCGCCAGACGCGCGACTTGAACAATAGCAACGCTGCTTTTCTAAATATCAGCGCCAATAAGTATTATGGCGTGGTGATGACGACAACTGCCAATATGGGCGCAACGACAGTCACCGTGTATGGAAACCAGGCGTGCGCCAACGCAACCAACCCCACCGTCTTGCGTTGCTACGATATCTCTCCGACGACACCGGCTGCTGCGGTTATTACCTTCTACTATCTCAACACCGAATCCCATGGGCAAACTGCACCCGATATCTGGCATTGGAACGGAGCCCTCTGGGACAAGAAAACAGTAAGTGCGCGCGGCGCAACAGGTGCTTATGGTTGGTTAACGGCGACGGGCATTGACAGTTACTCGGACTTTGCCGCGGGGGATGGCCCTCCGGGTCCCACCGCCGTCACCCTCGCCGCCTTCACCGCTACGCCGCAAGCCGCCGCCGTCCGCGTCGCCTGGGAAACCGCCTCGGAGCTGGACAACGTGGGCTTCAACCTCTACCGCAGCGCGACCGCCGACGGGCCGTACACCCGGCTCAACGCCACGCTCATCCCGCCGCAGAACCCCGGTTCGGTCTTGGGCGGCGTGTACGAATGGCTGGATGCCGACGCGCAGCCCGGCGTGACCTACTTCTACAAGCTGGAAGATCTGGACGTGAAGGGCGTGAGCACGTTCCACGGGCCGGTAAGCAGCGCCAGCTTCAGCGCGCCCGCGGCGGTGGGACTGCGCTGCCTCTCCGCGCGCGGCCTGTTCCTGCCGCTGACCGTGGGAGGGGCCTGTGCCCTGGGGCTGGCGGTTGCCCGTCGCCGCAAGCGCAAAAATTGACAGTTGGGGCGCGGCCGATGTTTCCGGTGTGTCCGGTGTATCCGAAAATATGGAAAAATTATATTTCTCCCTTCGGGGTAGAAACATCGAAAACGCTTCCATCGGCTGGCGTGCTCGCGAGCACATCCTGTTCGGCGAGTGAATCAGGTATAGGATCGGCGTCCGGCCATCCCAAAGACACAGTCCCTGGAAAGCGCAGGGCGCTTTTGGCGCCCCTTTCCGTAACGCGCTTTCCATTACGCGTTCACACTGGCGGACGAGACGTCCGCGTTCCATTATGCACTCCGCCGATTCGGGGGTATACTCTCAGGTGCGACGCACTTTCTGAAGTGCGTTGCACCTGAGCTGCTCCTTGAGGATGTCCAAAATGTCTCTGGAAGCCATCCAACGCTATCACGCCAAAGTCGAAAAAAATCATCCGTTACGGCGGCTCGCGCCACGAGAGCAGCGTGCGCGGCGCGTTCCAGAATCTCCTGGAAAGCTACTGCGCCGAGACGCACCTCGAACTGATCGCCGAACTGGACTACAAGACCCGCGCCGGCGCGACCGTCCGCCCCGACGGCACGCTCAAGGACGCGCTGCGCCAGGATTGGGGGTATTGGGAAAGCAAGGACCAGTACGACGCCCTCGACGCCGAGATCGCCGCCAAGTTCGCCAAGGGCTACCCGCAGACCAACATTCTCTTTGAGGACGGTCAGACCGCCGTTCTGATCCAAAACGGCGCGGAGACGGCCCGCGCCGCCTTCGAGAACGCGCCCGCGCTACACGCCCTGCTCGCGGCCTTCGTGCATTACGAACCGCCCCGCGTGCAGACCTTCCGCGAGGCCATCGAGAAGTTCAAGGAAGACCTGCCCGGCCTGCTGGAGATGCTGCGCGAGACCATCGAAGCGCAGGCCGCGAGCAACCCCGCCTTCCGCCAGGCCCGCGCCGCCTTCCTGGAACTGTGCCAGAAGTCCATCAACCCCCATTTGGTGATGGCCGACGCGCGCGAGATGATCGTCCAGCACATCCTCACCGAGGACATCTTCATCACGATCTTCGAGGACGCGCAATTCCACCGCGAGAACAACATTGCCCGCGAACTCTACCGCGTGACCGGAACGTTTTACAAGGGCGAGCTGCGCCACAACCTCGAGCGCCGCATTGACGGCTACGTGAAGGCCATCAAAGCCGCCGCCGCCGAGATTGTGGACCACCACGAAAAGCAGCGCTTCCTCAAGGTCGTCTACGAAAACTTCTACAAAGCCTACAACCCCGCCGGGGCCGACCGTCTGGGCATCGTCTACACGCCCGACGAGATCGTGCGCTTCATGATCGAGGCCGCCGATCACCTGGTTTACCAGCACTTCGGGCGTTTTTTAGCCGACCAGGACGTGGACATTCTCGACCCGGCGACCGGCACGGGGACGTTCATCACCGAACTGATCGAATTCCTGCCCCGCCACAGCCTGCCCTACAAATACGAGCACGAAATCCACTGCAACGAGGTCGCCATCCTGCCTTACTACATCGCCAACCTCAACATCGAGTACACTTACGGGCAGAAGATGGGGCGCTACAAGGAATTCGCCAACATCTGCTTCGTGGACACGCTCGACAATCTGGGCTTTGCCTACGCCGGCAAGCAGTACGGCTTCTTCGACCTCTCCGCCGAGAACCTGGAGCGCATCCGGCGGCAGAATGCGCGCAAGATCTCCGTCATCATCGGCAACCCGCCGTACAACGCCAACCAGCTCAACGAGAACGAGAACAACAAAAACCGCGAGTACCCCGGCGTGGACGCGCGTATCAAAGATACCTACATCCGCGCCAGCACCGCGCAGAAGACCAAGCTCTACGATATGTACACCCGTTTCCTGCGCTGGGCCAGCGACCGGCTGGCGGAGAATGGCGTCGTCGCCTTTATCACCAACCGCTCATTTTTGGACGCCCGCTCGTTTGACGGTTTTCGCAAGGTGGCGGCGGATGAGTTCAGCGACATCTACGTGGTGGATTTGGGTGGCGACGTGCGCAAAAACCCCAGGCTCTCCGGCCCCGTTCACAACGTTTTTGCCATCCAGACCGGCGTGGCGATTTCGTTCTTTGTGAAAAGCGCGGCGCGCGCGGGCCAGCCCTGCCGCATTTACTACGTGCGCCGCCCGGAAATGGAAACCGCCCGCGAGAAATTGCGCTTTTTAGCCACCACTCCCTTTGAGCAACTCCCTTTCGAGCACATCCAACCCGACGCCCGCTATACCTGGCTCAACCAGGCCGAGCACGACTGGGAGGATTTGCTGCCGGTAGGGACAAAAGAGGCCAAATTTGCCGCCCGTTCCGCAGATGAGCAGGCGATTTTCAGGCTGTTTTCGTTGGGGATTGCGACCAATCGCGACGAATGGGTTTACGATTTCAACCGGACTAACTTGCAGGATAAAATTGAATTCTTCTGCGCCTTTTTCGAAGCAGAAAAAATTCGCTGGCAAACTTCTGATCAACGAACGGCTATCAATGACTTTGTACGGCGAACCATCAAATGGACTTCTGAACTTGAAGCTCATCTAAAAAGAGGCTCGAAGCTACGATTTGACCCGCAATTTGTCAAACCGGCATTGTATCGTCCTTTTATCAAAACCAATACCTATTACGAGCAAATTATCATTCACCGTCCGTATCAGCAACCTGAGATTTTCAGAATTGGCGAAGACAGCGAAAATATCGTCGTTTGTGTCAATGTCAGTAACAGGCCATTCAATGTGATGGCCTCAAAATATCTGGTGGATTTGCACTTCAACGGCGACTCCCAATGTTTCCCCCGCTATACCTATACTACCGACGGCGCGCGCCACGACAACATCACCGATTGGGCCGTGGCGCAATTCCAGGCGCGGTATCCAGACCTGACAGGTTTGGAAAACCTGTCAGGGCTCAAGGACCAGATCTTCGCCTACGTCTACGCCGTGCTGCACGATCCCGCCTACCGCGCCAAGTACGAAATCAACCTCAAACGCGAGTTCCCGCGCATCCCCTTCTACGACGACTTCGCGCAGTGGGCCGCGTGGGGGCAGCAGTTGCTCGACCTGCACCTGAACTTCGAGACCGTCGCGCCATATCCCCTGCGCCGGGTGGACGCGCTTGCCCCTTCTATGGGGGAGGGCCAGGGTGGGAGTTCTCCCTCCCCCTCTTCGGGGGAGGGCCGGGGTGGGGGAAAGCCAAAGCTCAAAGCTGACAAAGAAACCGGGGAAATCGTGTTGGATACAGTGACCACCCTCGCCGGCGTCCCGCCGGCCGCGTGGGCCTACCGCCTGGGCAACCGCAGCGCCGTCGAATGGGTGCTGGAATACTACAAAGAGACTACTCCCCGCGATCCCACCATCCGCGAGAAGTTCAACACCTACCGCTTCGCCGACCACAAGGAACACGTCATTGATCTCCTGCGCCGCGTCGTCGCCGTCAGCATCGCCACAATGAACATCAGCGCGCAGATGCATGACGCGACCCGTAAAGCGTAATACGTAAAACGCAAGCCCCCTCTTACCCCCTACTCCCTACTCCTTACTCCTTACTCCCTACAGACTGTCGTTTTTTGTCGCCCAACGCCAGTGACAGCGGTATGGAGTTTTGCTATACTGTAACCATATCAAGTTAGATTCTGACTAGTTTCAAGAGTGAGGGGTTTGATGGGGCTTCAACAGCATATTGTCATCTGTGGACACTCCCTGTACCTGGACGCCATCACATTGATGTTGCAGCGCGTGCCTGACTGGACGGTGACGCAGTTGCACGAGCGCGCGGGGATGGTGGAGCGGGTGGCCGCGCTGAACCCGGACGTGCTGATGATCGAGCGCGGCACGTTCGATATGTCGGTGCTGTGGGCGCTGTCCACGTGCCTGGTGGGCGTGCCGGTGATCGAGGTACACACGTTGCAGAGCATCTTGACCATTCATACCACGTGGGAGACCCCGGTGCGTGATCTGGATCACCTGACGCAGATGCTCGAACACATCATTCCACCAACAGAATTGCCACACAGCGGCGATGCAACGCAAACGTTAGGCGTGGGATTGTAGCGTATAGTATAAGGTGTGGGAATGGAATTATCCGCAGATCAAGTCATTGAGTGCCCTATGGAATGGATGGAAAGGAGAAAAAAGTGATGCAAGCGCGACCTATGATGTTGAAATTTTTGAACGTTTTTCTGGTGCTGGCGCTCGCGGTGAGCGGTTTCACGGCGTTGGTTCCCGCGCAGCCGGTGGCGGCGGCGGGCGTGTTGACGGTATCGGTGAGGAACATCGCCGGCGAGCCGTTGAATGCCTACAACCTGGTGGTGGACTCCAATATTAACGGTATGTCCACGGCCTCGCCCTCGGCGGCGACGGTCATCGTGCGGTTCTGCAATACCGGCGATGCCCCGCTGACGAATGTGACAGGCTATATCGGCGACTATAATCCCACGACACCGGCCAACAGCACGATTGGCATTTACCCGCCGCGCAGCACCGGCGACGCCGGGTTCTCCACGCAGCACCCGGCGCTGATGGACATTACGCCCACCACCTATCGCTTCCAGCATATCGGCGGTGCTTTGGGCACCGCCGATGGCGCGCGTTATATGGGGACGTTGGCGGTCGGCGAGTGCCGCTATCAGTATTGGCACTTCACCTATCCCTTGTGCGAGGGTAACCTTTCTGCTCCCTGCCAGAAAACCAATCCACTCGCCAGCGCCACCTGGGGCGAATCGGTCAAGCCGCAGGATGACCTCTGGCTGACCTTCGATACCTGGGCCACCTCCGATCAATATCCGCTGGCCAGCGGCGTCCCTAACGACAATTGGAAAATGACCATGCGCAACGAGATTTCGGCGATGGCGAACAAAATTGAGCCGAATCCCGACGGCGTATGGTTCAACACCGACCCCAACACCATTCGCCCTGGCGGCGTGATTACGACCAACGGCGTGTTGTACGAGTTCGGCAACATCAACCAAGGGTTTGACAACGACGGCGACTTCGTTCCCGATTACAATGCCTGGGCGCAGCCGGTCGGCAACGCGGACTACGACCCTTCCTGTTTCCGGCTGATCCGCACGAGCGGCTATCTCGATATCAGTCGCAGCGGCGGCAATCCGAATATGATCTTGCCCTTTGAGAATAAGCTTTACTTTACTAACTTACCTAGCGATAACACCGGCGTGCGCGGGTATGTGTACTATACGTTCCTCGCGCTAGGCGGCCCGTGCAACACCGGGCTTTCGCCGTATCAAGAGGTTGCCTCCGGACGCGACAATGAAAAGTTCAACGCGGACTACGGCGCTGGTCCGGCGCCGCTGCCATCGCCGGCTTCGCAGTTGACCCTCTCAAAGACTGGCCCGACCTCCGTCGCGTTAAATACGACTTACACGTATGACATCCCCTTTTCTAATCCGGGCGATGCGGACATCGGCATCACCCTCAGCAGCGGCTATGGTATAGAACTGCCATTGGGCATTGTGGATATGGTGCCGTATGGGTTGGAATACGTCTGCGGCTCTGCTTCGGCCAAAAATTTCACCTACTATCCAACGAATGGTTATCGGCTCCTATTCTCCCGTGATGGCGTGACCTGGAAACAATCCACGGTCGGCAGCAATAACTCGGATGTGTTCTCTTCTTGTCCGGGTACCAATCCGCAGAGCACGTCCAGCAGTCCGATTTACATTCGTTGGGAACTCACCCAACCCTTGCCGAAGAAGAGTGGCTCCAATGTGAGCGGATTCACGGCTACGTTCCAGGCCAAAGCGCCGACGACCTACTTGACCAGCGGCTACTCGCCTGTCGTGACGAATGAAGCCTGCGCCAAGTTGGCGACGGCGGGCGTGAGTCTGGCCTGCGGAAGCACGACGACGCTCATTGAAGGCACCAACAGCATCGGCAACTTTGTGTGGGCTGACGCCAATAAGGATGGCGTGCAGACCAACGATGGCGCAAACCCTGGCATTGCTAATGTGACCGTCTGGTTGTATTGGGACAAGAATGGCGACGGCGCGTTGGATGTCGGCGATACGAAATTGTTCACGACGACCACGACGGCAGCCAGCGCCAACTATGGCGCCGATGGCGGGCTGAACGGCAACTACGGCTTTGGCTGCGGCGTGGACGGCATCTGCACGACAACCGCCGACAATAAACTGCCCAGTCTCAAATACCTGGTGGTGGTAGACACCGCCGATACTGATTTGCCGGACGGTTACGCCCCTACCACGGCGAAAATCATCGCGGTGGACCTGAGCGGCAGCACCAACACCTTCTATCGCACCGCCGACTTCGGCTTCGGGCCGGTGTTGACGCTGAACAAAGCGCTGGTGTCGCCTTCGCCGGCGTATGTGGGCGAGAATGTGGTGTTCTCCATCAAGGCGACGAACACTGCCGCGGGTAGCGCCGGCGGCTATTGCCAGTACAAAATTCCTGCCGGGCATTACCACCCTGCTGGCGGCGCGGATACGCCGCGCCCCGTTAAGGAAACCTGGGTGAACCCTGGGTACGCGATAGGTATGCCTGACAATTTGCTCGCGGCGTTGGCGCTAGGCACCAACGAAGATAGCACGGGTCTGGGGCAGTTTAATATCGGCACCAATACCGGCGGGACGGTCACCAGGGTGGAACTGTGGCTCTATCTGACCGAATTGGTGCAATTTAACACGAATGACCGCTTTTACATTTTGCCCTACTACAATAATGTTTCAACCGGCTTCACACAGCAGACGCTCAACCAGACCTACTTTACCCAAAATGCGCCGGCGGAATATCTCTACAAGTTGGACCTGACCGCGAATCGTACCTGGCTGTTGAGCGATTTTGCGACCGGCAGCGACCTGGTGGAATTGTACCTGGCCGGCCAGAAGGGTACGTCGCCGAGCGGTAAAATCGGGGTGGACGCGGCGCTGTTTGTGGTGACTACGAACAAGACTGACTGCGGCGGCGAGGATGGCGTCATCGCCACACTGCCTATCACGGATACCTTTGATTCCAGCAGACTGCAATTCGTGTCCGCAGACCCGGCGGCTTCCGTCAGGGTGGATGCCGCCAAACCGCAGCCGAACGGCCTGATTACCTGGAACGAAGCAGGCCCGCTGCTGCCCGGCGAGACAGTCGGGTTGGCGGTAACGTTTAAGGCCCTGGCGACGGTTGTCGCGCCTGGCACCACCAACACAGCGTATGCCAATGCCGCGTACTTCTCCAACGGTCGCAGACTGAATAAGGTGAATAGCAGCGCGCAAGTACCGATTAATGCTTCTTTCCAAATCTCCGGCAAGACCTGGATAGATACCGGCGGCACGATTGGGTGGGTTGCTGGGAGCGGCTACGATGCAATTCCCGGCACGGACAAAGCCTTGCCCAACGTGTTGATGGATTTGTATGTGTGCGCCGACCCGGCGACCGGTTTGCCGATTGCGCAGGATACCAACGAAAACTCCACATGTACGGCCAAACTCTATGACTGGAAGTGGCTTGCCAGCCAGTACACCGACCAAAACGGCGATTACACTTTCACGGGGCTGCGTCCGGGGTATTATCAAGTGCGCGCCAATAACCTGGCGCTGCCCACCGGGATGACATCCCGAACAGGCGAAGCATCAGGTGTGGCGAATGGCACTGGTATTGGCGGCAACCCCTGCGCTACGTGCAATGGCGAATGGAACGACCAGACGCTTGCTATTAGAGACCTCAACTATGTCAACGCCAATAAGACTATGGTCAACTTCGGCTACCGCAACAGCGGCGCGGCGACCATCACCGGCTTTGTCTGGCAAGACCACGATAAAGATAACGTCTGGGACAAGCCCGAAGAGCCGCCTATTCCCGGCGCGACGGTGACGTTGTTTAGGTGCGACCCTAACCCGTCAACGTGCAGTTCGGTGAGCGCAACAACGACCGATGGCAACGGTTACTATCAATTCAGCAATGTGCCAGCGACCACTGGCAGCCAGACATACAAAGTGGTGGTGACGCCGCCGCCCAGTATGGGGCAAAGCGGCGATCCCGAAGGTGGGGCGTGCTACGGGCTGGCAGGCTGTGACAACCAAACCAACACCTTCACTCTGGCGAACGGTGCGGTGCGCGGCCCGGACTTGTTCGGCTACTCTGGCGGCATCTCGTTGGGCGATACCGTCTTCGTGGACTGGAACGGCGACGGCTGGCCCGGCCCGGATGCCGGCGAGGAAGGCATCGGCGGCGTCACCGTGCGCCTCTACCGCGACTTCGACGGCAGCGGCACTTTCGACGCCGCAGTGGACAAGCTGCACGCCACCACCACCACGATGTACAACGTCTATGGCGGGCTGCTGGACATCAACAACGACGGCCAGGTCACTTCCGCCGACAACCGGCTCAGCTTTGCGGGGTATCGCATCATCGGCGGCGGTGTGGACTGGAATAACGACGGCGTCGTGAACACCAACGACGACTCCGGAACGAGCAAGCTGCTCGGGTATACGATCATTGACGGCAAATTCGATCTGGACGGCAATGGCACGGCTAACGATACGAATGATACGCTGTTGGGCACATACCTGTTTACCCAACTGGCGGGCAACACGAAATACGTGGTCGTAGCCGATACCTCCGACTTGCCGAGCGGCTACCGGCAGACCGCCGATCACGATGAACAGAACGTTACGTGTACGGTCTGCGATTCGATGGCGATGGTGACGGTGGGCGGAACTGACTATACGGCGGCCGACTTTGGCTACAAGCCTTATGGCACCGGCTCCATCGGCGACCGGGTCTGGCGTGATAACGACGCGGACGGCATCCAGGACCCCTACGAAGTCGGCATTGGCGGCGTCGCAGTCTACCTGTACCAGGATCAGGACGGCGACGGCGTGTTGGATCCCGAAGACGCTATCATCATTGATACGTCAACCACGATCAACTATCAAGTCGTGGATGGCTGCATTGATGTGGACGGCGATGGCCTCTCATGCACCGACGCGGATGACGATGTCGTGACCAGCATCGGTCTGGTGGGCGTCAAAGTCTACGATGGGCGGCTGGATATGGACGGCGATGGCATTGTCGCCTACCGGGTGATTGCTGGTTACATTGACGTAGACGGCGACGGCGTGACCGGCGAAGCGGAAGACGTTGGTTACTTCTACGGCAAGCGCATTATCACCGGTCGCGTGGATATGAACGGCGATAACCTTATCAATGCTTCAGACATCGGTACCTATCTTGGCTATTCGGTCATTGGTGGTTTGTTGGATATCAATGGCAGCGGTGGGATCACGGTGGATGATAACGCAACTTACGCCGTTCCCGACGAAGGCGACGACGGCCTGTATCTGACGTACACCGTCATTGACGGCAAGCTGGATATGAACCGCGATGGCAGCGTCACCACCGCCGACGACGGCAGCGGGCTGGTCGGGATGTACCAGTTCACGAAGCTCCCGGCCGGCAGCTACATCGTTCAGATACCGGCGAGTAACTTTGCCCTGAACACCGGCGCACTCTATGCTTTACAACAGACCAACATCCAGGCGCCGCCGGGGACGGAGAATCAGCACAAAGTCACGCTGACCGTCGGACAGAACTACACCGCCGCCGACTTCGGCTACACCAACGGCGCGATTGGCGACCTGATCTGGCAGGACAACAACGGCAACGGTTCCTGGGATACGGGCGAGCCGGGCATCCCCGGCGTCAAGGTCTGGCTGTACATTGACCAGAACAATGACGGCATTCGGGATGGCGGCGACACCATCTACGACTACGATGGCATCGGCGGCGCGGGCAATGCCGGCGACAGCGTGACCACCGATGCTAACGGCATTTACCGCTTCACCGGTTTACCGGCCAGCGCGCCGAACAAACCTTATCTCGTGGTGATTGACCCCACAATGTTCAACAGCGGTCAGCCATTGGACAACACCAGGTTCACCCTCACCTACGACCCCGACGGCCCGACGTGGAACACCACAATCACGCCGCGCCCTATCTATCCGCCCTGCGGCACGGGAGTAGGTTACGACAAATGTAATAACGTCTCTCAAGTTCCATTGCGCCTGGGCCAGATGGACTACGGCCAAGACTTCGGCTACAAACCCCTCGGCGTCATCGGCGATACGCTGTGGATTAACACCAACGGCAACACGACGCAAGATGTTGGCGAGCCGGGCATCCCTTACGTCACTATCAACCTGTACCAGAGCGCAGATTGCACCGGCCCGGTGTACAAGACGACCGTGACCGACTCGGACGGCAAATATACCTTCGGTGGATTGCCGGCCGGCACCTACTGCGTCAAGGTGGACACCACCGACCCAGACTTCCCCGCCGGTGTGACACAGAACTTCGACCCGGATGGCGTCAACAACGGCGAGGCGCGCACGATTGTCATCAACAGCAGCGGCGTCGTGACTTCCATCGGCGGCAACGCCTGCACCGGCTGCAATATGAAGATTGACTTCGGCTATGCTTACTCTGGCAGCACCATAGTAGCTGGAACTGTGTTCTTTGACAAGAAATTTGATGGCGGCCTGTACACCGCTGGTGATGGCGACCTCGGCCTCGGCAACGTTCCTGTGTACCTGTGGCGGCTGGATTGTAGCGGCACCAACACGAACGTCTGCGGCGACAGCGGCGACAGCGCCTTGCCGGTGGCTTCGACGATCACCTTGCGCCGCATTGTTAATGGTTACGTGGACATGGACGGCGACGGTGTGGGCAACGGACCTCTGGATGATGGCGTATGGCAGGGCATCACGGTCATTGACGGCAAACTTGACCTGGACGGCAATGGCACTGCTGATGACAACGGCGTGTTCTATGGTTACAAAGTGTTCAATGGCCGTCTGGACGTCAACAATGATGGCAGCGCTGACAATACCGATAACGCCCACGCCGGTCAGTACTACTTCTATGGATTGGCCGCCGGCAACTACCGCACGGTGGTAAGTCCGGTAGGGCAGATGTCCGGGATGACGCTGTACTACGAACCGGATGAGCAGAATGACGCCGCCGCTCAACCCAATATGGCCGACGTGACTAACGACGACAACAACCTCAACTGCACGCTGGGGGCTTACTCCAACACTTCAACTCCTGGTTGCAATACCAACGCCGTAGTGAACACGACTGATAGCGACGTACTCGCGCAGGACTATGGCTTCTACGCCAACATGGACCTGGGCGACCTGCCTCTGTCGTACGACTTCGGCGCAGGAGCGAAAGCCACAGCCTACTACACCCCCTTCTCCTTTGAAGGCCCGATGCACATCGGGCCGGTCGGCGGCGGATCACCGACGATTTACCTGGGTAGTAGCTGGGATGGTGAAGCGGATGGCGCGCCTAATGCGGACGCGGGTGTCGCCGGCGGCGCGAGCAACGGCGACGACGGCACGGGTTCGGACGATGAAGATGGCGTCGGATTCTCGAGCGAATGGGAGGCGGGGAAAGTGGCTACGATCCAGATCACCGTGACCGATCAATCCCCCACATACACCCCCTTTGTCGCCGGCTGGTTCGATTGGAACTGCAATGGTCGGTTCGAAACGACTGAGCTGATTCAGTTTGGCAATCTCTCTGCCGGTACACATAACATTAACATTACGACCGGCTCTACGGTAGGCCGCATCTATATACGCTTCCGCATCTACCAAACGCAGTCGCCCCCTGAGGTGCTTTCTCCGACGGGCGCCGTCACCAACGGTGAAGTGGAAGACTACTGGAAGTACAACAACACCCCCACCGCCGTCACCCTCGCCGCCTTCGACGTGACGCCGCAGGAGGACGCCATCCTCGTCACCTGGGAAACCGCGTCGGAGCTGGACAACGTGGGCTTCAACCTCTACCGCAGCGAGAAGGCGGAAGGGCCGTACACGCGGCTCAACGCCACGCTCATCCCGCCGCAGTACCCCGGCTCGGTGTTGGGCGGCCTGTACGAGTGGCTCGATACCGGCGTGCAGCCCGGCGTGACCTACTTCTACAAGCTGGAGGACCTTGACGTGAAGGGCGTGAGCACGTTCCACGGCCCGATCAGCACAGCCTCACTCACCACGCCGACCGCCGTGCAGGTGCAGCGGGTGGCCGTGCGTGGGATGTTGGCCCCGGCAGCTCTGGGTCTGGTCGCGCTGGCAGGATGCGTGGCAGCGCGGCGCCGGCGGCGCGCAAGGTAACCTATTGTGGGACGTGGATTTACGCCGGTGCGCGTGCGCATCATACCTAAATCGGCGTAAATCCACGGTTTAAGATAGTTGGCTCAATGATGCATAGAGCGCGAGGGACACCTCGCGCTCTATGTGTTGGCTGGCTCGTAGAAAATGTGCGTCAACAAGCACTCGTTTGCAACATAGTTGTGTTGGCGTTTTGTTACCTACCTGTAATGAAACGCAAACGTTCGGCGTTGCATTTTGGGTTATGATAATCTGGGCTTAGCGGGATGGTTGGTAAAACGTAAACAAAAGGCTTTTACGCCTTACGTCGAATAATAGACTTGTTCCTGAATAAGCCCCGGCACGATTTTGGACGCAGATTCGCGCGGCTGTTCGCTGATTTCCTAAAATGATCTGCGTGAATCAGCGAAAATCTGCGTCCTGATCACACCTGGCGTTATTGGGGAACAACTTTAATGTGTCGAGCTTATCGGATAATACTGTTGGAGAGGAATATATGACCAGAAATATGCTTGCCGCGCTTGGGGGCGTGCTGCTGTTCTCCCTGTTGTGGGCGCTGCCGATTGTGGCGCAGCAATTGCCCGCCGACGCGCAATCCCCGTTCGCGCCGAATGCTACACCGGCTCAGGTTGCTTTCACGCTCCGCAGCGGTTCAACGGCCTGGCTGGACAGCAACAAGGCGTGCGCGCCGGATTACAAAGGCCCGCACGCCTTATGGCTGGTGGTGGGGATGACGAACAATTCCACCGAAACGTTGACCAATGTGGTGGCAACCTTGAGCGGGTTCACCAGCCCCTACTACACCCTCACCGCCGACCCCGTCCGCTACATCGGTGTCTTGTCCCCGACCTCGACCTTCTACGGCTATTGGTACGTGAGCTATGCGTGTGCCTCCGGTCACGTGGATACCTATACCGTCACCCTCTCTGCCGCCAATTTGACCGGCAACGCCTACTACGTCGGTTCGCTGACCACCGCCACCGCCATTGATACGGCGAATGAGGCCCAGGTGGTATCTGCGGCAGCGAACAGCAGCCAACTCGCGGTGGGGCAGGTCTATACCCAGGTGGTGCGCTATCAACTGTCGAGCAGCAACGCCAGCGCCCTTTTTCAGCCAACGGGTGAAAGCAATTTCGCGGATGCCTGTTTCCGCCTGGTGGCTTCCAGGATTACGAATTCCACCATCAGCGGCGTCAGTAATGGGACAACCCATCAACTTCACTTCAGCGGCAGCCTCAGCAGCGGTACGGTGGATGTCGTTTACGATTGGCAAGCCTTGTGTTACGCCGAAAGCACCTCCACCCCCTGGGCGGTGGTGCAATCCCCGGCCAAGTATTCCAACAACTACGGCATCCGCTTTTCCACCTTTCCCACGGCCAGCCTATCGCTCGACGCCTCCGTCTCGGTCACACCCGTCTTGCTGACAGGCGCCGGCGCCGTGACGTACACGGTGCGCCTGAGCAATCGTTTCGCGCAGCCCATTGTGGTCAATGGCGTGAACTTTGGCCTGCCGCAGAACGTGGTCTACAAGGGCGTGGGCGCAACGAGCGCCATCCGCAACAACAATTCCAGCCATTATCCGTCGCTCAATGCCACCGGCGCGCTCAAGTGGCTGGGGCTGCCGGCGCTGTCGTACACCGTGCCCGCCTCCGGTACGCAATCTGCCGGCCAGCCGGGCGTGATTGATCTGGTTTTCACCGCCGCAGCGCCCGCTATCACCGGACGTTATACGGCTGTGACCTCGGCCACCGTCGGGACGCTGGACGTCGGCCCGTTGAACGCCACGTTCGATGTTGAACTGCCGACCGCGGTGAAACTGGCGGCGTTTGACGCCACGCCGCAGGGTCAAGCGGTTCTCATCACGTGGGAAACCGCCTCAGAGTTGGATAACGTGGGTTTCAATCTTTATCGCAGCGAGACGGCGGATGGGGCTTATGTACGCTTGAACGCGACGCTCATCCCGCCGCAAAATCCCGGCTCGGTGATGGGCGGCTATTATGAGTGGCTGGATGCGGATGCGCAGCCCGGCGTGGTCTACTTCTACAAACTGGAAGACATAGACATCCAGGGTGTGAGCGCGTTCCACGGCCCGATCAGCGCCGCCGTGGCGACCGCGCCGACCGCAGTGCGCCTGCGCGATTTCAACGCCCGCGCGCCGCTGCTCCCTGTGTTCCTCGGCGGCCTGCTACTCGTTCTCTTGCGGCGTACCGCCTTCAATCGTTCGCTTTCTCGCCGTATCCGCCAACTCCACGCTCAGCCGCGCATTTTCCAGCGCGATCGTCGCCTGCCACGCAAACACGGCGGCGAAGGCGATCTCATCCTCGGTGAAGGGTGTGTACGTCTCCCGCGCCAGCGATAACATCCCGATCACCTTGTCCTCGTGGATCAGCGGGATGCCGGCCCAACTGCGCGCCGGCAGCAGGTCTTGCAGATGAAACCAATCCGCGCGGCGCAGCGCATCGTCTAGCACCAGCGGCTTTTGCGTGCGGCGGATCTCGTCGAAAACGTCGCCGGCCCGTATCGGCACCCGCCAGCGAAAGGCGCGTTTGCTGCCGGGGAATCCCCGCGCCGCGACTAACTCCATCAGCGCATCGTTTTGCAGCATAATCGAGCCGCGGTCGTAGGGAATCACGTTGGCAAGCTGTTGCAGAATCATCTCGAACGCGGCCTGCATATCCATCGAGCGCGAGAGCGCCCGCCCGACGTGGTGCAGCGTCTCCAGCAGCCGGTGACGATCTCTTTCGATCTGGCGCAGCAGCCGGTTCTGCGCGGCCAGCGCGATGTGGTCGGCCATCAGGTGCAGCGCGGTCACATCCTCGTCGTGGAAGGCGTTGGCCTGGTTGCTCTGCACGTCCAACACGCCGAGCAGATGTTCGCCGACGTGCAGCGGGAGGGTCAGTTCCGAGCGCGTGTCAGGCAGCAGATCCCAAATCACGAACCGTGGGTCCCGCGCCGTATCTCTGGCGTAGGCCACGCGCCGGTTTTCCGCCACCCAACCGATGATTCCCCGCCCGAGCTTGATGCGCGCGCCGCTCTGGATCGCCGCCCGTCCGGCGCTGCCGGTTCCCGCGCGGGCGATCAACTCCCCGGATTTTTCATCCAGCAGGAAGATGCCGACGTAGGTGCAGCCATAGTGCGCGCCGATAGTATCGGTCGCGTGTTGCGCCAGCGTGTCCAGGTCGGCGATGGCGTTGACGTGTTCGACGATGGCGCGGTTAGTCTCCACCTGGGCGACTCGCCGCTGGATAGCGGCCATTTGCGCATCACTGTGGAGCTGCAAGTGCGCGATGCGGGCGCAATTGGCGCGCCGAACCGCGTGAACGGCCACCGCGAGCAGCGACGCCGCCAGCAGCTCGCCGCCGGCAGCGCCCCATCCCGCCAGCGCGGAAAAAGTGCGCAGCGCCGCGAACCATCCGGCCAGACCCAGGCCCACCAGCAGCCCAAACCACACCGTCCGTACCAACAACAGCCCCGCGCTGATGGTGACGAGCATCAACAACACGGTGGCGCGCGCATCGGCGCTCACATAGAGCGGGTACACGGCGTTGAGCAGAGCCAGCGCGATCAGCGCCGCCGTCACGGCCGGCGCATGGCGCGGGGAGAGGGGCCACACGCGCAGCGCGCTATACAGCGCGAACGATAGCAGCGCGGAGATGACGAGCAGCATGATTGAGAGGGTAAGGTGCTCTGGGGCCAGCAGGCGGTAGGCAATGGCGGTCAGGTGCAAGATGCCGGACACCAACGCCACCCGCGGGAGCGCGTCCAGCGTTATGGCATCAAGCCGGGCATTGACCATCGTTTGCTGCGCAGCGCGATCTTGAGGGTCCAGGGACGAGGTTTGGATGTGCATGAGCATGATCTTGAATGTCTACGTGATGGATTTCTCGTTCCGAATTATTCCGTAACCCCGCTGCCTTGTGCGGCGGGATTCCCTTTGCGCTGCGTCACAGCCAGATCAACGGCGGAGAAACCTTCGGGCAGAAGGGCCTCGAGCGTGCGCTGCCGGTAACTGCCGTCAAGCTGCGCGATGAAGACCGGCATCTCAGGTTCGCCGAATTCGCGCATCACCTGGCGGCACGCGCCGCAGGGCGTTCCGCCGTTCGCCGTGGCGACGGCAACCGCCAGAATGTGCTGCGCTCCCTCGGAGATCGCTTTGGTGATGGCGACGCGCTCCGCGCACACAGTCAGTGGATAGACAGCGTTTTCGACGTTGCAGCCGGTATAGATGCGCCCGTCGTCGCCCATCACCGCCGCGCCCACCGGATAGCTGGAGTAGGGGGCGTAAGCGCGCTGCTGCGCCGCAATAGCCTGCGCCACAAGCTGCGCTGCGTCAACATTGGGAGTTGGGTTAACTTGCGTTTGGTTTATCGTCACTTGCTCTGTCCTTCAAAAAATCACCCGCTAATCTCACAAATCGCCGCGCATCTTTCAAGATTTACGCATAAGTGGTCGTAGAAAAGGCGTGGGACGCTGATTTTCCTTAGATTAACTCAAGTTGCTACCTGCTCCTGTTTCAAGATGTAGGACACGAATTTCCACGGAGTACACGGATTTTTTCTTGATCTTATCCGTAAAATCCGTGTTGATCCGTGTACGATTAAGTTTGAATGTGCAAGTGTCAATTTGCTGATGGATTTTCTTCTCCGGTGTGTTCCGCCGGGTTTTCATCCAGTTGCTTGCGGACGCGCGCGGGCACGCCGTAGGCCACCGTGCGCGGCGGAATGTCGTGCGTCACCACCGAGCCGGCGCCCGTCTTTGCCCCCGCGCCGATGCGCAGCGGCGCGACCAGCAGCGAATCCGAGCCGATGAACACGCCGTCCTCGATCACCGTGGGATGCTTGCGCTCCCCGTCGAAGTTGCACGTGATCGTTCCCGCGCCGATGTTGACGTCCTCGCCCACCTGCGCGTCGCCCAAATAACTGAAGTGTCCCATCTTCGCGTGCGGGCCGAGCGTGCTGTTCTTCATCTCGCCGAAATTGCCCACGTGCGCCCCGCGACACACGCGCGCGCCCTTGCGCAGATGGCTGAAGGGGCCGATATTGCTGTCCTCCTCCATCACCGCGTACTCCAGCACCGACGCCAGCACCACACAGCGGTCGCCGATGGCGCAGCCTTCGATAATGCTGTTGGGGCCGATGGTACACCCCGCGCCGATGGTCGTCTTCCCGCGCAGGTGCGTGTTCGGCTGGATGACGGTATCCTGTCCAATCTTGACGTCGGGGCCGATGTAGGTGCTGGCCGGATCAACCAGCGTGACCCCGGCGAGCATCCACCGCTCGTTGGTGCGCTGCCGCAGCGCAGCCTCCGCCAGCGCCAGATCAACGCGTGTGTTCACGCCGATGGCCTCATTGGGATCGTCCACCACGAGCGTTTCCACCGTCTGATCTGCCCCGACGGCCATCCCGATCACGTCGGTGAGATAATACTCGCCTTTGCGTGGGCTTGGTTCGAGCTGTTCCAGGAACCGCCACAGCACCTCGTCGGCAAAGACGCCGATGCCGCTGTTCATCTCGCGGAGCGCCGCGATCTCCGGTGTGGCCTCGACCTCTTCGACGATAGCGTGTGTGCGCCCGTAAGCATCGCGCACGATGCGCCCCAGACCGCACGAGACTTCACACTCGACGGTGAGAATGGTCGCAGCCGCTTGCCGCGCGGCGTGTTGTTCCACCAGCCGCCGCAGCGTGGCTTCTTGCACGAGCGGCGTATCGGCGTAGAGCACCAGCACGTGCTCCGCTTGCCCTTCCAGCAGCGACCGCGCTTGCAACACCGCGTGCCCCGTACCGAGCGGCTCCGGCTGGACGACGTAGCGCACGCGCTCGCCGCCCCATGCGCGGATGGCCGCCTCGGTCTCCGGCGACACAACGATGACCGGTGGGGTCGCCGCTAACTGCGTCGCCAGGTTGACGACGTAGGCCATCATCGGGCGTTCGCCTAACGGATGGAGGACTTTGGGGACGCGCGACGCGAACCTCGCGCTCTTTCCCGCAGCTAAAATCACAACAGCTAAGTTCATCGGCGGCTCCTTTCAAGGCGTTGGAACGTTGGAACGTTTGAATGTTGGAACGTTGGAATGTTTCATCGTGCCAACGTTTTTCAATTATAGCACGGCAAAAATGCAAAGCAATTCATTTCCTCTCCCTCTTCCTGTTTACTGTCTACCGTCTACCGTCTACTCACTCGTTGCAATCATCCCTCTTTCAAGTATAATCGCTGATATGGAGATGACGCCATGATCTGGTTGGACGCGATCACTGAGATATTGCCTGGCCCGACGCGCTTGCGCGTGCGCGGACAAAGTATGCTGCCAACCCTGCGTCCGGGCGACGAGGTGTTGGTGCAGCCGGTGACAGCAGAGGCGCTCGCGCCCGGCGATTGGGTGGCTCTGCGCGGCGGTTTCTTGCATCGCTATCTGGGATGGCGCAAAGGCCGCCTCGTCACCAAAGGCGATGGGCACAGAGCCTTGGATCCCGCCTGGCCGCCGGATGCCGTGCTGGGCCGCGTAGTCGAAGCGCAGCGCGCTGGACAATGCTTCTACTGTCGCACGCCGGGTCAACTGCGGCGCGAGCGACTGTTAGCCGCCGGACATCGCGCTTTCGGCGACGTGTGGGGCGCGCTGCGGCGCGTCAAGGCGCTGTTTTTGGCAGTGTTCGCTCTGCTGCTCGTCGCCTCGTTGGTCTGGGCTGCTGTCACTATCACCAGTTTCACAGCTCAAGTCGGCGCGACTTCCATCACTTTGAAATGGGAAACCGCCAGCGAGACAAGTAACCTGGGATTTTTTCTCTTTCGCAGTCAGACTGAAGGGAGCGGTTACACAGACATCTCCGGTTTTATCGAGTCGCTGGATCAAGGCGCGGGCGCTCAGTATTCATTCGAAGATAACAACGTGACGCCTGGCGTGATCTACTACTACAAATTGCAGGACGTACCGGCCGGAGGTGGAACAAGCACCTACATCGCGCCTATTAGCGCAACCATCCCCATATCCGGCACGCTTACCCCAACCCCCACGCCCACGTTGACCCCCACGCCTGGCCCCACTTCTTCGACGGCGACCATCACGCCCACCGCCACGGCGACCGGCACGCCGGCGCCTACCGCGACGCTCAATCCCAACGTCCGCTTCTGGGCCGACAAAACGGATGTGCCCGCCGGAGAGTGTGCGACCCTGCAATGGCAAACGCGCAACGTCCGCGCCGTCTACTTCGACAATGTCGGCGTTCCAGGGGATGGCGCGCGGACTTTTTGTCCCTGCGCCGCCGAATCGCACACCCTCAACGTAAAGTACCAGGACGGCACCACCGAGGATTTCGTCATCACGCTCAACGTGACCGGCGTATGCGCGACGCCGCGCGCCGGGACGCCCACGTTGACGTCCACGCCGCGCCTGATATTGCCGCCCAACGAATCGCCCGCGACGGCCACGTTCACCCTCGCGCCCGGCGCGACGGCTCGTCCGCCTGTCATCGCCCCATCACCGGCGACGTTGACGCCCACGCCTCCTCTCCCGACGCCTGCCCCGCTGGATACACCGCTCCCCTCACCCACGTGGTCTTTGCCGCTCTCGCCGCTTGCCACGCCGCGCCTCGCCTCGACGCGCGCGCTCGTGGAAGGCGATTCGCGCGTGGTGAAGGCGGACAAAGCGCTTTCCATCTGGCTGGTGGTGGTCGGCGGGATCGTTGGCCTGGGCTTTATGGGCGCGGGCGTTCTGATGTGGAAGCGTCGCCCGTGAAACGCCGGTTGTGGGAGGCTATCGCGTTCCTGCTGCTTGCAGCCGTGACGGGATGTCGGCCTGCGCCTGTTGCCGCGCCGCCCGCGCCCGGCGATGTTGCTGCCGGATGGACTGTGCTCGTGCGCAGCGCCGGCCCGCGCTGGCTTGGCCCCGCATGGTGGCGCGCGCAGGGCCTCGATCCCCAAAAACTCGATCCCGCCCGGATACGTCTGGCGCGCGAGGATGTGACGCTGCCGGCCTTCCGGCTGGACTCCGCCGACGGCCCCGGCCTGCTGTTTTACGGCGCTGTGGAACTGGGACACCTCGGCCCGGTCGGCAGCTACCATCTTAGCCTGGACACAGCCGGCGGCGCGACGGCTCAAGTATCCGCTGTAACCTCTCCGCCCCAGTACCAGACCGCGACGACGGCCACCCTTTGGCTGGAACAAGACATCACCTATCGCCCCACCGCCCCTGAAGGCGCAAACTGGCTGTGGACTTCCTTCAACGCCGCGCCCGCTTTCACCCTCACCCTCCCCTTGACCGAGGCGCTCGCTGCGCCCGTCACGCTGACCCTGCGCTTCTGGGGACAGAGCAGTATGCCGCAAAACCCCGATCATCACATCCGTGTGCTGTGGAACGGCGCGGTGGTGGACGATCACTTCTGGGATGGCAGCGCGCTCGAAGAATGGGAGGTTGTCGTCTCGCCGCCGCGCAACGGCGACAACGAACTGGTGTTGCTGATGCCGGGCGACACCGAAGCGCCCGTCGAAGTGACCTGGCTGGATCGCGTCGGTGTGACGTGGCAGCGGGCACTCGTCCATACCGGCGGGTGGGAGAGCTGGATTGCCGGAGACCAACCGGCGGCTTGTTGGGAAAGTGTTGCGGCGGAACGTGTCGCCGTGCTGCTGGTGGGGCAAGACGGGATGGCGCGCGCCGGGCTGATCGAGCGCCCCACCGATGGGCGGGTGTGCGTCGAACAGCGCGCTGGAGATCGCGGCTGGCTCGGCGCGCCTGAAACTGCCCCCGCCCCCGAGCGTGCGCGCGTGCGCGAAACTGTTGACGAAGCGGCGCTCCTGGCGGCGGATTACCTGATGATCGCGCCGCGTATCTTCCAGGCGGCGCTCGCGCCGCTGGTCGAAGCGCGCACGGCGGAAGGGCTATCCGTGGCCGTCCTGGCGCCGGAGCAGGTCTACGACGCTTTCGGCGCGGGGAAACCCGGCGCGGAGGCCATCCGCGCGGCGGCGGTTGCCCTGCGCGCGGACGGGCGGCTGCGCTACCTGCTCCTGGTGGGCGACGCTTCCGCCAATCCGAGCGCGCTGTGGAGCACAGAATCCACCCTCGTGCCCACAGGCTGGGTGCGCACCTTCTTCGTCGGCGACACGCCTTCCGACCACGCGCTGGCGCTCGGCGACGACGGCGCGCCGCTGCTCGCGGTGGGCCGCTTCCCCGCGTCAACCGTCGCGGAGGTGCAGGCGATGGTCGCCAAAACGCTGGCCTGGAAGCCGACCCCGCGTTTGGCTTTGCTGCACGACGATGAGCCGGAGTTCGTCAGTATGACCGATGCGCTGGCTGCTCTTGGTGCGCCCGACCTGCGCCTGGGCGACGACGAAAGCGATACCCGCCGCGACCTGTTGCGCTGGTTGCGCGCTGCGCCGGGCGTGCTGGTCTACAGCGGGCACGGCAGCCTGCCCGTTCTGGGCGACGAGAAGTTCCTCACCGTGGACGACGCCGGCGCCTGGGATGGCCCGACGGTGGTGGCCGCGTGGACGTGCCTGTGCGCGAATTTCGGCCATCCCACCCAGACGGGCTTGAGCGAAGCCTGGCTGCGCCACCCGAAAGGCGTCGTCGCCCTTGTCGGGCCGACCGGCGAGACGACCACCGGCGACCAATCGGCGATGACACTGGCCTTTCAGCGCGCTATGCTTGATGGCGCGACCGTCGGCGATGCGTTGTTGGCCGGTTGGCGCGCCGCGCAGTCGAAGGATGCCGAAATCAGCTTCGTGCTGTTGGGCGATCCGGCGCTGCGGCCTATGGCGGGGAAGTGAAACGTGAAACGTAAAGCGTAAAGTGTGAAAAGTAAGATGTAAAGGGTGACTCTACTGAAAAAAGTCTATCTCAACCGCCAAGTCGCCAAGAGCGCCAAGATTTTTAATGGTTAGATGAAGACAACTTGCAAAAACGGGCAAATCTCTTGAAATTATTTATCAATTATTCGATTTTCTTGGCGAACTTGGCGTCTTGGCGGTTTTTTCAGGGGAGTCAAGGGTGTGATAGAGAGTTATCAAGTGTCAGTAAAGTGGTCTGGTAAAAAATCTTATAGTTTGCTGCTGGCAGCGGCTTTGTTGATCGTGGCCGGAGCGGTGTTGATGGTCGTAGGCGCGCCGGCGCTGCGCCCGGCGACGGCAGAACCGCCGGTCGCCGCGCCTACAGACGCGCCGACGAGCACATCAACCGCTCTGCCGACCGATACGCCCACGCCGACGCTGACGCCGGAACCGTTGGTTCCCACCCGGACGCCGCTGCCCAAAATCTCCCCGACGCCCACGCCAACGCCGAAACCGACAGCCACCTTCACGCCCACGCCGACAGCTACGCCAACGCCGCGTCCTGTGACCCCCGTGACGCGCGCTCCGGTCACACCGGCCACGCCGCGCCCAACGGTAGACCCGGCCACGTTCACGGAGACGCCGGCGCCCACTGCGACGCTGCCACCGGTTGAGACACCGGTTGCGCTTCCGCCTTTTGGTTTCGTTGTCCCGGCGCACGAGCGGTTCCGCCTCGGCGTCTCATTGCCGGGCGGCGCGACGGGCAACTATGACTTGAGCACGCTGCGCGCCGGGTGGGTGATGGATTGGGCGGCGCGCGGCGCGCCCGTTTTGCCGCCGGGCGTGATCTACATGCCCACGGTGCGGATGGGCGGCGGCAAACTCTCGCCGCCCGCTGCGACGCTGACCGCAGTGGCGGCGGCGCGCCCCGGTTCCACCTGGCTCATCTCCAACGAACCGGACGTGCGCTGGCAGGACAACGTGGATCCGGTCACGTATGCGCGCCTGTATCACGAAGCCTACACCGCGATCAAGGCCGGCGACCCGTCCGCGATCGTGGCGGCCGGCGGCATCGCGCAGCCCACATCGCTGCGCCTGCGCTATCTGGATCTCGCCCTGGAGGCTTACCGCAACGAATTCGGCGCGGCGCTTCCGGCGCAGGCCTGGCACATCCACAACTATATGCTGCGCGAAGAGCGTAATTCCTGGGGCGTGGACATCCCGCCCGGCATCCCCGACAATACCGGCGTGCTGTTCAGCATAGACGATTCCGGCAACCTGGATGCCTTCCGCGCGCAAATCTATGCTTTTCGCCGTTGGATGTCCGCGCGGGGTTACGGCGGACAACCACTCATCATCTCGGAGTTCGGCGTGCCGATGCCGGAGGATTACGGCTTCCCGCCGGAGCGGATGGCCGAATTTATGCGCGAAACGTGGCGTTTCTTTCTGACGGCGGCGGATGGCGGCCTCGGCGATCCGAGCGATGGCGGGCGGCTGGTGCAGCGCTGGTGCTGGTTCAGCATGTATTACGTGGTTCATCCCACCGGCAACCTGGTGGACGAGAATGGGCGCTGGACACCGCTCGGACAAACTTGGATTTCTTATGTGAGCGATTGATGGATACCTGGATGGCGCAACTGAAGGCGCGGGCGCGCGTGCTGCGTTGGATTTTTAGCCTCGGCGTGATGGTCATCTCGGTGGCGCTGCTGATCCGCGAGTTGGACTGGGCGCAAGTGCTCGGCGCGCTGCGGGCGGCGGACTACACCTGGGTGGCGGTCGGCGCGCTGGCGATTGTGGGGACGTTTTTCTCGCGGGTGTGGCGCTGGCAGGCGTTGCTGTGGCGTTCCAACCTGCGCTTTTGGCCGGCGTTGACGGCGCTGCTGGTGGGCCAGGTGGCAAATCTGGTGCTGCCGATGCGCGGCGGCGATCTGGTGCGCGCGATGTGGGTGCGTCCGGGCGACAACGACGCCGGCGGAACGGGCGCGTCGGAAGCGTTGGGGAGCGTGGCCCTGGAAAAGGTCTGGGATTTGCTGGCGCTGCTGCTGTGCGGCCTGCTGTTGCTGACGCTCGCGCCTTTGCCGGCGTGGTTCTCCAGTTCGACGTGGAGCACAGCGGGAATTGTGCTGGTGGGCGGGCTGGTCTTGTGGGCCGGGCTGCGCTGGCAGGACGTGTTATTCCGTTGGGCGGCGCTCATTCTGGCGCGCTTTCCGGCGGGATGGGACAAGGCGCTGCTGCCACGTCTACAGCGATTGGCGCAAGGGCTGAATTCACTGCAAAGCGCCCAGGCCTCGGGCCGCGTTTTCTTGTGGACGGTCGTGTATTGGGGCTGCGGCGCGCTCTCGAATTGGGCGGTGATGCGGGCGTTTGGCGTCAATAGGCCGGTCGCTGCCATTTTCTTGTTGGCGGCGTTGATGGTCGGCAACGCAGTGGTGCCGACGCCGGCGCGCCTGGGCGTTTTCGAGGGATTGTGCGTAGTCTCGCTAGGGCTGTTCGACGTGCCCTATGACCTGGCGCTGGCGATTGGCCTGGTGCTGCATCTCGTGGTGATGGGGCCGCCGCTGGTCACGGCCGGCGTGTTGGCGTTGGGGACGCAAATGGCGCGGAGGGTGCATGGCGCAGCCTGACTATGCGGTGATTGTCCCGGCCTATCAGGCGGCGGGCGTCGTCGGCGACTGCGTGCGGGCGTTGGCGCGGCAGACGGTAGACCGCGCGCGCTACGAAATCATCGTCGTGGATGACGGCTCGACCGACGCGACGGGCGACGCGGCGCAAGCGGCCGGCGCGGATCGCATGGTGCGCGTCCCCCACGGGGGGCCGGCGGCGGCGCGTAACGCCGGCATCGCGGCGGCGCAGGCCGAGATTGTGCTCTTCACCGACGCCGACTGCGAACCGGCGGCGGACTGGCTCGCGCGTATGGTTGCGCCGTTCGCCGATCCACAGGTGATGGGCGTCAAGGGCACGTATCGCACGCGGCAGTCGTCGCCGATTGCCCGGCTGGTGCAGTTGGAGTTCGAGATCCGCTACGCGCGCATGGCCGCATTGCCGCGTATTGACTTCGTGGATACTTACGCGGCGGCGTATCGCCGGGCGCTGCTCGTGGAGTACGGCGGCTTCGACATCGCCTTCCCGATCCCTTCGGCGGAGGACGTGGACCTCTCCTTCCGGCTGGCGCGGGCGGGGCATTGGCTCGTCTTCGCGCCGGAAGCCTGGGTCTGGCACCGCCATCCAGCGACGCTGCGACGCTATCTGGCGCGCAAGGCGCGCTTCGGCTACTGGCGCGCGCTGCTCTACGTCCGCTATCCCGACAAAATCTCCGGCGACGCGCACACCGATCCTGCGCTGAAACCCCAGTTTGCGCTGGCGGCCCTGCTTGGGCTGGCGACGGTCGCCGGCGCGTTCTGGCCTCCGGCGTGGCTCGCGGCGCTGCTCCTGCTCGCGCTCTTCCTGGCGACGACGCTGTCTTTCGTGCGCTGGGCCTGGCGGCGCGACCAGGCCGTGGCGCTGATCTGGCCCGGCGTGACGCTGTTGCGCGTGGTGGTACAGGGTGCGGGCCTGGCGCTCGGTTTGCTGCGGCAAATCGCGGGAGACCATGAATCATGAATCACGATTCATGATTCTCGATTCATGATTCTCGATTCTCGATTCATGATTCGATTTTCTGATAAGCGTGTATTGCCGTGGATAGCCGGAGGCGCAGCGTTGTTCGTTTATCTGGCAACGATGGCCCCCTCGCTCACGTGGGCGCACTGGGGGGCGGATGGCGGCGACTTCATCGCGGCGGCAGCGGCGGAACGCATCCCTCATCCGCCGGGTTTCCCTCTCTACCTGACGTTAGCGCGCGTTTTCGTGCTCCTGCCGTTGCGCGATCCGGCCTGGCGGCTCAACCTGCTCTCCGCGGTGATGGCGGCAGGGGCGGTGACGTTGACCGCGCTGACGCTCCAACGCCAGGAAAAATCCCCCTGGATCGTGCTCGCGGCAGCCCTCACCCTGGCCTTCGCCCCGCTCTTCTGGTCGCAGGCGCTTATCACGGAGGTGTACACCACGGCGGCGTTCTTTGCGGCGTTGGCGAGTTGCGAGTTGCGAGTTATGAGTTGCGAGTTGCGAGGCGCGGGTTGCGAGTTGCGAGGCGCGAATCGGCGGTGGATTTTGGCGGGAATTGTGTGTGGCTTGGGAATGTCTGTGCATCCGACATTGGTGCTCCTGATGCCGTTGTGGCTTGTTTATTTGTTAAGCGCGATTTGGAAATTGCGGCCATTTCCCCCCGTCTACCGTCTACCGTCTACCGTCTACCGTCTACTGTTTACCGTCTACCTTGCCGGTCTGTGTATTGGCCTGCTCCCCTATGCACTGCTGCCGCTCCTGGGACGCTGGCCGCAGCCGTGGGGGGATTTGCGCACGTTCGCCGGGTGGTGGGACGTGGTGACGGCGCGGCTGTACCGGGGTTATGCCTTCGGGCTGCCGTTGGCCGAGTGGCCGGCGCGTTTGGCGGCGTGGGCGACGCTGGCGGCGCGGCAGTTCACGCCGGTGGGCGGCGCGCTGGTGCTGCTGGGCGGGTGGGTGGGGTGGCGGGAGCGCCAGCCGTTTACGCCTTCACGTTGGGAGATGGTGGGACTGGCGGCGGCGGGCGGTTTGTTGAGCCTGTTCGCCATCGGCTACGCCACACCCGATTCACTGACCTATGTGCTGCCGCTGTTGCCGCTTGCCGTCCCGCTGCTTGCTGGGGGCTTGCGCTGGTTGGTGGATAGGGGACTGCCGGCGTGGGCGGCGCTGCTTCTGCCACTGATGCTGTTGGCGTGGAACTGGCAAACCGTCACATTGCACCGCGATGATAAGGCGGTGATGTGGTACAATCAAGTCCTGGCAGCGACGCCGGCGGATGCCGTGCTGATCACGACGCAGGGTGATGCTTACACTTTCGCGTTGTGGTACGCGCAAGAAGCACTGGGGCTGCGGCCCGATGTGTTGGTCATTGACCGGAATCTGTGGTGGCAAGAAAGCTACCGGCAGTATTTGTTCGCGCGCAATGGTAAAGTTGCTGCGCCAGAAGACTATGCTTCAGGACGGCCTCTGTGCCGAATTATAGGGGAGGATGTGGCGTGTCCGTCATCGCACAGCACAAACGGAAAATAGCCATCGGGTTAGTGGCGCTTGGCGCGCTTTTGCTCGTGGTGTGGGGTGTGCAATCGGCAGTTGCGGCGGGATCGCTGCTGCGCTCGCTCAAAACGGCCCAGGCATTGCTGGACGACAATCCTCTAAAAACGGACACGGCTACACTGGGTACACTGTTGCGCCAAACACGGCGCGATGTGGTCGTGCTGCGGCGTAACGTCGGCTGGCTGGTCGGCATAGGGCCGGCGTTTCGCTGGCTGCCAAAGGTCGGGGCGCTGGCCGGTGATGCGCCGGCGCTGCTTGGGGTGGCGGATGGGTTGACCGAGGCCGGTGTGGTCGTGTGGGATGCAGCGGAACCGGCTTTGACGGCATACCAGGCCGGTGGAGCGATGCTGGAGATGTCGCCGGATGTGTTCACACGGCTCGCGCCAAATCTGCCACGCGCCCGCTCCGCCGTCGCCAGAGCGCGTGATGCCTACGCCAGGCTCGATGTGACGGCCATGCCGGATCGCCTGCAGAAGCCGCTGACGCTGCTCGGCGCGCTGCTGCCGCTGTTGGATGATGGCCTGGCCCTGGCGGATGCTGCCCCGGCTTTGCTTGGGCTGGATGCGCCGCGCACCTATCTGTTGCTGTTGCTCAACGAAGGCGAATTGCGTCCCGGCGGCGGCTTCATCACCGCGGCGGGAGAGGTGCGCGTTGCTGGCGGGCAGGTGATGTCCATGACGTTTGCCGACAGTTACGCAGCGGACGACTTCAAGCAACCTTACCCGCTTTCGCCGGAGCCGATGCGCCAGTTTATGGGTATCGAATTGTTGGTTTTCCGCGATAGCAACTGGTCGCCCGATTTCCCGACGGCGGCGCGCCAGGCGTTGGCATTGTATCGCCCACGCCATCCCGTCGCGGCGGATGGCGTCATCGCTGTGGATCAAATTGCCGTCCAACGGCTGGTGAGCGCGCTTGGTCCTTTGATCCTGCCGGGCGCGGATGAACCGGTGACTGCTGCAACGCTGTTCGATTATCTTTACAAAGCCTGGGCGCCGGCAGACGGACAAATGGATGGCGACTGGTGGCGGCAGCGCAAATCGTTCATGGAGCCATTCTCCGAGGCTGTGATGGCGCGCCTTGCCGCTGGCGATGTGGATTGGCTGGCCTTAGCGCGGGCCGGGCAGCAGCTCATCGGCGAGAAGCACATCCAGATGTACTTTGTTGAAGCGCATACCCAGGCGGTGTTAACCGCGCGTGGGTGGGACGGCAGCCTGCGCGCGCCGGAGGGCGACTACGCGCTGGTGGTCGAGGCGAACCTGGGCTACAGCAAAGCCAGCGCCAAACTCGACCGCGCCTTCACCTACGACGTGGATCTCACCCAATCGCCGCCACGCGCGACGATGACGCTCGCCTACACGCACACGAGCCAGGTGGACATCGCCTGCATCCCCGAGGCGCGCTACGATCCCGAATACACGCAGATGATGGATCGCTGTTATTGGGGCTACTTGCGCCTCTACGCGCCGTTGGGCGCGCAGTTGGTTGACGCCAGCCGCCATCCGATAGCGGCGGAATTTATCGCCAACAAGCAACCGTGGGATGGGCTGGCGCGTGTTTCGACGGCGACGGAAGGGGCATACACGGTCTTTGAGCAGGCAATACTTCTGCCGACCGCGTCGCAAGTTGTGGTCTCTTTTACGTACACACTACCCGACTCGGCGCTTCAACGTAACGCCGACGGCACATTGATCTATCATCTGCTGTGGCAGAAGCAAGCAGGATTGCGGGGAGTTCCGGCACGTGTGATCTTGCACATGCCCCAAAATGCTGTATTATGTCCTTCGCAAGATCGCCCTGGCGCGAATGATGCAGGGGCGCTTCTGTATGATGTAGACCTGCGCGTTGACAGTGATCTGCGCATTTGTTATCAATTATTGCAGGGAGAATAAGTGATGAATAAGCGACATTGGATGTTGATCGGATGGCTGCTGATTGTGTTGGCGCTATCCGGTTTGGCCTTGATGCCGACGGTGTGGGCCATGCCGCCGCTTCAGGAGAACTGGACTGTGCCAACGATGACGCCATCCCCCATGCCGACGACGCCAGCGCCGCCTCCCACGTGGACGTCAAGCCCACCGGTTCTCCCCACCAATACACCCTCTCCGGTGGAGCCTCCTGTAACGCAACCGCCGGTGATGGCGACTTCTACTGCTACGCCGACGCCTGTAAGAGGGACAGCCACAGTGACGCCAACCCCGTCCGAAACATGGGCCGCCACCGCGACCCCATCCGGGGCTGCGACGGTTGTGACTGCGACGACCGAGGCTGCAACACCGGCTGGCGCATCGCCGGGTGATGGTACATCGTCCCCGACCGCATCGGCCACGCCGGTTTCGTCTGAAACATCCCCCGATGGAACTTCACCTGCCTCTAGTGAGGCGCCTTCCGGGGCGACGGAACCCGCTTTGCCGGAAAGCACCTCTACGGCGACGACAAAAGCGCAGGCGGTTGAGGTTACAGTACCGGCCGTGATTGCATCGGAGCGCAGTGAGTCAGGCGGCGGCGCGTGGTTGTTCTTCGGCGGTGTGGGACTGCTGCTGGTGGGTGTGGTGCTGTTGCTGGTGTGGCGGCGGCAGGGATAAATGGGATAACCTGTGACTGAGCCGATTATCGTTTTCGATCATGTCTCCAAGACCTTCGATCTGCACCGGGGCCGCTCGCGCTCGTTTCAGGAGGTGCTGGTCAACTTTGGACGGCGACGTCACCTCCATGACCACGACGACTTGCACGCGTTGAACGATGTTAGTTTTACAATTCAGCACGGAGAGACGGTGGGCTT
>DAOUAQ010000144.1:0-11158 GCA_034433375.1 Anaerolineae bacterium | reverse complement strand
TTGACCTCCAGAACATTGAACACAATGATTGGCGCGGAGCTATTCCTGAAAGCCGAGAATTTTCAGCGCGTTGGGGCCTTCAAAGCCAGAGGGGCCTGCAATGCCGTCTTTGCACTGTCGGAGGACGCGGCGCGGCGCGGGGTGGCGACACACTCATCGGGGAATCACGCGCAAGCCATCGCCTACGCGGCAGGGCTGCGCGGGATACCCGCCATCGTGGTGATGCCGGAAGATGCGCCGCCCGTCAAGGTGGCAGCGGTCAAAGACTACGGCGCGGAGATCGTATGGGCCGGAGCCACCCCCCTCGACAGGGAACACACACTGGAAACAGTGCTCGAACAAACCGGGGCTGTTTTCATCCATCCCTCGAATGACATTTATGTAATCGCGGGACAGGGCACAGCCGCTTTGGAGCTTTTGCAAGAAATCCCCGACCTGGATATCGTGATGACGCCGGTTGGAGGCGGCGGATTGTTGGCGGGAACAGCGTTATCTGTAAAGGCGCTCTCGCCGCACACACGGGTCATCGGCGCAGAGCCGCAGGCGGTGGATGATGCCGCCCGTTCTTTGCGGGACGGCTGCATCTATCCCCCCACGAACGCCCCCACCATCGCCGATGGCTTGCGCACGTTCCTGGGCGACGTCAACTTCCCCATTATCCGCGAGCACGTCAGCGAAATTGTCACCGTCAGTGAAGCAGCGATTATCGCTGCAATACGTTTGATCTGGGAACGGATGAAAATCATCATCGAGCCGTCGGCGGCTGTGCCGGTGGCGGCGCTATGTGAACATTCCAGTCTATTCCGCGGACGGCGGATTGGCATCATACTCTCAGGGGGCAACGTTGACCTGGAGCATCTGCCGTGGTAGGCTTGTAGCCCAAGGGTGATTTCTCACCGTCGCTTTCGTTTCTAACCCAAATAGACTAGACTCTTTTTGCTTTTAACCTATAATAGAAGTAATTTTCTAACTTCGGTTGTATACCTGGCTTCTCAGAAGTCGGGTGGCTGGAATTACTGTAGAACATTTCACAAAAGAAAAGGAGATTACCGATGAACATTGAATTAACCAGAAATGTATGGCGAAAAGGCTTGATGGTGTTGGTCAACCTCGCTCTGTTGGTGGGGCTGGCATGGAGCGCGCTACCCGCCGCCCCGGTAGCGGCTGCCTCGGATGGGTATGTGCAGGATGTGGATGCCGGCGGTCTGCACACGTGCGTATTGACCTCCGCGGGTGGGGTGAAGTGTTGGGGCGCTAACACGGTTGGACAGATTGGCGATAGCACATCGGGCGAAGACCGTTACGTGCCGGTGAATGTGACCGGACTGACCAGCGGCGTCAGCGCAGTCGTTACAGGTCGCTCGCACACCTGCGCGCTGACCACGAGCGGCGGAGTGAAGTGTTGGGGATACAATTATTATGGGCAACTGGGCAATAGCACAAACACCTCAAGCAATGCACCGGTGGACGTGACCGGATTGACCAGCGGCGTGACTGCCATTGCTGCTGGCGAAAATCACACCTGCGCGGTGCTTGATAGCGGCGGGGTCAAGTGCTGGGGATACAACCTCACAGGTCAACTCGGCAATGGCACGGGCACCAATAGCAATACGCCGGTAAATGTATGCACAGACGGCCCAACGTGCTCAACACTGTTAAGCGGTATCAGCGCGGTTACCGCAGGCCAAAATCACACCTGCGCGCTGACGACGGCAGGCGGCGTCAAATGCTGGGGGTATAATATGGAGGGCCAATTAGGCGTTGGCGCCACATCCTATCAATCTTTAACGCCCGTCAATGTATGCGCGGATGCAAGTTGCACAAGTTCTTTAAGCGGTGTGAGCGCCATCACGGCTGGCTTGAACCACACCTGCGCCATCGTGGGTGGTGGGGCCAAATGTTGGGGCAAGAATGATCAAGGTCAGATTGGAGATGACAGCACGGCAAACCGCCCTGCGCCGGTCAACGTAAGCGGCTTGGGCAGTGGGGTCAGTTTTATGAACGCCGGATACCAGCACACTTGCGCGATCGCAAGTAACGCGGCCAAGTGTTGGGGAGATAACGCCAAAGGGCAGTTGGGTAACAATTCAACCACCGATAGCGATATACCGGTTGATGTGTCTGGTTTGAGCAGCGGCGTCAACGCCGTAACCGGAGGCGACCCCCATTCCTGCGCGCTGTTGTCCGACGGACTGGTTAAATGTTGGGGTGGCAATCTCCACGGACAATTGGGCGATGGCAATGGCGGACTCACTGGCGACAGCCTCATTCCGGTCAAGCAGTTGTGGTTGTCCACGTATGCCGGGGCAGCGGTAAGTCAGGGTATGTGTGGCGGCTACGGCCCGTGCTATACCGGCATCCAGGATGCCATTGACATGGCAACGGGTTATCCCTACTACGCCACAGTCAACATTGGTGTGCAGGCCGGGACCTACACAGGAACGGTTGACTTGAACAAATACGCAACGCTCACCTTTGATGACGGCGTCACGGTGAACGGCGGCCTCATCCAGTCCGCCGATAGTACTCTCAATGCGCCGGCCGGGACCTTGTCCATCACCGGCGACTTCATCCGGAATACCGGCGCGTTCACCCACAGCTTTGGCACCCTCGTCTTCAGCGGGAATGCAGAACAAACGTTAGGCGGCGCCATCCCTACCTGGTTCAACAATGTCACGGTGAACAGTGGCAGCACCTTATCCGTAACAACCGAACCCGCAGCAGATGGAACCATCATCAATAACGGGACGCTGAAACAGCGCAAAGCCGTTTCTGGCACCGGCGATGTTGTATTCCTGACCATCTCTCCCGCGTATTATGGGGTATGGATCAACCCCGAAGGCAACGATATGGGCGAGACAACGGTTACAATCCGCGGCAATCAGGACTGCACCGATAAGCCGTCCCTCGATGGACTCGTCAAACGCTGCTTCGAGATTACGCCCACAACGCCGATGACCGCCAGCATTTCCTTCTGGTACACCGAAGCGGAACGAAACGGGCAAGAAAATTCTTTGATGCGAATTTACCATTGGAACACTGCTGCCACGCCGCCGCAGTGGGAGCAAGAACAGGGAACGTATTACCGCGCCGGAACAGGAAATGCACAAGTGGTGCGAGTCACCGACGTCTCCAAATACTCGAAGTTCGTCATCGGTAGCAGCGGCACTCCCACCGCCGTCAAGTTGAGCGCGCTCGCGGCAGTCGGCGGAGGATGGGGATTCAGCGTCCTGCTCGGCGTCGTCGCGGGGTTCGCGCTTACGCGGCGCAAGCGATAGTTTTTCATGACGCACAAAAAAACCGGGGCAAAAGCCCCGGTTTTTTTATGCGCGATTCGCTATATCGCGAACCTTACGAAGGTCAAGAAACCTTCGTAAGGTTCGTGTGCTCTCAGCGACGGCGCAAGGCGACGATCAGCCCTAACGCAACGAACGTCAGCAACAGTAAAGAACCGTTGCCGCGCAGTCCTACCAGATTCAAGGCTGTCGGCGCAGCAAACACTTCGGTTGATACCGGGCCGTGAAAGGTGCTGATGCCCTTGATATCAATATCCTCCAGCTTGTAGTAGTGCGGAACGAGGGGATCGGCGGCTTCGTCCAGCCAGGTGTAGACCGCGCCCATCACCGAACCGGGCATCTGTGGCGGAACAAGGGTGTCGTTCAGCTTCGTGTACGGCCCATCCGCCGTCTCCGCGCGGTAGAGGTTGAAGCCGACGTTGTCCAGCTCGCTGGCCGTTTCCCACGTCACCAGCACGCCCTCGGCCTGCGCGACAGCTTCAAAGCTCGCCAGCGTCACCGCGGTGGGGTTGTTGTGCCCCAGCGTGAAATCGGAACCGAGTAGGTTGGCGTTCACGTTGAAAACGATCTGGTCACGGCTGGGGTTAGACTGGGAAGACACAGCAATGCCGGAGAAGGGACCAGTACTACCGCTTTCGCGCTTGAGCAAAGTATAGCCGCCGGTCGGCATCCCACCCAAGCCGGACTCGCTGAAATCAAAAACAATCTCAACCGTGCCACCTTGGGTACCCACATCCGTCTTGGTCAAAGCCCACACCCGCGTCCAGCGATAATCCACGCCGGTAGGACAGTCGTTGGTAGTGGTAGCGTTCGTCAGCACCTGGTGTCCAATGACGATGTAGTCGCCGTTATCCTGCAGAAAGCCTTGATTGGTGATGTGCATCCCTGCCGATTGCGCGGTGGTATTCATGCCATCCGCCGTCCGTCCGATGCCGACGACATCCATGGTGAACCCGTAGGTATCCCCGGCGTAAATGTCATTGGCAGCCAACGGGATGCCGTACTTGGCGCTGAGGTAGTTCTCGATCAGAATACGTTCAGCGGTACTCACCGCTTTGTTGAAGACGATAATTTCGGCTACATCACCGGTGAAGAAATCCGCGAATTGATTTACTCCTGCGCAACCCACACATAATGCCCCGGCATTTACGATATCGCCGGAGGCAGAGCCAGACCCAACCTGGACGCTATTGCGATACAGATAAGCAGTTCCACTCACCCGGCGAGTTCCGAAAATAACCCATTGATTAAGCGCGGAAGTCTGCTGTACGACCTCATTCTCGCGATACCAGGCATACGGATACTCAGCGCCGCTAAACCCACCCGCTATTCCACGAGTACTGGGGTTATAATTTGTATTGTTTAGCGTGCCGAATACTGTCTTTCGTGTCGTATTATCATTCGGTTTTGCCACTATGAACCAACTCAGGTCCCCTGTGCGAAATGCGAATGCGTTGGCCTCAGTACTGACCAGACGATCATTAATACCATCAAATCTCAACACGGGTCGGCCATTCAAGGCGCCGGCTTGATAGATCGGCTGATTAGCAGGCGTTGCTTGCGTCACATTATAGCGCGGGTTGCTTTGATCGTTCCATGCAGACACCGTCGTCCCGTTCAGCGTCACCCCGGCATCAGCCTTGAGCCACAAGATCAGGTTCGTGGCATTGTCTACGCCGCCGGGACCTTCGCCGGCAGCCAACGCGGTTTGGGGCATGGTCAGGAACAGCCCGCTCACTACCATTATAACAGTCAAAGTACGCAACAAGCCCAATCTCTTAACCATATCCTTCCTCCTATACGCAATCTAACTTTAGGTGAATAAGAAATCTAACTTTTAACCCCTATGATACACTAAAAAGAAGATTTTGTCAATATATTTTCTGGATATACCATTTTCTTACATAGTATTATGTAATATAAACAAAAACTTTATCTATCTAACAATCTTGTTAACCGTAACAGTTAGAAAACAGGCTCAAAAACGCCGTAAAAACCAGTTATCTCTAACCAAACGCGCGAGATAATTACAGTGGTTCTCCAGGAACAGGGGCAACACAAAACCAGACGGCGGCAACCGTCTCGGGGGTTAACCTGATTCAAACTATGGTCGGAGAAGTTCCCCGGCAAGCACCTCCGCGAGGTGCGCCAACTCCGGCGGTTTTTGGAGCCACGCCACAACGCCGGCGGCCTGCAACGCTTCACGTTCCTCGGTCAGGGGGTGTCCGGTCATCACCACCACGCGCAACGTTGGGGCCTGCTGGTGCAGCGCCTGCGCGAGCGCCTTGCCGCCCATCTCCGCCATCACCAGATCGGTCAGCACCAACGCGATCTCGTGGCGATGCGCGGCGTAGACTTCCAACGCGACCCGCCCGTTGACCGCCTCCAGAACGTGGTAGTTGAGCAGCTCCAGGCTGGCGACGATGGCGGCGCGTGCAGCAGCATTGTCTTCAACAACCAGAATCGTCTCACCGTGCCCCATAGGCAAATCATCAAAAACGACGGTCGGCGGCGATTCCGGCAATGCCAGCGCGGGCAGGTAGAGCGTGAAGGTCGTCCCTATCCCCAGTTGCGTCTTGACGTCAATGTAGCCATCGTGGCTGGACACGATCCCGTATACTTGCGATAATCCCAGGCCGGTGCCCTTGCCCGGTGGTTTGGTCGTGAAGAAGGGATCGTAGATGTAGGGCAAAACGTCATCGGGGATGCCGGAGCCGGTATCCGTCACCGATACTGCCACCCACTCGCCCGGCAGCATATCGGGTAGCGGGGCATGTTTCGTCTTGGTGACGCGCAACCGTTTGAGTTCGATGAGCAGTTCTCCGCCTTCGGGCATGGCATCGCGGGCGTTCACCACCAGATTCATGAAGACTTGCTGCATCCGCGTTGGATCGGCGTTGACGGTGTAGCCATCCGCGCCGTAGGTGAACGCAACCTGGATGCTCTCCGGGAGCGTCCGCTCCCATAATTTGACCTGTTCTTTCAACAACGGAACCAGATCCAACGGCAGACGATCCAGCACTGTGCTGCGGCTGAAGTCGAGGATTTGGTTGATGAGGTCGGCCGCGCGGTGAGCCTGATCGGCGATGATTTTGAGGCGATCCCGCAGTTGCGGGGTGAGGTCCGGTGTGCGCAGCGACATCTGGCTGTAGAGCACGATGCCGGCGAGGATGTTGTTGAAGTCGTGGGCGATGCCGGCGGCGAGCTGTCCGACCGTCGCCAACCGGTCCTGACGTTGCGCCGTCTCGCGGAAGGCGCGCTCTTCGGTCACGTCCCGGATGACCAGCACCCATCCTCCCATCATGGGGCCGGTTTCGATGGCGCGGGCAGTCATCTGGAAATGAAACTGCTTGACGTTCACATCATGCCACAGTCCACGCGGCGGCGGGCTGAGTAACTCGGCGATGGGATGTTCGCCAATCTGCGTCAGCGTTTGTCCGGGTTCCCAGACTGGCGTAGATGTCAAAATCGGCAGATAAGTGAAGGCGGAAGGGTTGCACAGCAGCAGGCGTAGTTCAGCATCCAGTAGCAGCACGCCTTCGGGAACTGTGTCCATGATCTGCTGCATCTGGCGAGTCTGCTCCTGCACCTGGCGCAGCAGACGCTCGCGGTCCTGTTCAACGCGCTTGCGCTCGGTGATGTCCAGGGCGGTGAACGTGACGCCGGCGGCGAGATCGGTCGGGTCAAGCGGCGTCGAACTGAGCCATACGTCCAGGATCTGGCCGTCTTTGCGTTGCCAGCGCGTTTCCACCGTGCCGGTCCCGTGTTCATGGATCTGCCGGTACTTCTCCCGGCCCACGTACTCGAATTCTTCAGCGGTGGGGTAGAGCACACGGGCGCTTTGACCGATTAACTCAGCCTGCGTGTACCCCGTCATCTCACAGATACGGTCATTGACCTGCAGGAGCACCCGATTGGCGACCAGACCGATGCCGATGGAGGCTGCCCGGAAAATGCTGCTTAACCTTGCCTCGCTGTGTTTGAGCGCCGTGTCTGCCCGCCGCCGCTCTTCCTCAGCGCGCAGGCGCTCGGTGATGTCGCGCACCGTCGAGAAGATCGCGGGTTTGCCCTTATACGTTGCCAGGCGCGCGTGGACTTCCACCGGCAGACGCCGCCCATCGCGGGTGAGATGGGTCTGCGCAAACAACACGTCTTTGCCAGTCATCAGTTCACGCATAATGGCCGGGACATTCGCATCAGAATCAGGAGCATCCACGCTGTGGACGGCCATACGCAAAAGCTCTTCGCGCGCATAGCCCAACATGCGACAGGCAACATCGTTGACCTCGAAAATGGCGTCGGGCATACCATCTTCTGTCAAATAATGACCGTATATGGCATCGGTCGTCGCATCAACCAGACCGCGGTAACGGGCCTCACTTTCGCGCAACGCCTGTTCAGCGCGCCGGTGCGCGAGCGCCGTAGCCAGACTGTCGGCCAATCGTTCCAGCAAAGCTACGGTTTGACGGTCGAACCGGCCCGGGCGCCGGTCGTTGAATTGCAGCAATCCTAAAATTTCGGGCCCGACGCGCAGGGGGATCAGCGCCACCGATTCATAGCCTTCGCCGTTACAGCGATTGCGCGTGCGCGACTGGCGGTCGGCTTCGCTGCTGGAACCCAATAACGCGGTGGTGCTGTTCGTCCAGAAGCTGCCGTGCTCGGTGAAAAACGGCAAGGCCGGGTTGAAGCGCCCACAGAGGACGTTGCCGCACATGCACTCCAAAACGGGATTGCCCACGCTATCACGCACCAGTTCGCCGCGCTGATCGAGCGCGCACAAGGAACTCTCCGCCCGCACAAATTCGGGGGGGAATCCCCGCGTCTCGTAGTAGGGGAAATCGTCACCCCACCGCAGACGCACGCCAACGGCTTCATAGTCCAACTCACGCTGCAACAAATCCAGGATAGCGCGAATAAGATCGTGCAAGTCATCCTTCTCATTGATCAGTTGCAGCAACGCAATGGTCAGCTCGCGCTCCAATTCCATGCGCTTCCGCTCGGTGATGTCGCGGCCAATGCCCACCAAACCAACCACCTGACCCGCAGAATCCTTGAGTGGCAACTTGGAGCTAAGCAGCCAAACGCACCGTCCGTCGCGGTTACACAAGAATTCTTCGTGATTCAGTTGAGACTGCCCTGTACTGAAGACTTGCTGATCTTTGAGGTCGAAATGCGTCGCCACTTCAGGCGGGAAGATGTCGAAATCGGTTTTTCCCAGCGCTTCTTCTTCCGTCGCCAGACCCATATTGTCCAAATCCGCCCGGTTCGCCAACGTTTTGTGCCCTTGCAGGTCTTTCACGTAGATCGCATCGGGGAGATGGTCCACCACGGCGCGCAGCAGCCGGCGCTCTTGCAGCAGGGCTTCTTCAGCGCGCTGGCGAGCGGTGATATCGGAGGCCATGACGAAAACTTTACCCCACGTCTCCTCGTAACCGGAGACGAGTGTGGCCTGAAACAGTGTGTTCACCAATTCACCGTTAAATTTGCGCCCAACGATTTCGCTCTCAAAACGCTTCTGCCAGCGATAGAAAGCAAGCAATTGTTCGGCAAATGCGATCAAGGATTGGTCAACAAACAGCCTATCCACGCCCTGCTGCAATGAAGCTTTATCCTTAGCGCCGAACAGATCAACAGAGGCCTGATTGACATTCACGACCTTGACAAGGGATGCGCAATGCCGCACCACGTCCAGATTGGTATGCAAGTAATGCGCCAGATCGTCCACCCCCGCCGCGCGCAAGTCATCCAGATAGGCTTTAACCGCGCTGAAATCTTCCTCCCACACCGAGAACGGAGCATCTTCGAAGAGACCACGGTAGCTGGCCTCACGCTCGGACAGCTTTTCCTCAATGGTGTGCCGGTATAGCGCAACCTCGACGGCGTTGCGCAACTCGCGTGCTTGAATGGGCTTGAGCAGGTAGCCAGAAGGCGCGACAATACCGGCATGTTGCAAGAGAAGCGCATCGTCGGCGCAAGCAAGATAGAGGATCGGGATATCGAGACCCGCGCGCAATTTTTCAGCAGCTTGCAGGCCGTCCAAGGCGCTGCCGGGCGCGACGTCCAGCACGATCACATCCGGCGCGGCTTCCCACGTGGAGCGTTCCGCCAGCGCCTCTGCCATCGTCGCAACGCCGGCCATCTGATAATCGGCGGCCCGCAGCCTCTCGGCGATCTCGTGGATCACCGCGTATTCCTTCCCAATGACGAGCAGGCGGGATTTCTTCATAGATCACCGTCCTTTCGGGCATCCAAGCCATGGAACTTGCCCACCGACACTATGCGCGACGTGACTCTCCCATGCTACTCCCAAGTTCGGACTTCGGCAAGCGGAAACCATCCTGTAAGCCAGATTGCCTTGCCACCACGCCAGGATGACGTACACTGAGAAGCCGGAAACCATATTATGACCATGTGAGGTGCATCAATGAACATCAACGCTGATATGGAAACATTGGTAAAAGAGCGCGTCGCCACTTACTTTGTATCGGGTGACAACAACTGCGCGATGACTGTCCTGCGCGTCCTCTCTGAAGTTTTCGAGACGCCAGTAGCCCAACCGGTCATTAACGCGGCGCAGTGTATGCCGGGCGCGGGCGGCGTGGATCACCTGTGCGGGCTGATCTCCGGCGCGCTGATGTTCGTCGGTGTGTGGGGCGGACAGCAAGGGCTGCACCGCTCAGTGCTACGACCAGTCACCAGCGGCTTTAGCCAGGCCGTACAGGAACGCTTCAGCAGCCTGATGTGCAGCGACCTACGCCCCGCCGATGGGTGCGGTCCGCTGGCGGTGGCGTTCCTCACCTTCGCTATTCCGTATCTGGGAAGCCGTTTGAACGTCGAAGCGTGGACAGGGTAGCACACTCGGATACTCAAGCATACTGTTGAAGAATGGACTCCGCGGCAGCGCGCACGCTTTCAATCAACTCCGGTGGTTCGAGCACCCGCACAGATTCGCCATAGCTGAGCACCCAGCCCGTGGCCCATTCCAGCGTGGACGCGCCAAAACGCGCCGTGACCGAGCCATCCTCGTGCTCCATCAGCTCCATCCAATGGCTGTAGCGCTCGCGGATGTGCGGGGCGACACCAGCGGCAATCTGCGCAACCACAATGTAATTCTGCTCGAAACTCAGCGTTTGGGTGATATAATCACGCGCTGAAAAATCGCGCGGAATCGTAAAGGGTATTTTAAGCGGCGTCACACGCTGGATACGATCCACGCGGAACGTGCGCATCGCCTGGCGCAGACGGCAAAAGCCGACCAGATACCACAGCCCGCCGTGGAACGTCAGCGCGTAAGGCTCGATGTCGCGGCAGGTCTCTTCGAGGGCGAAGCTCTGATAGATCAGACGCACACAACACCGGCGCATGATGCACTCGCGGAGCGTGTGAATGATCGGCTCCCAGGGGCGATAATCCCGCGCTGCCAGCCCGCTGATGACCAGGCTCTGCCGCGCGCTGGCAACTTCGTGGCGCAGGTCGTCGGGCAGCACGTTGTCGAGTTTGGCCGTGACCGCCGTGACCGCGTCCTTGTACGTCTGGCCCCATACCTCGCCGACGAGGTTCGCGCCCATATACAGCACGGTCGCTTCCTCCGCCGTGAAGATGAGCGGTGGCAGCTTGTAACCGCGCACCAGCGCAAAGCCGCCATAGGGACCGCGCTCGGAGTAGAGTGGAATCCCTAGCTCCTCCAGCATCTCCATGTAGCGGTGGACGGTGCGCTCGGAGACGCCCAACTCCTCGGCGAGATCCGATGCCTTCCAGGTGGGGCGAGATTGCATTAGCAAAATCAGCGTAAGCAGGCGCGTCGCAACATTGCTCATACACACCATGGTAGCGCAGCACGATAATCCGTCAAATCCCTGCCC
>DAOUAQ010000143.1:0-23941 GCA_034433375.1 Anaerolineae bacterium | reverse complement strand
AAAATCGCCAGTTATTACGGCTGTATGCTTACCCGTCCGGTCGACAAATTCGACAGCGCGGAACGTCCGACCGGATTGGATCGTCTGGTGCGGGCGTTGGGCGCCGAGCCGGTGGACTACAACTACAAGGCCAAGTGCTGCGGCGGCGCACTGGCGCTTTCCCACGGCGGAACGACCGCGCGCATGGCCAGCGACGTGCTGACATCGGCCAAAGCGCGCGGCGCGGAAGCGGTGACGCTGGCGTGCCCGATGTGCCACATGGCGCTCGATCTGTACCAATCAAAGGCCGAGAAGATCGTCCAACGTGATCTGGATTTGCCGGTCGTGTTCTTCACGCAGTTGATGGGCCTGGCGCTCGGTCTCGAACCGGCGCAGTTGGGCTTGTCGCGGCATATCGTGCCGACGGCGAGTGTCGTGGCGCGAGTCGTAAGATGAGTAACCGTCTGGCATCAAAGCATCAAAGAACCCTACAAGCTATCTTTGCCAATCCAATCCGTAGCAATATCCACTGGTCAGACATAGAAAGTCTGCTCGCAGCATGTGGGGCGGAGATCAGCGAAGGAAGTGGTTCTAGAGTGCGTATTGTATTGAATGGTGTGCGGGCAGTGTTTCACCGGCCTCATCCACAAAAAGAGACCGATAAAGGGACTGTGGTTTCTATGCGTCGATTTCTGACCGAAGCAGGGGTAGAGCGATGATGGAATACAAAGGGTATATTGCACATATTAAGTTTGATGATGAGGTCCGTATTTTTCACGGTGAAGTTGTCAATATACGGGATGTCATCACTTTTCAGGGCCAGTCTGTGAATGAGTTATATCAAGCGTTTCAAGATTCCGTGAACGATTATTTGAGCTTTTGCGCCGAACGCCATGAAGAGCCGGACGCACCTTTTTCTGGGCGTTTCCTTGTGCAACTGCCGCCAGAACAATATCGCAAGGTGATCTTTGCGGCGGAAAAAGTGGGTAAGGGCGTGGATTCTTGGATAACCGATATCATCGCTCAAGCCGTGAGTGCTTGAACACAAGGAGATAGAGCGTGAAACGTGGAACAACCTTGAAACATCGCACTGAAACATCGCTCACCCTGGAGCGCAAAATGGTCACGCACCACGATGTCTTGACCTGGGACCTGGATCGCTGCGTGGGTTGTCAGATTGGACCACGGGTGTGTCCGAAGGAGGCCCTCAGTCACATTGACGGCGTTGTCGAGAACGGGCGGATGGTGACGAAGCTGCTGGTGGACGTTGATACCGACAAGTGCATCTTCTGTGGGATGTGCGTGGAAATGTGCCCGATGCGCGCGATTTCACTGACACTGAATGACGAGCCGTACAATCCCGTCATCGAATACGAGACGTTCCCCAAGCTGATGAAATCTACCAAATTCAACAAGGACGCCTTCGATTTCAGCCTGAAGGATTTTGTCATCGAGAACTGCTCCGCGAACGTCATCAGCTACGACGCAGAACGCCACACGCTCAAAGTGGATCAGGACCACTGTATCCGTTGCCGCCAGTGCGAGGTCGCCAGCAACGGCGCTTTCGAGGTGCAGCAGCCCTGGCAGGGCACGGTGCTGCTGCGCCGCGAGTTGTGCGTCGAGGGCTGCCTCGCCTGCGCCGACGTCTGCCCGACGCGCGCGCTGCGCATCGATGAGAACGGCCAACTGGTTCACGCGGACTACTACTGCATCAAATGCGGCGCGTGTATGCAAATCTGCCCGATCAAAGCGGAGTGGGAGGAGCACGACGTCCATTTCGAGTCGCAAGGCGTCATCTACACGCGCACGCATCGCCGGATGACGAACGCCGACGAACTGCCGGTGCTTGTCGAACGTTGGCGCGTGCGCCACACGCCCGTCGAAAGCGCCGCGTGGCTCGAAGCCCTGGCAAAGCTCGCCGACGATAAGGCCAGTCAGGTCGAAATCGACCGCAAACGCGCCGTGCACCGCAAGGATTTGATCCTCGCGTTGAAGGGCGGCAAGTCACGCTTGAAGGATCATGAGTAATTCTAGAATCGACTTTTGCCGCGCCCCGCGACGGTATGCGCGGGGCGCGGAATGTTACCATACTGCTTGCGCCGGATCACTCCGGCGCTGCGAGAACGGCGGATTGTGATCCGCCTTAAATGCAGAAGTAACCTTACTTTTTGAGAGGATAGTATGCAATTTCGCCAACTGAATTTAGCTGTACCGGATGTGCTTGAGTTTGCAGGCGCTGATACGCCGATTGCGGGCATCACCGACGACTCTCGTAAAGTGCAGCCGGGTTTTTTGTTCGCCGCGGTGCGCGGCGTGTCGATGGATGGTCATCGCTTTATCCCGACGGCGTTGGCTGCCGGTGCGGTTGCCATTGTGGGTGAAGAACCTGCCGCTGCTCTGAATTTGCCGGCCAGTTTACCCTATCTGCGCGTGGCTGACGCCCGGCGGGCGCTGGGATGGCTGCACGCGGCCTGGCACGGCTTCCCTTCGCGCCACCTGGCGCTGACTGGCGTCACCGGCACCGACGGCAAAACGACGACAATAAACCTGCTCTACGCGATTCTGCGCGCTGCCGGGCGTGAGGCGGGGATGATCAGCACCGTCAACGCGCGCATCGGCGCGCTGAACCTCGACACCGGTTTGCACACCACCACGCCGCATCCCGCCGATGTGCAAAGTTATCTGGCCGACATGGTCGCCGCCGGCGCGACGCACGCTGTGCTGGAGACCACGTCCGAAGGGCTGGCGCAACAGCGACTCGCCGGCTGCGACTTCGACGTGGCGGTCATCACCAACATCACGCACGAGCACGTGAACGCTCACGGCACGTGGGAAGCCTACCGCGAGGCGAAAGCCACGCTTTTTCGTAGCTTGGCGACGGCGGCGCGCAAGCCCGGTATCCCGAAAGTCGCCGTGCTCAACCGCGACGATCCCCGTTCGTATGACTATCTTCGCGCGATTCCTGTGGAGCAGTACGTGATCTATGGCATCGAGACGGCGGATGTGGACGTGACGGCGACGGATATCGCCTACACACCGCAGGGGATTCGCGCTGTGTTGCGCAGCCCGTGGGGCAGCGCGGAGATTGTTTCGCCGCTGGTGGGCGCGTTCAATGTGAGTAACATCCTGGCAGCGTCCGCGGCGGCGCTGGCGCTCGGAACGCCGCTCGCTGCGGTGGTCGAAGGGATTGCCGCAATGCCCGGCATACCAGGCCGCATGGAACGCATCGATGAAGGTCAACCGTTTACTGCGCTTGTGGACTTCGCGCACACGCCCAACGCCCTGCGTGTGGCTTTGTTGCTGGCGCGGCAGTGGGTGGCGGGGCAGGGGCGCGTCATCGTGGTTTTTGGATCTGCCGGACTGCGCGACCGCGAAAAGCGCCGCATGATGGGCGAGGTCGCCGGGGAGATGGCTGATCTGATCGTGCTGACCGCCGAAGACCCGCGCACCGAATCGCTCGACGACATCCTCGTGGAGATGGCGGGCGGCGTGATGCGTTATCCGCGCGTGGAAGGCATGGACTTCTGGCGCGTGCCCGATCGCGGCGCGGCGCTACTGCACGCTGTCAAGCTGGCGCAGCCCGGCGACATTGTCCTCGCCTGCGGCAAGGGGCACGAGCAAAGCATGTGCTTCGGGACGGTCGAATATCCGTGGGACGACCGTGAGGCGTTGCGCCGTGCGCTCCACGGTGAGACGCTGGACACTTTGCCTACACATACGGCGACATAGCAGCAGAAATTACTCTCCAGTTATAGCTTGAAGGGGATCGTCAGATCCCCTCTGAGCATAGCTCGGAGATTTGACGATCCCCTCTGAGCATAGCGATTGAGGCCGGACTCGCGTTTGACAATCTGGCTACCGGACACCTTGGCGGTCTTCGAAGGGCATAGGGATTTATGATGCGGATTGCGCTGTTGCACGATTGGTTGAACCAGTACGGCGGGGCCGAGCGGGTGTTGGAGCACCTGGTCGCGCAGTTCCCCGGTGCGCCGGTCTACACGAGTATGTATTGGCGCGAGAAAATGCCCGCTGCCTACCAGACCTGGGACATCCATACCACCTGGATGGATCGTTTGCCGGGCGTTTACCGGCGGCACCAGTGGTATTTCCCTCTGTACGCGCTGGCCTTCGCCACGCTGGATGTGCGCCAGGGCTACGACGTGATCCTCAGCAACAAGAGCGGCTTCTGCCACGGCGTCCGCGCTGGCGAGACGCCGCAGGTATGCTACTGTCTCGCGCCCACGCGCTACGTGTGGGAGTTCGACGCTTATGCGGCCCGCGAGAGCCTGCCGGGCGCACTCAAGGCGTTGCTCAAGCCAGTGGTTGCGTTGCTGCGACGTTGGGATTACCGCGTGGCCCAACGCTCCACAACGCATTACATTGCTATCTCCACCGAAATTCAGGAGCGCATCCGCCGTTATTACAACCGCGAATCGAGCATCATCCACCCACCGGTGGACGTGGAGCGTTTCCGCCCGGCCTCGCAGCGCGAGGATTACTACTTGATCGTCTCGCGGCTGATTCCTTACAAGCGCATCGATTTGGCCGTGGAAGCCTTCAATCGTCTGGGCTTGCCGCTGTGGATCGTCGGCAGTGGGCGTGACCGCGCGGCTTTAGAGGCGCTGGCGAAGCCAAACATCACATTTATGGGCTACGTCCCCGATGAGGATTTGCCGGATTTGTTGGCGCACTGTAAGGCGTTTGTTTTTCCGGGGCGCGAAGATTTCGGGATTGCGCCGTTGGAAGCGCAGGCTGCCGGGCGTCCGGTGATCGCTTATGGCGCAGGCGGCGCGTTGGACTCGATCATCGAGGGGGAGACGGGAACATTCTTTTATGAGACGACGGCGGAATCCCTGGCGCAGGCCGTGTCATCCTTCGACGCGGATCGCGTGGCCCCGTCAGCCTGTCGCGCCAACGCCGAACGTTTCTCCGTTCCCCGCTTTCAGCAAGAGTTATCGAGTGCCCTCACGCGTGTCCTGAAATCCCCGAATCACCCGCATTGATTCGCTGATTCGCTGATTCGTTGATTCTCTCATTCGCTCATTCTCTCATTCTCTCATTCGCTCATTCGCTCATTCCTACCTCACGGCATTGACTGTATTTCCCACTCCGGGCGCTTCGTCCACCAGGGGAGGATACCGTAGGAATCTGAGATTGCCTCCGTGCTATACAGCTCCTCCATACACTCGTACCAGCTCAGCCCTTCGGTTTTTTGGAAGTGCCACCATTCGATATCAAAATACGAGTCACGCCAGTTGGAAAGGGCGTTGCGGCGCTCCCATCCATAATCGGCGGCGATGGTGGTGAAGTCCACGTAGTAGCCTTCGGGGATTTTGGCCTTCAGTTCGCCGCCCTGCGCGGTAGCAAGGCCGCCATTGGAACGCGCGGAGAGATCCCAGGGCGCAACCCGTAGCGGCTCACCCAGGCTGCCATCCTGTTCTTTCGCCTTGATGAAGACCCGCCAATAGGTGACGCCGCCGATGTCCTCGCGCACCAATTCTATCTGCTTGCTGCTGAGAAAACCCTGGTTGATATCTACCGCACGTCCGCAGACATGCCAGGAGATGCGTCCTTGCCCTGGGCGGGGGGTATGGTTCATCGGTCGCCACGAGTCGCCGAGGATGGAGAGATAGTCCCACCCAGTTTGCGCTTCTATCGCTTTGCGGAGCGCGTTGTAGCTGTCATTGACCTTATCGCTGAGTTGTTCGACAGTATTGCCCCGATTGACGTTCGGCAGGCCGACCAACTGATACTTTTCCGGGTTTGCCATCATCAGCAACTCGGTGTAAAGCGGCGCTTCTTCCTCACCCATCCGCCTGGCGAGGCGCGCTTCGAGATCTTGATTGAGCGGTGTCGTTGTCCAGGATGGCGTGTCCATCCAGTCTACGGTGCTGTATCCTTCCTGCGCCAGACCCCAACCCGTTGTATCCGCTGCGATCAGATAGGACTTGGCCTGTTGCCGGAAGATGAAGGCCAGCGCGCGCCCGTCCGGCGACCAGGTTGGTTGTCCGCCGACGCCAAAGAGGCTCGGACGAACCATGCCGGTGACGAGGGCTTCTTTATCGAAAGGAATCTTCCAGATCGTTTCATTGCCCGGCACGCCGGCGGAATAGGTCAAATATCGTCCGTCGGGCGACCACGCGGCATAGTCTTCATTCTCGTCAGGCGTGTTGGTCATGGTGACGATGGTGCCATCGTCCAAAGAAATCACGTACAAGTCTTTGTTCGCGTTGCGGTACGAGGTAAAGGCGATATGGCGTCCATCCGGCGACCAGGCCGGGGAATACTCCGGAGCAGCATTAGAGGTAAGACGTTGGTTTTGGGTGTTTTCGACGTTGAGAATGTAGATGTCCAGATTGCCATTGACGGATGCCTCATAGGCCAGCCACTTGCCATCCGGCGACCAGGTTGGCGCGCCTTTGTAATCTGCCGAACGAGTCAGGCGAATGACTGTGCCGGCGGTCATCTCGATGAGATACAGGTCCCAACTGCCACCGCGATGTGAGGCGAAAGCAAGGTTTTGCCCATCGGGCGACCAGGCCGGATTGCGGTCTTCGGCGGCGTCGAAGGTAAGTCGCAACAGATTGCCGGTGTTTTGCGAAAGCAAGTAGATATCGCTGTTGCCGTTGTGACGCATCGTGAACGCCAGCGTGCCGCCGCTGCCGACCGGGGTGGGGGTGATCGGAGGAGCGCCAGGAACCGGCGTGGGGATGTACCACGTGGAGGGTGGCGGCGTCGCAGTGATGATGACGGTACGCTCCACCTCGCGCTCTATCGGCGGCGGCGTAGGCCGGGTGAGGAGCGCTGCAAAACCAGCCAGGATACCGGTCAACAGCACGATCCACAACACGGGCGGAATCTTGATCGCGCGAGGTATCAAGAACCATCTTAACACACGAGAGAGTAACGTTCTATTGTCCACAGTATTTTGTCTCCCTCTCATAAAATAATCTACAACGAGGGAATGTCAACCGGGTAAAAACGAAAACGGGCAAGTTGGCACGTTGGCACTTGCCCGGTGTGGAGTTGAACGGTGATTTCTTATTCGGCGTTGAGCGCTGCTTCTGCGGCAGCCGCACGGCGCGCGCGCTGTCTGGTAGCCATGCTCGCCAAGAGGATGCCGAAAAAGTAGAGCACGACGAATGGTCCGGTGACCAACAGCATCGTGAACATGTCCGTAGTTGGTGTAACAACCGCGGCAAAGATCGCAGCGACAAACACGACCAATCGCCATGCCTGGCGGAGCTGTTTGGGCGTCACAATGCCTACCAGGGCAATCACATAAATAACCAAGGGAGTCTGGAAGATAACACCCATCCACAATAAAAGCATTGTGACAAAGGATAGGTATTTTTCCAGGGAATACTGCGGTGTGACAACTGAGCCGAAGAAACCCATCAGGACAGGCATACTGAGGGGGACCAGAATTTGCAGTGTAAACAGCGCCCCCAGTATGAAGAAGATGATGATGGCGGGGATAACAAACAGGATAGTTTTCCGTTCGTTGACGAATAACCCGGGCGCTATAAAGGCATAGATCTGATACAGAAGGTAAGGTATGGAAACACCAAAACCGAGTGCTAATGCAATCTTAAAATACGTCATCGGCGCTTCGGTCGGGCTGAGCGCGACAACCATTGCTCCGCCTAGCGGTTTGACGAGCCATGCGACCACGTAATCCACCACCAGCGAAGCAGCGACAGTCGCCACAAGGACGGCGACCACAGAGCGGAAGAGCCGTTTGCGCAGTTCTTGAATGTGATCGAGGAGGGTCATTTCTTTTTCTGTAGCCATCTTACCTATCCTCGTCGGGAACGGTGGATTCTGTGGTTTGCGCTTTTTCGTTTTCTGTCAAAGGTGACGCTGTAGGAGAGGGCGTGGTCTCAGTTCCTATTGGCGCTTGTTCGTTCGCCGTATCTACTATATCCGTCAAGGATTTTCCAGCATCTTGGGGAGTGGGTCTGACCTGGGGAGGGTGGGGGGTGGATACGGCGGCCATCGCCTTGGGAATTTCCCCGAAGCTGGTTTCTATGGAGGACTCGACATCCTCCAGCGACGTTTTGATTTCTGTTACTGTGGCTTTGGCATTGTCGAAATCTGCTTCCGCTGATGCTTTGATATCCGCGACGGCCGTCTTTGCAACGTCGAGATCCGCTGCCGCCGACGCTTTGATTTCCGAAAGGGTTTTCTGGACTTCTGCCACCGATTCCCGCGTTTCTTTGAGGGTTTCCTGGACTTCTTCCGGTATCATGTCGTCAGTGATGAACTCACCCTTGAGTCCCGAAGACATTTGCGTCCACATCTGCTGTATTTTGCGTACATATCCGCCGATTGTCCGCATGATTTTTAGAATATCCTCTGGACCAAAAAGGATAATCGCTAACAGCACAATGATGATGAGTTCACCACCTCCGATATTTAAGAACTCCATTCCGTATCTCCGCAGGGGCAATTTGTTAGTCCACAAATCAAGCCGCCGGTTAGGACAAGCCGGCGGCGACTTGATCGGGGCGTGATACTGTGTTATGCTTCGTCAGAAGCGTTTTCAGCGTCGGTCGTTTCGGTTCCCTTCTCTTCTTTGGGTTTGTCGGGTTGCAGACCGGTCTTGAATCCTCGGATACCCTTGCCTAGCTCTGACCCCAGGCGTGCGACTCGTCCCGGCCCAAAAATGATCAAGGCTAACACAATGACCAAGACTAACTCCAACGGACCAAAATTCTTAAAGAGTGGCATTTCAACCTCCTGTCTGAAAGTATTGGCAGAGCCTCGACCCAGGTTCAACCGGCCCAATCGCGCCTCTGAGTCACGCCTCTGCTTTAAGTGCTATCATACTATGGTTTGGTGTATACGCAACCTGTTAAGCTATGATATCAGGGGCGCAATAGCGGTCAGGGATTTCTGGGTAGGGATAAACCATTGATGTACTCAAGTGGGCATGATACCAGCGAAGATGAAACGAAATTTTGAGTCCCCGGTGAGACTCGAACTCACAACCCCCTGGTTCGAAGCCAGGTGCGCTGTCCATTGCGCCACGGGGACTGGGATATAAAAAGCCGGACGTATCGCCCGGCTTTGGGGTGACTGGTGGGACTTGAACCCACAGTTGCCTGAGTCACAGTCAGGAGCCTTAACCATTAGGCCACAGCCACCAAGTACAAGCAGAATTTTACCATAGAACGTGAAATGGGCAACTTCGCTATTTCTGTATTTCTTCCGTTGACGTGAACGGCGATCCTATCGGCAACAGGATGTGGAAGGTGCTGCCGGGTAGTTTAACTTCGTCATGGCCGGGACTTTCAGCCCACACTTTCCCGTTGTGCGCTTCGATAATCCCCTTCGACACGACCAATCCCAATCCTAACCCGCCCCCCTTGAAGGCGGTCTTGCTTGAACGGTGCAGCGCGACATCTTCCAAAACGTAAAACCGGTCGAAGATGTGCGAAAGCTCCTGCGGCGGGATACCGACACCGCTATCTTTAACCCATAGATGAACGACATCTTCCAACGTTTCGGCGTCAATGGTGATGGTGCCGTTTTCCGGTGTGTATTTTATGGCATTGCTGACAATGTTTCCGATAGCCTGGTGCAACCGTCGCGGATCGCCCTCAATGACCGGCACCTTCTTGATGCCTGAGCCGAGTTCGAAGACCAGGTTGCGTTGCGGGCCAAAGCTGCGCAAGTTGTGCAGCACCGACTGGACGACCGAATGTACAAAAACCGGTTCCCGCGACAAATCGAGTCTGTTTGCGTCAATCAGGGAGACATTGATGATGTCTTGAATGACTTCGCTGAGTCGCTTAACGGCGTCTGAAACTTTGGAGAGTAGATAACGAGGGCTACCCTCATTGTTCTCTTCGCCGGGGATGGCCGTGTTGGCCCGCAGGATTTGCAAATAGCCGTACACAACAGTCAGCGGTGTGCGGAGTTCGTGCCCGGCCAGCACGACGAAATCCGACTTCATTTTCTCGACACGTTGCAACTCTGCGTTGGCTTTTTCCAGTTCGCGGAGTTTTTCCTCGAGCCGGTTGACCAGCCGTTGGTTGTATTCCAACAGATATTCCGCTTTTTCTTCGGGGGTGCCGACTTTGTCTTCCAATCCCACCATATAAGCCCGTATCTGGTCGCTGAAACGGTCAACGTCAATAGGCTTGGGGATATAGCCGCTGCAACCGGCGACCAATGCGCGTTCCCGGTCGCCGCGCAGCGTGGCCGCCGTGACTGCAATGATAGGGATTTGCTCCATCCCATTGATCGTGCGCAGGCGTGTGGTGACCTCGTAACCATCCAGCCCGCTGATATTGATGTCCATCAGCACGAGATCTGGTTTTTCACGGCGCGCACTTTCAATCGCGCCAAGCCCATTGTCGGCGATCACCACCTCAAAGCCTTCAGCAGTCAGGATGCGTTGGACGAGTCGCTGACTGGATAGGTCATCTTCCACATACAGAATCTTCGTCATTTTCCCTCGTCATCTTTTCCCAAAAGCGCATTGATCTCCTGCAAGAGATCTTCGTCCATAAACGAACCTTTCTGTAGGAGCATCTGAATTTGTCCCTGAAGTCGTTGGCGATCTTTGAGGTTGAGTTCTTTGGCGGTGATGACAATCACCGGTATATCCCGCAGACCGGGATCGGCTTTGAGATGGTCAATCACGGCGAATCCATCCATATCCGGCATCATCAAGTCCAGTAGGATCAGGTCGGGATGCGTCTCGCGGATTAGCGTAAGCCCTTCTTTGCCTGTGTGGGCTTCGACGATTTGGAATTCCCCGTGGGTCTGTAGAATGCGTCTTAGCAGCCGGGCCGCCTCTGGATTGTCCTCTACGATGGCGATATGGCGGACCCGGTTATCCAGTTGATCAAGTGCTCCCAGGAAACTCGTTGATGCGACCGCAGCCGGGGCAGCGACTTCCGGCGGCGGCGCTGGTGGGACGGCTTCACTGGCGGGAACGACCTTCAGCCAGTCTTCGTCGAGGAGGAACTTTTCGACAGGGAAGGTATGCCCTGAGCAACAGACGACAATCGTGTCGTTGCGATTGATGACGCCCATACTGAGCAGCTTGAACAACCCGGCGAAGGCCGCCGCCGCTGCCGGTTCGATGGATAAGCCCTCCATTTTCGCCAGTATATGTAGCGCCCTGAACGTTTCTTCGTCGGTTACAGACTCGAAAATGCCCCCGTGTTCCTGAAAGACGCGGTACAGATATTCGTAAGCCGGCCCCGGCGCGCCGGTGGCGATGGTAATGACCCGCGTGGTAGGTTCTGTGACCGGCTCGGCTACCGGCAAATTCTTGCGGAAGGAATTGACCATCGGGGCGCATCCTTCAGCCTGAATCAAGGCCAGCTTGGGCAGACGGTTGACCAGGCCCATCTGGTACATTTCTTCGTAGCCCTTCCAGAACCCGATCGGCCCCATGCCCCCGCTCACCGCCTGGATATACCAATCGGGGGTGCGCCAGGGAACCCCCGGCTGTGGCGGGCCTAACTGCGCCGCAAGCTGCTCGGCGACTTCCATCGCAATGGTCTTCATACTCTCGCGCGTCCCACTGTTGCGGATGCCGCGATCTGCCAGTATCCCGCGGTGCTCGGCGAACTGGGCGGCGACCTTTTTGGCTACGTCATAGTTGGCGGTGACTTTCACTACCTCGCTGCCATAGATGGCGATTTCGCGCATCTTTTCCGGCGGCACTAGACTGGGCAGGAAAGTCCAGAGCTTGATGCCGGCATGAGCCGAGTAAGCAGAATAGGAGATGGCGACATTGCCGGTTGAGGCGACCACCATTTCGGTGATCCCTGCCTCTTTCATCATCGAGATAACCATCGCGGCCTGGCGGTCTTTGAACGAATTGGTAGGATTTTGCCGCTCATCCTTGACGAAAAGGTTAGGCGCACCGAGCATCATCCCCAGATTGTTGGCGCGGAGCAGCGCCGTGCCGCCTTCCCCCATCGTGATTTGGAAGTCATCGCGCCGCACCGGCAACAATTCGCGGTAGCGCCACATTGTGAAGGGGCGTTGCCGTAGGATGTCGGGCCAGAGACGGCTGATGCGATCGTAATCGTAGCGTACCTCCATCCAATCATGTTTGCACACGTTGCAAGTGGGCGTTGGGAGGGTGAAAGACTGGCGATGACCACATTTCCCACACTCAAGTTCGATATCCATCGGGATAGCTGCCGGTATGACTTGCATCAGTTTGCCTCTATTTGTAATGTTTTTGGATGGGAGGGTACTCTATCATCGTGAATATAACGCTCATAATCATGTCAAGAATATCACAAGTTTGTATAAGAACAAGCGCAAGCCCCGGATAGGCAAATTCCCGAATTTGGATTCAATAAGAGTTTTGCACTTTCGGCAGTTCTGTTGTACAATTCAAACAGCCTGAGATCGTGAGTCTTGGAAAGCCAGGTGGGATTTTTGGCGAATTCTCGTATAATCCAGGCTGCTGCACATAGAATAGGATTGCTGAAGATGGGAAATCGCAAACCCGATCCGCCACAAGATAAAAAAGGAGCGCCTGCCAATCTGGAGACCCGGCAGATGCGCGGTCTTTCGCAGCGCCTGCGGCAACCGCTGTCACCTGAACCATTGCCTGCCGCAGCCGATGTGCCGCCAGCGCCAGCGCCCGCAGGCCAGGCGGCCAAGACCCATCTGGTGTCGGCCCCGCCACCGCGCCCGGCGCCGGCAGCCAGCGAAACTCGGGAGGTCGCCGCAAAGCCGCAAGCTTCTCCCGAAGGACTGTTGCCGGCCGGGGTGCAGTTACAGAGCCGCTACAAAGTGTTGGGCATTATTGGGATTGGCGGGATGGGCGCCGTTTATAAAGCGCAGGACTTGCGTTTCCCCGGCGTGCTGCGTTTGTGCGCGGTGAAGGAGATGATCAATACCGCCACCGATCCCCAGGTGCGGCAGATGGTCGTCCGCAACTTTGAGCGGGAGGCCAGCATCCTGGCGACCTTGAGCCACCCGGCCATTCCGCAGGTCTACGACTATTTCACCGAAGGTTCGCGCTGTTATCTGGTTGAAGAATATGTGACCGGGAAAGACCTTGAAGCGCGTCTGGCGGAAGCGGAAGGATTTTTCGCGGAGAACCAGGTCGTTGATTGGGCCGTACAACTATGCGAGGTGCTCTCCTATCTGCACAATCACAAGCCGCGACCGATTATCTTTCGTGACTTGAAACCCTCCAACATTATGTTGGATGACCACGACCGAATTCGTTTGGTTGACTTCGGCATCGCCAAGCTCTTCCAGAGCGGTGAAAAAGGCACGATGATTGGGACGGAAGGATATTCTCCACCTGAACAGTATCGGGGCATCGCTGAACCCCGGGGCGATATCTATGCACTCGGCGCTACGATCCATCACCTGTTGAGCAAACAGGACCCGCGTCTCGAACCGCCGTTCTCTTTCCATGAGCGCCCGATCCACCGGACGAACCCCACCGTCTCCCGCGAATTGATTGAGGTCATTGACAAGTCGTTGGAATATGATGTTAACAAACGTTGGGGGTCCGCCGAGGAATTCAAACGCGCCTTAGGCGCCAGGACACCCGCAAAAGCCGGTGGTGTTCAGGGGGAACCCCTCACATTCGACACAAATGTAGTCAAACCCGCGTGGAAATTCGCTTGCGAGGATGAGATCCGCGGATCGGTGACGGTGGCGGATGATATGGTCTTCGTCCCCTCGTATGATCACAATATCTACGCACTCGATCGTGAATCCGGCAAATTCAAGTGGAAATACCCAACCGAGGCCGGCATAGCTTCAAAACCCTGGGTGTCGGAGGGGATGGTCGTCTTTGGCTCGATAGATAAAGTTGTCTATGCTGTGGATGCGAAGACCGGGCGCTTGTTGTGGACGATGCCCACGCAAGGTCGAATTTACTCGTCCCCTTATGGCGAACTGGGGCACATCTTCATTGGCTCAGACGACCGGCAGATTTACGCCGTCCACCAGATGTCAGGCCGCCGCGCGTGGACGTATGCCGCAGATGGTGAAATCCGCTCCCGTCCTTTGGTGGCTGAGAGCTTGATTCTCTTCGCGTGTCAAATGGGGATGGTGTATGCGCTCAGCCTGAACCGCGAGCTACGTTGGCGTTTTCGCGCGCGGCGTGGCTTCCTGGCCTCGCCGATTATGCAGAACGCCTTGGTGTTCATTGGCTCGTTGGACACGAACTTTTACGCGATAGATGCGCGCTCCGGCTGGGCGGCCTGGAAATATCGTGCTGGGGGCGCGATCGTCTCGACGGCGGCCTTCTGGAAGGACATCGTTTATTTTGGGTCTGTGGATGGCTACATTTACGCCCTGGATGCGGGTGAAGGCCGTGTGGTCTGGCGTTATCAGACTGAAAACCAGATCACCGGCGCGGCGAGTGTCTATGGCGGCAATCTCTACATCGGTGGGGTAGATGGTGTGCTTTACTGTTTCGACGCTTTGTCGGGTACGGTGCGCTGGCGTTACCAGACCGATGGCCCGATTACCGGCGCTCCAGAGATTGTTGAGGGAATCATCTACGTAGGCTCTGCCGATCATTACGTTTACGCTTTTCCTACGTAACGCTAGAATGCGGGGGGATGCATGGCTGGTTTGAAAGCTTGGTTGCGTGACATATTTGGCAAATCTGCGCAGCAGAAACAACAGGATAGCGCCGCCGCGAATCTGTTTAAGAAAGCTGAGGGCGCCTCGACTGAGGCTGTGACGCCGTCCGCACCTCCACAAGTCGAGGTGGCGGGGCGCTTGTGGGAGGCATCCGGCGTCTTCTCCGTCGGGTGGGCGACCGATGTGGGCCTCGTGCGCGAACATAATGAAGACGCCCTTTTTGTCGCATCCAGTGAACACGAAGCAAGCAATGCCGCGCCGGCCTTTGGGCTTTTTATGGTAGCTGATGGCATGGGAGGGCATCAGTCGGGAGAGGCGGCCAGTTCTTTGACCTTGCGTGTGGCGAGCAGCCAGTTGCTTTCACAGGTTTATCTGCCCTTGATCAGCGGTACGGGGTACAACGCCAATCAACCTTCCCTAACCGACGTTGTCCGCGAGGCAATCTCATTGGCAAATCGCGCCGTGACCCGTGACCTGCCCGGCAGCGGGAGCACCTTGACGTGCGGCATGATTTTGGAGGATCGCCTTTTTATCGGCCATGTTGGCGACAGCCGCGCCTATCTGTTGCGCGCCGGTCAACCGCCGAAGCAGTTGACCAAAGATCACTCTCTGGTCAGTCGCCTCATCGAGATGGGGCAACTCACCGAGGATGAAGCGACAACACATCCGCAGCGCAACGTCCTGTATCGCGCTATTGGACAAGGCGGCGCTCTGGAGATTGATGTGGCGACTTACGCGTTGACGTCGGGAGACCGGTTGCTGTTGTGCAGCGATGGATTGTGGGGTTTCGTTGAAGAGGCAGAAATCTGGCGTTTAATTCAAGCCGCGCCTACCCCACAACAGGCATGTACACAATTGGTTGCGGCGGCGAATGCTGCTGGCGGCAACGATAACATCACAGTAGTCCTGGCAGAAATCTGGCGGAAGACACAATAGGGGCATTCCGATGGCGTTGATTGATTCGCAAAAGGATTACTACACTGTTTTGGGCGTGACTTGGGATGCCGATGACGAAGCGATCAGGCAAGCTTATCGTCAGCAGGCGCGTGAGTATCACCCTGACAGTGGGCACGGCGACGCGGAGCGTTTTCGCCAAATCCAGGAAGCCTACGAGGTGTTGCGCGACAAAGCCCTGCGCCTGGCTTACGACCGGCAGCGGGAACGGCGTGGACTTTCCGAAAATGCGCCTGTCGCGCTAGAATTGCTTCAGAGTCGGGTTTATCTAGCGCCGTTGGACACGCCGCAGATCGTCTATGTTCTCGCGGATATCCACCCAAAGGCCGAGGTGCAGAAGGGCGGGGCGCGGCAGCGTTTGAATATCGCCCTGGTGGTTGACCGCAGTACGTCTATGAGCGGCGTGCGGATGCAAAATGTGAAGGTCGCCGCTACTGACTTGCTGGAGAGCCTCGATCCCAAAGACCGCCTGGCGCTGATCACCTTTAGCGACCGGGCCGAGATCCTGGCGCCATCGGAGCTGGTAGAAAATGTGCGTATTTTCAAATCCGCCATTGCTTCTATGGTTCCCGGCGGGGGAACGGAAATCAATCGGGGATTGATCGCCGGGTTGGGAGAGGTCAGGCGTTACGCCTCCAGTGACATGATCAACCATGTCATCTTGCTGACGGATGGGCGCACCTATGGAGATGAGCTGCAATCGCTCACCGAAGCGCGCCGCGCTGCCTCCGAGGGTATCACCATCTCGGCGTTTGGTATTGGTGAAGACTGGAACGACGAATTCCTGGATGATCTCGCCCGCAGCGGCGGAGGGGTATCGCACTATATCAGTTCGCCTTCGGATGTGCGTACTGTCCTCAAACAGCAAATTCAGGGTTTGTACAACATCATGCTGCAACATATGAAATTGGAAGTTAATACAGCTCCGTATGTGCAGGTTCGGGGCGCTTATCGCGCTGCGCCCTATTTGGAGCTTCTGGACTATGCCGGGAACGTCGTCTCACTCGGCAATTTGACGGTTGATGAACCCGTCGTTGTTGTGTTGGAACTGGTCGTTGATCAACAGGGAACCGGAGAACGGCGTATCGTGCGCTTGGATTTGGTCGGCGATCGCGCGGCTGCGTCTGAGACTATTCGGCTGCGGCAAGATGTCAACGTTACCTTTACCCTCGATCTGCCGGAAGAACAGCCGCCGGCCAAGTTGCTGAACCACTTGGCGCGGCTGAACGTCTTCCAACTTCAAGAAAAGGCCTGGAAAGCATTGGGGATGGGCGACGTGCGCCAGGCAACGCATTACCTGGAATATGCGGCGACCCGGCTTTTTGATATGGGACAGCGTGACCTGGGACAAGCGGCTATGTTGGAAGTCGGTCGCCTTTCTCATGGCGGCGATCCGACCAAAGAAGGACGTAAGAAATTGCGTTATGGTACGCGAAGTTTAATCGCCCCTGCGAATTAGGGAGGATAGGATGACTCAGAAAGTAAATAAAGTAACTTGTCCCTCATGTGGCGCCGAGAATCTACCCGGAACGCTCTTTTGTGTTCAGTGCGGCACATACCTGCCATCCGGTGGGCCGCTGCGCACTGAACCGCTCCCCGATCAAGAGGAAGGACGACCTGCGCGCCCTCGTCCGGAAGGCGAGGAGGGCGAAGACGAATGGGCGTTGAACATTGAGGTTGAAGTTCTGAACACGGGGCGGAAAGTCTTGCTGTCTGCCGATCGTGAAATCCTGGTCGGACGGCTGGATGCAGCCCACGGCATATTCCCGGAACTGGATATGACGACCGATGGTGGCCTCGAACAAGGCGTATCGCGTCGCCATGCCCGCATCTACACGCGCGAGGGGATGTGTTTTGTCGAGGACCTGGACAGCACGAACGGAACATTTTTGAATGAAGAGCGGGTCACACCTTATCTGCCCTACGCTTTCCGTGATGGCGACCTCTTGATGTTTGGGACAATGCGCTTAAAGGTGCATATCTATTCTAACCGCTGATAGGATGGGGAATCATGGCCTACACCATTTTGGTACACGTGTTGAATGAAGATGCCATTGTTGGGGAGATTGAAGAACTTCCTGAGCAGAACTCTCCGTTTTTAATGCTCACAACGCCGCGATTGCGCGATGGGCGCGATGTTACCTATTTCTTGCCGGAGACGCACACCGTCCTGCTGCCCTGGAACCGCATTCACAGCATTGAAATCCTACCAACCGAGGGAGAGGAAAAGCTTGTTACCTTCATCCGCGAGTAGCGCCGACATTCACCCGTTGGTTCTCGTGGTGGATGACGAGCCTCGGATTCGCCGTTTTGTGCGGATCAACCTTGAAATGGAAGGCTTTCGGGTCATCGAAGCCTCCAACGGCCTGCAAGCCGTGGACCAAGTGCGTGAGAAAATGCCGGATGCTGTACTCCTGGATGTCTCGATGCCAGAGATGGATGGGTTTGAGACCCTCAGGATGATCCGTGAACTCTCCAGCGTGCCGGTCGTGATGTTGACGGTACGGAGTTCCGAAGAGGACAAAGTCCAGGGCCTGGACCTGGGTGCGGACGATTACATCACCAAACCGTTCAGCCCGCGCGAATTGGTGAGTCGCTTGCGCGCTGTTCTGCGACGTGTGCAAGTATCCGCGCCGGTTGCCTCGTCACAGTTGACCATTGACGCCTATCTTGGCGTTGACTTCAACACCGGCGAGGTCATCGTCAACGGTGAGCGTGTCAAATTGCGTCCTACGGAGTTCCGTCTGTTGCGACATTTGATCGAAAATGCAGGTTGGACGGTCCCCTACAGCACGCTGCTCTCCAAAGTGTGGGGTTACGAGTACAAAGACGCCATCGCGTATTTGCGGCTCTACATCAACTACCTGCGCAAGAAAATCGAGCCTGATTTGGAAAATCCGCGTTACATTTTCACTGAACGTGGCATGGGATACCGTTTTGTGGACTTCCGCCGTCAACCGACCGAGAAATGAGAGGATAAGGACGTGAAGGCTTACAAGATTGTCGTTACCGGGCCGTTCAACGCCGGCAAGACAGCCTTTATTCGCACCATCAGCGACATTGCTATGGTCACGACCGAGCGGCGCATTTCAGATCTGCACATTGCGGCAACGGTAAAGTCAGAGACAACGGTAGCGATGGACTACGGCCAGAAACGACTCGGCGATACGCTGTTGCACCTTTACGGAACCCCTGGACAGGCGCGCTTTGAGTTCATGTGGACAATTCTGGCGAAGGAAATGGATGCCTTTGTGTTGCTCGTGGATAGCACCGACCGGGCTAGTTTTATGGACGCCAAACAGGTTATACGCCAGTTTCGCAAACAGGCTAAGGTGCCCTATGTCGTGGCTGCCAACAAGCAGGACCATGCTGTGGCTTTATCACCCTCCGATATTCAACGCCTTTTATCCCTGTCCGACAACGTCGCAGTTTTGCCCTGTGTCGCGCAGAACAAAGCCTCTGTGCTCAACGTTCTGGAGCAGGTTCGGCAGCTTCTCAAGTAGCGCGTGATTTGACGTCCGCTAACAAGGAGTTGTACGCTTATGGGAATGTCACTTTACTTTATCTTTGGATTGCCGGCTCTGTTGCTGGCGTTATACGCGCAATGGCGCGTCACCTCGACTTACCGCAAGTATCTGCAGATTCCTGGCTCCTCCCGGATGACAGGAGCGCAGGTGGCAGAATTTCTCCTGCGCTCCACCGGATTGTCGCTGCGTATCGAGGGCGTCGCCGGTCAACTGACCGATCATTACGACCCACGCAACAACGTCTTGCATCTTTCGGCCGGTGTGGCGCAATCCAGTTCGGTGGGCGCTGTGGCGGTTGTGGCCCATGAACTGGGCCATGCCTTGCAGGACGAACAGAATTTCGCGCTGTTGCGCTTGCGTTCGGGGATGGTCCCGGTGGTCAATTTCACGTCCTGGCTTGGGCCGATTATCTTCCTGGTGGGAATGCTCTTTCAATCGCAGCAGTTGGCGACGGTGGGGGTTTACTTCGTCGCCGGGGCGGTGGTCTTCTCGCTGTTGACACTCCCCGTAGAATTGGACGCGAGCCGGCGGGCGATGCAGTTGTTGCAGCAGAGCGGTATTCTGGCCGATGAGACCTCTTTGCGCGGCGCGCGTGAGATGTTGTCGGCGGCGGCGCTCACCTACGTTGCGGCTTTGGCGCAGGCTATTTCGACGATGCTGTATTATATCTTCCTTCTGAGCGGCAATCGTCGGCGACGGATTTAGGCACAGCATCCGGGGGTAAACATGCCGTGGAAATTCAATCCTCGAATGGATTGCATCGCAGTACGAGACACGTTATCGCGTCTGATGCATGACTCACGCTTTACCCCGGCGCGTGTGCTGCGTGTTTTCCGGCATGAGTCGGTCGCACAGTCAACCTTGATGGTGGACGTGTACACGACGGCGGACGAAATCGTCATTACCGCTCCGGTTCCTGGACTCAAACCGCGCGACCTGGAAATCAAGATTGAACGCGACTGTTTGACACTGCGCGGCAAATATCCACCTCCCATTGTGAACGTTGAGTACGCGATGCAAGAATGTCCGACGGGATATTTCAGCCGCACCTTGCTGCTCAATGTGCCCGTAGACGCTCAAAAAGCGGAGGCCCGGATTGTAGATGGGCGGCTGACCATCGTGCTGCCGAAGCTCCAGGAATCACAGTCGAAAATCGTTCACGTGCGCGCTACGGCCTGAAAGTTCGTTCTGCATCTTGAATCAGCGCAGACCCTTGTTGAGAGTCTGCGCTTGCCTTTTATATGTCCTACGCTAAGATAAGTCGTGTGCAGCCGGTGTGACAAAAACCATGCCTGATTGTCGTTTCGGGGGATGTTGTTGTATAGTCGCTGGTCGCGCGGCTGTCAGTTGATTTTTAGGGGGGATTGCATGCACAGATCGTCTTCGCGCCCGTTGTGGACCGCGCTGCTTATCCTTGTCGTACTTGGGTTGGCGGGATGTGGGCAAATTTCTTTGACGCCACAGCCTACTTTGACCCCGACATCTGAACCTACGGCAACGCTGGCGCCAACTCCAACCCCTCCGCCTCCTGTGCCAGAAGGCCCATACCCGCCAGTGATTCTCGATTTTGCGCCGCGTATGGGCCAGGAAGTTGCCGCGGATGCGCCGATCACACTCTCTTTCGATCAGCCGATGGATCACGACAGTGTTGAGAGGGCCATGCGCGTGACGCCGACTGTTGAGGGCGACTTCGTATGGCCGGACGACGCGACGGTTGTTTTTCGCCCTAAAGCATTGGCTACGGTCACCCGTTATCGCGTAGCGCTGGTTGGCGAAGTTCGATCTGCTTCAGGCATCCCGGCGTCGCCTGAACTGGCTTTTGCGTTCTCGACACTCGCGCCGTTGCAGGTGACGCGCGTGGGGCCGGCAGATGGCGCCGTTGATGTGCGGATTGATGCCCCCGTCCTGGTTGCCTTTAACCGCGCCATCGTCCCGCTCACCTGCGTGGGAGAGGTGGCGGCAGCAGACACAGAATGCTTGCCTTTGTCGTTGACGTTCACTCCGACCGTTATGGGCACAGGGACATGGATAGACACATCGCTCTACCGCTTTGATCCATTTCGGGGGTGGGCCGCCGGGAAAAGCTATGGCGTCGCCCTGGATATGGGGGCACGAAGTGTCGAGGGTGTGGTGTTGTCCGCACCTGTCGCCTGGACATTCAACACGGCATTGCCGGCTATCCAGGCGGTCACACCTGCTGCCGGTCAGACGGGAGTTCCGCTGGAAACTGCGATCCGCGTGGTCTTCAATACGCCGATGGATCAGGACATCACCGGCAGCGTCTTTAGCGTGACCGGTGCCCATAGCGAAAGCGTCCCCGGCGTGGTCACGTGGGAAGACAACGGCGCGCTGCTCGTTTTCACCCCCGCCCTCACCTTGAACCTGGGTGTCAAGTATACCGTGCAGATCGGCGCGCGCGCGCGCGCGGCGACCAGCGCCCCCTTAGCTAACCCTCAAGTCTGGACTTTTACCACCGTCCCCTATCCGGCGCTGACGGCGTCTGTCCCTGAAAATGGCGCTGCCGGCGTGGGTGTTGGCGAATCTGTCCGCTTAACGTTCGCCGGTGCGCTAGACGCAGCGACATTGGATGCGAACATCGCCATCACGCCTGCGGGCAAAAGCCTCTACACCTATTTCGACACTGCGGCGGGCGTGTATCACCTTTCCTGGGATAAAGACCCGCGCACCGAGTACTGCGTGTTGATTAAACCCGGCATCGCAGACATTTATGGCAACATGCTTCCCGAAAGTGATGACTTGTGTTTTGTCACCGGCGACCTGCCTCCCTTCATCGGGCTGGCGATGACATCCGATGCCGTAACCCTTGACGCCGCCGAACCGGCGACGCTCTATTTCCTCGTGCGGAACCTTGCCAGTGCCTCTTTCGTGCTTTCGGAGTTGAACGAGGTGAATTTCGTTCGCGGTTGGGACGCCGCAGGCGCCTCCATTCGCGATTGGGCAGAGAAGTTCGACGTACCGCGCAACGTCGCCACGGTCGTCCCACTCAATCTACGGCGGCTTGGAACCGCCTTGCCCACCGGCTATTACCAGCTTGCGTGGGACAATCCGCCGTGGGGAAAACAATCCGTCAGGATTGGCGTCGTGGATCGCCACGTGACGCTCAAGCTGGCTGCCAAAGAGGCGCTGGTATGGGTCACCGATCTGCGCAGCGGCGAGCCGATCAGCCGCACGGCGGTGCGCCTTATAGACCGTGAGGGCCTGTTGATTGCCGCCGGCACGACGGACGCCGCTGGTCTGGCTGCCATTCCCATCAGCCCGCGCGCCGACCTGTGGGAGAATGTCGCCGCCGTCGTGGGGGAAGCCGGCAAGGCCGGCTTTGGCGTCGCCATCACGCATTGGATGGCCGATGCCGCGCCGTGGGCTTTCGACATCACGCTCGATGGCGCCGCCGCGTCACGTTTCGTGATGAACCTGTACACCGACCGTCCCATCTACAGGCCAGGGCAGGCGCTCTATTTTCGCGGGGTGTTGCGCGAAGACGACGACCGTTATCTGCTGCCGCCGTTGGATTTGCCGGTAGCGGTGGCTTTGCGCGACCTAGCGGGGCAGTTGGTCTATTCGACGACGGTGGCGCTTTCGGATATGGGCACTTTTGACGGTGAATTTGAGCTTTCAGAGGATGCGGAAATCGGCGACTATGTGTTAGAAGCGACTCTGCCGGGTATCCCAAACAGCCGAGTGTGGAGTGTGGTACTCAGCGTGGCGGCATACCGGAAACCGGAGTTTGCGGTCGCCATCACCCCGGAATACAAGGATATTTTGGACGGCGAGACGCTGCGCGCTGTGGTCACTGCGGACTATTATTTCGGCGGTTCTGTCGGCCAGGCGCAGGCGACTTGGGTGGTGCGCGCAGAAAATGCCCTGTATCCGGCGGCATCTGGACTTTGGCCGTGGGCAGGAACGGTTATAGCGGAAGGTCAGGCGGTGACGGATGTGGATGGCCGTTTTTTGATCGAAATTCCGGCCAAACTACGCCTCATCGCCGACGACACACCCCTAAGCCCGCAGCGTTGGACTATCGAAGCGACCTTGACCGACGCGAGCGGTTTTTCGGCCAGTGGGCAAGCGCAGGTGATGGTACATCCCTCTCGCTTCTACGTGCAGCTCAATCCCCGGCAGTGGGTCCTACGCGCCGGAACCCGCACCGAGATCAAGCTTCTGGCGCGGGATTGGGAGCAGTTTCCTGTAGCGGATCAGGCGCTCTCGGTTATATTGGCGCAGCGCGTTTGGCAGCGCGCGCCGGGCGTGGAGGGCAAGTGGATTTACACCGATACCAAGGTTTCATCGGTCAACGTGACAACCAATGCTGAGGGTAGGGCGGTCGCCATCGTCAATCCACCCCGTAGCGGCACTTACGTCATCAGCGCCGACGCCCAGGACGCCGACGGCCATTCTGTGCATAGCGCAATCACGCTGTGGGTAAGCGGCGACGAGACGGTGTTGTGGCCCTCGGAGGAGGGCAAAGTCACACCTGTCGCCGATGCGCGCACTTACCGGGTCGGCGATACGGCCAAAATACTCGTGCCGGTTTCGTTCACCGGCCCCTACCAGATGTTGATGACTGTAGAGCGCAACGGAATTCTTGAAGCTCAGCGCCGCGTGCTCGATGCGCCTAATCCTGTGGTGGAAATCCCCATCCTTGATGCCTATGTCCCCGATATTTATGTCTCATTCCTCGTTGTGCGCAGCGTGTCGGAAGCCTCGCCCACGCCGGACGTGCGGGCCGGCTACGTGAAACTGACCGTCGAGCCGACCGCACAGACGCTTACCGTCGAGATTTTGCCTGACAAGGCGCTCTATGGGCCGGGCGAGGAGGTTAAACTGCTGTTGCGCGTGACCGACTCCGCCGGCCGCCCGGTAGA
>DAOUAQ010000142.1:0-54880 GCA_034433375.1 Anaerolineae bacterium | reverse complement strand
AGCTGCTCATCAATACCGCCTCCGCCGCCGATGACCGCGGCTTCGCCGCCATCGCCCAGCACGCCGACGCCGTCGTCGCCGCGCCCGACCTTGCGCTTGCCAAAGACGATGGCGGCATTGTCCCGCAGCCTGGCGATACCCTCGTCTACACACTCGCCTACGCCAATCCAGGCAACCAGGGCGCAACCGGCGTCAACATCGCGGAAACTGTTCCGGCATACACGACCTTCCACGCTGCCGCCAGCAGTCCAGGTTGGACGTGCGCCGATGGGGCGCCTGCCGGGACGCTGTGTACGTATGCGATTGGCAGCCTGGCAGCAAGCGCATCCGGCAACGCTACGTTCGCCGTGCGCATCGCTTCGCCGCTGCCTTCAGGGGTGCGCCAGATCGTGAATACGGCCAGCATCGCTGACGACGGCAGCAACGGCGCGGATACCAATCCGACCAACAATACTGCCGATGCGATTACCCTCGTCAACACGACCATTGATCTGGTGATCACCAAAGATGACGGCGACGCGACGGTGGAACCCGGCGCAACCCTCGTCTACACGCTGACCTACGACAACGCCGGCAATCAGGTCGCCAGCGGCGTGATCGTCACCGAGACTGTGCCCGATTACACTACATTCAACGCAACGGCCAGCAGCATCGGCTGGACATGCGCTCACGGCGCGCCCGCCGGTACGGTGTGCGCTTACGCGCTTGGGAATGTCATTGACGGCGGCGCACTGTGTTTTGCTGTGGATGTGGTGCTGCCGTTCCCCATCAGCGTCACCGAGATCACCAATCAGGTGAGTATCGGCGACGACGGCACAAACGGCGGAGACGCCAACCCGAACGATAACACCGCAACCGCGATTACGCCCGTCATCACACGGCCCGATCTCATCGCCGGCAAGGATGACGGCGTCAGCGCCGTGCTGCCGGAACAAACACTCGTCTACGTCATCACGGTCGTGAACAGAGGGACGCAAAACGCGACCACTGTGCGGATCACCGACACGCTACCCGTGGATGTCATTTTCATTTCCGCCTCGGATGGCGGCGCAGAGACGATGCCCGGCATTGTGACGTGGCCGCCCGTCGCGCAAGTGGCGCTGAATGAGACGATCACCCGCACACTCACCGTTATCGTCAACGACGCGATGCCAGCCGGCGTGACGCACATCACCAACACCGTTGTCGTGGGTGATGACGGCGCGCACGGCCCAGACCTGCATCCACAAGATAATACCGCCGTGGATGTCAACGCCGTCGGGGCGATGCCGGATCTGGTTCTCGATAAAACGGTGAACGCAACCACCGTCTATCCTAACGGCTTGCTGCTGTATACCATCCGCGTCGAGAACACCGGTTCGCAAGGCGCAACGGGGGTCAGCATCGTTGATACCCTTCCAGCAGCTACGCAATTCGTCAGCGCATCAGACGGCGGCACACAGCGTACTCCGGGCGTCGTGATCTGGCCGCCCTTCGCCCTCAGCGCCGGAGGACAGGTGGTGCGCACACTCACGGTGAAGGTCAATTCCGGCGTCCCAGAAGATACGGTACTGACCAACAACGCCTCAGTCTCCGACGATGGCGCAAATGGCGAAGACCCCATCCCGGGAAACAACACCGATTCGGCAAGCAGCAGCGTCAAATGGCCTGTCGTCTACCTGCCGCTCGTGACTCGGAACTACGCCACCGGGCCAGATCTCGTCGTGGAAAACGTCGTGTTGTCGGTAGAAAAAGGGATCGTCATCACCATCAAAAACCAGGGACAAACGCCTGTCACGACGGTTCTGGGGTTCTGGGTGGATTTGTATATCAACCCCTCGCCAGCGCCCACGCATGTGAATCAAACGTGGGATCCGATTTCTCCTTACGGCGCGGCCTGGGGGGTAGATCGGGAAGCCCTGCCCATCAATCCCGGCGAGTCGCGCGAGCTGTTTCTGTACGACATCTACTACAAACGCAACTACAGCCGTCTGCCGGCGGCGCTCCGGGCCGGCGATATTATTTACGTGCAGGTGGATTCGTTCAACGCGGCGACAACTTACGGTGCGATCCTGGAGAATCATGAGATGTCCGGAGAGCCATACAACAACATCGTGCGCTTGAACGTGGATAATTACTATCCACTCAATCCAATCACGATGATGTCCAATCCGTTGGATACCCCAGAGACCTATCGCCTGCCGGAGAGATGATAAGAAGTATGGCGATCCGGCTCTTGTCTGAGGATGTTGCCGCCCGCATCGCCGCGGGTGAGGTCGTCGAGCGCCCGGCCTCCGTCGTCAAGGAATTGGTCGAAAACAGTCTGGACGCGGGTGCGGCGCGGGTGGAAGTGGAAACGCGCGGCGGTGGGCGTGACGCAATCCGTGTCCATGACGACGGAACGGGGATCCCCGCTGCTGAGATCGAGCTGGCATTCCGCCGCCACGCGACGAGTAAGTTGGAGACTGCGGACGACCTGGAACACATCGCCACGCTAGGGTTTCGCGGTGAGGCGCTCGCCAGCATCGCCTCTGTGAGCCGCGTGACGTGCATCACCCGGCACACCGGCGAAGCAGTCGGCGCGCGCGTGCGTATCGAAGGCGGCAATATCGTTTCGCGGGCCGCAGTGGGACGCCCGCACGGCACTGACCTGCTTATCGAGGATTTGTTCTACAACGTGCCCGCGCGGCGCAAGTTCCTCCAATCCGAACGCACTGAACGCAGCCACATTGACGCTTTTCTCATGCGCTACGCGATCGCGTATCCGCACATCGCTTTCTCTTTGCTCCACGACGGACGGGAGATTCTGTCTACCTCGGGCAATGGCAATGCGCCGGAAGCTCTGCTCAGCGTTTACGGGATGGACCTGGGGACCAGCCTGCTGGCGATCCCGGAGACGCTCACGGACGCGCAGACCGTCCGCGTGAGCGGGTTTGTCGGCCCCACGAGCGTCCACCGGGCCAATCGCGGCTACATCACGCTGTTCGTCAATGGACGTTGGGTGCAGGATTTGCGGTTGACCTACGCCATCATCCAGGCGTACCACACGCTGCTGCCGGTCAAGCGCTTTCCCGTCGCCTTTGTCAGCGTGACCCTGCCGGCTGAAGATGTGGATGTGAACGTTCACCCGGCCAAGACGGAGGTGCGCTTCCGTGACGGCGACGCCGTGTTCCGCGCCGTACAGCGCGCCGTCCGCGCTACGGTGATGGACGAGGCGCCGGCAGCGACTGCCTGGCAAGCTCCACCGTCGGCGCCGGTCGAAGAGGACGCATCCGCGCCGTCGGAAACAACCACACGCGCGCGTCTTGCCGCGCTGTCCCCGGCAGCGCGACAAATCGCCCTTCCCCAATCCGACGCGCGCCGCGCAACGTCGCCGACGTTGCCGACAGTAATATCGTCGCCGACGTTCATCCCCGGCGCGCCACTTTCGCTGCCGGATGCGGCGCCGAGACCGGCGGGGACAGCCTCCACGCTGCCGCCGCTGCGCGTCATCGGTCAGGCTTCAACGATGTTCATCATCACCGAAGGGCCAGATGGCATCTATTTGATTGATCAGCACGCCGCCCACGAACGCATCCTCTACGAGCGTATGGTAGCCGAGTGGATGCAGGGCAAAATCGCGTCACAACCGCTGCTGGAACCGGAGACTGTGGCGCTGCCGGTCGCCGAAGCTGCCTATCTCGAAGAACTGCTGCCGGCCATGCACGCGCTAGGGTTGGCGGTCGAGTCGTTCGGGCCGGGCACATTCCTGGTGCGCGCGCTGCCTACCTGGCTCGTCAACCTTGCTCCTGGCGACCTGTTGTCCGACATCGCCGCCAGCGCCGACGAGCGGTCCCCCATCCACACCGAACTGGAAGAGATGCTGATACGGCGCATCTGCAAGCGCGCCGCCGTCAAGGCCGGGCAGGTGCTCTCGCGCGAGGAGATGGAACGCCTGGTGCGAGACCTGGAACAGACCGCCAACCCCCGCACCTGTCCCCATGGCCGTCCGACTATGGTGCAAATTTCGGCGGAACAGTTGATCAGGCAGTTCGGACGTAGTGGTTAATCTTGTAAGTTTTCAGGGAGAAGATATAATAAGCCTTGCACAAGAACTCGCACACGGCGGAGGGTATTACGGTGGCGCTATCAACCAACGATCAACAACGCATCGAAGAGCTGACAATAAAACTGGTGGAGCATTACAACTTCAAACGCCCTCCCATCCCGGTGGAGAAGATTCTTTCTGACCCGCCGGAGGGATTAAGCAGCGTTGATATTAGCGACCTGTCGCTCGTTTTTGGGATCGGCGAACACCGTTATGAATACCGGATGGCGATGGCGCGTCTGTTGTACCGGGAAATCTGCCGCGCCAGCGCCGATTGGGAGCAGAATTATCCCTACAGCAACGATGCCGCCAGGTACTTCGCCTCGAGTTTACTCATCCCGGCGCAATGGGTGGCTAAAGCCGCCTGGCGACCACTCATCACCCTCCAACAACTGAGCGAGGACTTTCAAGTGCCCGATTACGCCATGTCCAGCCGCCTGGTGCAACTGGGAAAGCACGTCAAGGGGATGTCGTAAGAGACCGATTAGCGCAGAACAAGATGGAGACAGAGGAAAGCCGTGACTGCCGGTATGGCGATGGCGGCGATCAGAATGAGCAGGGTATACAGACTGTAGTTGAAAAAATCGGCCCACGTGAAGCCGGTTTTTTCGTCCATCACACGCGGTTGAATCCGCGCCCCGCAGGCCGGACAGCGTACCGTCCCATCAGCAACCATATTCCCGCATTGTGGACAGGACTCCGGCATTTCAAGGCCCCCACACTTCGATGATCTGCCGTCCCATCCACGTCCACTGACGACGAAATTCTTCAAGCGCCTGCCAGGTCATCCCCGTAGGACTGGAGGTCGCCGGATCAACGAATCCTAGCTCGCGTTCGGGGTCCCAGGTGGTGAGGATTTTGTAATGCGACCATCCCGCCCACTTGCGATTTACTAAACGCAGCGGTTCCCCAAGGATAACCATCGTGATCAGGTTGCGGCGCAAGTTATCGAAAAGCCGTGGCAGACGCGCGCCAATGCGCCAGCGCGCGCGCAATCCCAGGCGGCGAAATGTCCCCACGACGCCCCAGGGAAACAGCACCCAACCGGGAATACGGTCCGGAAGGCCGCGCCGACTCAATTCACTTGCCAGCGCAGCCGCGTTCACCAGCGGGATGTTGTACAGACTATTGCTGGTGATGGCGATGCAATACGCGCCACAGTCGTTTGTGTCGCCCTGGTATGCGTGGAAATGCGCCAACGGATACGATAACTTAATCGCCTGTTCCGGTGTTGTTGCTTGCATACGTCCCTCCTGTTCTCCTGATCCCTTGCGCTCCGACCCATGCGCTCAAGGCTAACAGCACCCCAAGGTGCAGATGCACATTGTTCACGAGGATGTTATCCACAAGATTGTGGACAGTAAAGTGTGTCCAGACGCCGATGAGTCCCAGCGCGACGCCGCGCGCCAACCCGGTCACGCGACGTGACGCGCGCCACAGGCTCACGAAAATGCTGCCAAGCCATACAAGATAGGCAGTCAATCCCAAGATTCCCGCCTCGGCCAGAAGATTGAGGTAGTAGTTGTGCGCGTGGCCCAAGGCGAAGGGCCAATTGACAAGCCGGTACGCAGGATAAGCCGGTTCGTAGCAGCCGAAGCCCACACCGAGCCAGAATCGCTCGCGCCACATCGCCAGCGCCGCCTGCCAGTGCGCCATCCGCTCGACGACGGCGTAATTCGCATTGTTGATGCCTAGCCCGCGCACATCCTCGAAGCGCGCATATTCCAGGAAACCGGTCAGCCGCGCGGCGATGGAAGACGGCAGCAAATCGGCTGCGTAAAGACCAAGTCCGCCGACAACCACCACAACCACCAACACCACGCCCCACACACTGCGGCGCGGCAGCAGGGCAACGATAGCCAGCAACGCCGCCCCGAACCCCATCCACCCACCCCGCGACCACGAGGCGAGCAAACCCGCGACAACAGCACCCAGCGCGAACAACAGCAGACCGAATGGGTAACCAGTAATTCGTAACTCGTGATTCGTAATTCGTGATTCGTAATTCGTAACTCGTAACCCGTGATTCGTAACTCGTGATTCGTAATTCGTAATTCGTAATTCGCAATTCGTAATTCGTGATTCGTAATTCGTAATTCGTAATTCGCAATTCGCAATTCGTGTTAGCCAGTCCCACAGGGCGACGGCAACGAGACCGGCCAGGAGCGCACCGACAAGGCCGAGGAAGCCAGCGTAGGGATTGGGCTGCTCGAAGGTGCCGTAGGCGCGGAAAAAGCGCGCGTCAATGGCGAAATGCTCCGGTATATCCTCGCTGAGGCCGAACTGCCACAGACCGACGAGCGCCTGGAACACCGCGACGCCGGCCAGCAGCGCCATCACCAGGATCACGCGCCGTCGCGCCACTGCGCCGCGCAGACGGTCGTAGACCAGCAGGAATAACACCACGATCTGCCCCCACTTGCCCCATTCCAGCAGACCCGTCCACGCATCGGCGGGCCGCCACAGCGAGAGCAGCGCCACACCCATAAAGCCGAGCAGCGGTAGGAGCAGCGGCGGCAGCGGGATGTGGAGGTCGCGGCGCAGCAGACCGCGCGCGATCCAAACGCCCACCGTCAACAGAAAGACGATTTGGCCGATGAGCGATGGAATCTGCGGCAGCTCCATGCGCAGCCACGCCTGCAACGGCCCCAGGAAAAGCGCCGCGCCAACGCCGACAAGCGGCTCCCACACGCTCCCCACGACGATGAAGACGAGCGCCGTCAATAACAGGCCGTCCCACAACGAGAGCCGCGCTAACAGCAATCCCCATGCTGCGCCAACCAGCGCCAGCGCAGCCGGAAGCGCAGCGCGCCTCGCGCGTAATTTTGTCAGCCCGGATATTCCGTCCACGTCACCAGCCTCAACGCCTCATCGTAGACAAACTTCGCCTGGAAGACGCCAGCCTCCATCCGCAACACACGCGGCGCGAAGATCATGTCCGCCTGTGGGATCGGTAGATCGTTCAGGTACGTGCTCACCGGCAGCCAGGCAAAATCACCCTCGCGCAGATCGGGTTGCACAACGCCGGAAAACGTGCGGGTGGTGTAGATAAACAGCATCCAGTTCCACTCCGGCAACGGCGAAGCTTCCGTGCAGAAGCCGCGCAGACGCAGATCGTCCACGACCAGGCTGGTCTCTTCCCGCATCTCACGGCGCGCCGTCTCGTGCGGCGACTCGCCGGTTTCCACCTTGCCGCCCGGCGCGATCCACAGCCCCAGATTCGGCTCCTTGTTGCGGCGCATCACGAGCACGTCGTCCCCGCGCTGCACGTAGACCAGCACACTGAGCACGTAGCGCGTCACGCCAAACCCAACTTCACGCGGAAATAATCCGCCGTCTTGCGCAGGCCCTCCTGCACCGGGACGCGCGGCTCCCATCCCAACGCGGCTTTGGCTTTAGTGATGTCGGGGCAACGCTGCTTGGGGTCGTCCGCCGTCCGTTCGTCAGTCGGATGGACGAAGACGATGTCCGACGCGCTGCCGGTCACGTCGAGCGTCAGCCGGGCGAATTCGAGGATTGTCAACTCGACGGGATTGCCCAGGTTCACCGGCCCTTCAACGTCGGTCGCCATCAGGCGCACAACGCCTTCCACCAGATCGTCCACGTAGCCGAACGAGCGCGTGCGCGAACCATCGCCGTAGACGGTCAGCGGTTCGCCGCGCAACGCCTGGCAGATGAAATTGGGCACCACGCGCCCGTCGTCCGCGCGCATCCGTGGCCCGTAGGTGTTGAAGATGCGCACGATGCGCGTGTCCACGTGATGATAGCGGTGATAAGCCATCGTCAGCGCCTCGGCGAAGCGCTTGCTCTCGTCGTAGACGCCGCGCGGCCCGACGGGATTGACGTTGCCCCAATAACTCTCGTCCTGGGGATGGATGAGCGGATCGCCGTAGACTTCGGACGTGGAGGCCAGCAGGAACTTCGCTTGCTTGGCTAACGCCAGTCCCAACGTGTTGTGTGTGCCGAGCGCGCCAACCTTGAGCGTTTGGATGGGAAAATTCAAGTAGTCCACGGGACTGGGCAGCGACGCCAGGTGCAGCACCATATCCAACGGCCCGGCCACGTAAATGTACTGCGTCACGTTATGCTTGATGAACGAAAAGCGCGGATGCCCCGCCAGGTGCGCGATGTTATCCGTGCTCCCCGTGCTCAAATTGTCCATGGCGATGACCTCGTGCCCCTCCGCCAGATACCGGTCGCACAAATGCGATCCGATGAACCCCGCCCCGCCTGTGATAAGTATACGCATATAGCCTCCTTGCATCCTAACCTGATGGCATTATACTCCAAGCCGTAAACAGGCCAATCGGAGAAAGTATGGGAAAGACATTGTTGCTCACCGGACATCCCGGCATTGGAAAAACGACGATTATCCGCGCCGTTGTCGCGCAATTGGGGAACAAGGCCGGCGGATTCTACACCGAGGAGATTGTCGGCCCCGGCGGGCGGAAAGGCTTCCGGCTGATCACACTGGATGGGAAAGAGGCAACCATCGCCCACGTGGATTTGCGCGACCCGAAAACGCCGCGTGTGGGGCGCTACGGCGTAGATGTCAAGGCGCTTGAACGGGTGGGCGTCGCCGCGTTGCAGCGCGCCATTCAAGAGAAGAAGCTGGTGGTTGTGGACGAGATCGGGACGATGGAGTTATACGCGCCGGCTTTCGGCGATGCCGTGATGCGCGCCATTTTAGGCCCTACCTCCGTCCTGGGAACCATTATGAGCCACCCCCACCCCGAAAGCGACGCTTTCAAAGCGTTGGCGCAAGTGACGCTGTGGGAGGTCAACCGCACCACCCGAGACGATCTGGCGGGCAAGGTGCTGGCGTGGCTTGGTAAAAACATACAACAGACCTGACAGGTCTCAAAAAACCTGTCAGGTCTGTATCAAGTATGAACGGACTGCGCTAACTGGCGGCGCCGACGAGCGTATGAAGCTGCTGCTTCAACGTGTCAATCTGCGTGCGGGTCTTTTCGATCTTGTCGAAGATCTCCTTGCGATTCTGCACGGATTCCTTCAGCAGGCTGGCCGCGGCCTTGCTGCGCGTACTGGCGACGCCAGCCTCAACGAGCAGATCCAACTGCGCGCGCGTGACCTTGTCCACCGGCACGACCATCAGGTTGGAGACATCCTGCGCGGCCTTGATGAGCGCTTTGCCCAACGACTCCATCGCCTTCGCCGTCTCATCCACGATCTTCGTCAAAGTTGGCGACGCGGCCGGGGCCGCTTCGGCGGCCTGGGGCGTCTCGACGACCTCAACATCCACAACTTTTTCCTCACTCATTGTTTTTCCCTCCTTAAATCGTTTTGACTGATTGTGGCTCAAAGCTTAAGCCTCTGGCTCCAGCTTGACCTCTTTGCGCAGTTGCTCACGCAACTCGGAAATCTGCTGCGTGATGCTGCCGATCTTGTCGAACAAGCTCTGATTGGCCTTGATGCCCTCGGCAATCAGGAATGCCGCGCTCTCCGAGCGACTCTTGGTGACTTCAGCATCCACCAGCATATCCAGATGCGCCAGCGCCTCGTCGTTGACGCGCACCATCACGACGTTGCCGCGCGCCTGCAGAGCGTCGCTCAACGCCTGACCGAACGTCTCAACCTGCTTTAACGCATCCTTGAACGTCGCCGACGCCGGCTTCTTGGCCTCGTGCTTCTCCGCGCTTTCCCCTTCCTCTACGACCGGGGTTTCCTCCACCACTTCTTCAACACGTTTTTCTTCACTCATCGTTTTCCTCCTTACAAAGATTGACTCTTTTTTAATTACCCGTAATTGTATTACGTATTATATTGTAATATAGTTGCACGATTTGTCAAGAGGCAAATAGAAAAAAACCGGGATTTTGCGAAAATCCCGGTTTTTGAGAGACGTTGCGCTACTTTTGCCGCATCACCAGCGGCAGATAGACAGACCAAAATGCCTGCTGGCGGCGCGCATACACACCGATGCGCTCTGCGCCAGGGTCGGCGCGACCATCCTCCCAGGCAAGCAGCCATTCCGAATGTCCATCGCGGGCAGCGATGACGGGCCACAAGCGGGCTGAGTCAGCGGCTATGGCGACAGGCAACACGGCAGTCGTCGGCGCGCCGAGAACATTCAGTTGGCGCGCGTAGATGTCCGGCGCGTATCCGGCTTCGCTCTGCGGCGCGCCGTGCCAGGCGACAAGGAAGCTCTTGGCCCTGGCGCTGTAGGCGACATCCGGCGCACTTTCAGCATAGACGATTTCCGTCGCAATCGGCAGCGACGCCGAAACCGACGCGCCGTTCGCATTGAGCAACCGCCCCATCACGTCCGGCGCGCTGTCCACCACCGCCGCCGTATCCTGCCAGACGACGAAGTAGCGTCCTGCCGGCCCGGCCGCCAGACGCGGGAGTTCCTCAAAGCGATTGGCAGCGGCGGCGATAGCGAACTCCGGCGCCATCAACGTACCGGTCTCACCGTCCACCCGCCGCCCGTAAACGTCCCACCCGGCCGGATCGGCCCGGTTGTCCTGCCAGACGGCAAGGAAAGTATGGCTGGCAGCGTCATAGGCCACGTCGGGATAGCGCGCCATCCGCGCCGCGCCGGGCATGGTGAGCAGAAAATTTGTGTTGACATCCGTTAGCAGCGGCGCGCCATCCGTCGCTACAAGCTGTCCATACAGGTTCGTCATCTGGTAGAACGTGTCCACACCCTCAAAGACAACCAGGTAACGTTCCAACTCTGGGCTGAAAGCGACGACCGGCGCGTGCTGTTGGCCGGGCGCAGACGAGATGGCGAATTTGTCGCCCACCAGGTCGCCATCCAGCGTGACGATCTGCCCGTAGATATTGAAGTCATCAGCCGTTGCGGGCGCGATGTCGTCCCATACAACGAGGAAGCGATTGTTGAGCGCGTCCCAGGCCACAGCCAGCGCCAGATCGGGGGTCTGGATGCCGGCCGCGACGGTGAACGGGCGCCAGGCCAGCGCGCCGTCGCCGCGCACGGTGTACGCCATGATCCGCGCGCCGCCGGCGTCAAGGTGATACCAGGCCACGAGATAGCGATCCGACGTGGCGCTGTACGCTATCACCGGGCGCGCTTGCAGGCCATCCAGCGGCGTCAGACCGATGTGCAGCCCCACCTTAAGCGCGTTGGCATCCAAGCGCTGCGCGTAGATGCCGGGGATTTCGGCGCGATAGTCCTCCCACGCCGCCAGCACAACCGGCTGCGGCGCAGTGCGCGCGACGGCGATGGTCGGACGCGCTTGCGTGTACGGGTTGTCGCTCACCGTGAACGGCGCGCCGATCTTGCTGCCGTTCGCCGCGATGCGCTGCCCGCGCAGGTCGCCGCGCCCTACCCGCGCCTCCCAGGCGACGAAGAATACGCTGCCGCCGGTTGTCTCCCACACGCCGATGACGGGCGTCTCTTCAAACTCCGGCTGCGCGCTGATGGGAATGTCAATGCCGAGGAAAGTGTCGCCCGGCTTGAAGCGCTGCCCATAAATGTCCTTCTGCGCCACATAGTCGGTGCGATTGCGCGAGTCTTCCCAGGCGACGAGCGCCGCATCATCCACGCCGCCGGCAGCGACGACCGGCCACTCCTGGACGTTAGGCGCGTTGGTCACGGGGATGTTGTCGCCCGCCAGCGTCCCATCGGGCAGCACTTGCTGCGCGTAGATGTCCTGATCCGCGCCGCGCGCATCGGCCCAGACGACGAGGTAGCGGTTGACCGCCGGGCGATAGGCCACGTCCGGCTGACCGGCCCAGGCCGTCCCATCGGAGATGTCGCAGCGCGGGCCGAGCAGCGCGCCGGTTCCACTCACCCGCTGCCCTTGCACGCGCGAAGTCCAGCCTTCGGCGTTGCCCCACACCACCAGGAAGGCGTCTTCACCCGCGACGACGCGCGGGCTGACCTGCCCACCAGCGTAAGCGGCAATCGGGAAGTTGCCGCCGTCGAGCGTCCCGTCGCGGCGCACCAGTTGGCCGTACACATCGGGCGTGTCGGTGATGTGGCGATTGTCCGTCCAAACCACCAGGTAGCGATCCGCCGCCGGGAGATAAGCGACGCGCGCGTGATCCTGGATGGGATCGTCGCTCGTCACGGCGACGGCATTGCCAAGCAAGCGCCCGTCGCTGCGCACCCGCTGGATGTAGATGTCGGCCAGGCTGTTGACGCGCGCATCCCGGTAAGCCAGCAGGAACTCGTTATCTTCAGGGTTGAAGGCCAACGCCGGCGCGCTCTGATGATTGGCGGCGTCGGTGACGAGGAAATCCTCGCCGACCGCGCCAGGATTGGCCGGCGGCGCCGGCAGCGCGGGAATTGGCTCGGCGGCGGTCAGCGAGACATCGTCCACGTACATACCGGTCGTCCCACCCGCACCGTCGTTGAGCACGCCAAAATGCAGCCAGATGCTCTTGCCGAGGTAGGCGCGCAGATCGAAGGTGTAGGATTTCCACGTCCGGCTGTTGTCCAGTGTCCACAGCAGGCGTTGGAGGATATTTTCCCGATCGTCCATAATCAGGATGAACTGCGCGTCACCGGCGGTGGGCGCGGTAGGGATAGCGCCGGTCAATGCGGTTGACATCTCAGGAGAGAACGCGGCCTGCTGCACTTCGGTGGAGGTGGGATAGAGCCACAGCGTCACCTGCGCCGAGGTCGCCGTCGCCGGCAGCGTGACCCGCTGGCGCGCGGACGAGTACGAGAATACGTTCGCCGCGCCGATAATCCCCAGACGCATAGAACGCGCGCCGCCGTGCTTCTGCGCCGTCGAATAGCCGGCCGTCGCCGGCGTGATGGGGAAAGACCAGCCTTCGTCAAGTTCGGCGTTGCCGTTGACGAGCCATTCCCAGGCGTTGGTGCGCAGCCGGTAGAGACCGTCAACCGTGGGCAGGAAGAACAGGTTGCGCGAGGCGACGATCAGCCCTTTGGGATTCGCCTCCGGCGCAAGTCCCTGCATCCACCAACGATCCCCGCCGTTGGGCGAGCGGTAGAACATCCAGGGCGTCGCGTCATATTGCAGCGTGCGCTGAACGGCATACAGCGCGGGGTCGGCAGGGTAATCCGGCGAAACGTCTAGTCCAAAGATCCGACCGTCCGGGTAATCCACGTGCAGGCCGGTGTTCACTTTGGCCCAGGTCGCGCCAAAATCCGTGGAACGCACGATGCCATTATCTGGAGTATCAGGCTCGCCGCTGCCTTCGACGAAGAAGTAGCTCATCCACAGCGTGCCGTCCGTGGCGTACTGGGGCGAGAACACGATCTCGCGCGGGACATCAACCCACGGGATGGAGACCCGCGCCCACGTCAGCCCGCCGTCGGTGGAGCGCCAGGCCGGTCCAAAACAGGTGAGATAGATGGTGTGGTCGGCAGCAAAGTTCGGCGAAGGGAAGATGCGGTAAAAGTCTGTGTAGTCAACCAGACCGGTGTTAGTCAACGTCCACGTGTCGCCGCCATCAGTAGAACGCCACACGGCCGGCGCGTCCGGCGAGAAGCCCACGGCGAAGACCACCAGGTTGCCGCCGGCATCGCGCACAGCGGCAATGTCGTAGAGCAACGTATTCGGCGGCGTAGAGAGCACCGTCTGCCAGGTGAGGCCGTCGTCGGTCGAACGGAAGACCTCGCCGTAGAGATAGCCGATGTTCCGCACGACGAACAACGTCGGCGACGACGACGCGCCGGGGTCCCACGCCATCGCACTGATGCGCAGGTATTCGGAGTACGGCGTTGTCGCAAAAAGCGTCGTCCAGGTGTTGCCGTCGTCGGTGGTGCGGCGCATATCCTGGTCGGTGGTGATGTAGAGCGTGTGATCGGTCGCGTAGCTGGAAGGGCGCCACATGCGCGTGTGATCCAGCAGGATCAGTTCCCAGCCGAGTGTGGCAGTGGGGGTAAGCGGGCTGGCAATCCGCGGTACAGCGGCGGCGGCAAGCGGAATATGGACAGATAGTATCGCCAGCAACAACATCAAACTAAAGAATCTCAACATAGTTTTCATTGGTTATCCTCCTTTCATATCAAAATAAGCCACGAATCTGCACTCATTTTCACGAATCAGAGCTTGTTTGTAATGGCGGTTCTTTGGTTCATCACGACAGCTCGGCGACAAAAGCAGCATCTTCAGTATATACCCAAATATGGACGCGCACCGTTGCGTTTGAGTGTGAAATGTGTTGCAAATGGGTTGAGAAAACCAAAGCAGTGATTGTTCCAGCCACGATTTGCGTCGTAGGGCATTTTCTGGCTGAAAAGTTATTGACACATGAACATTTTCGTTATACAATGTAAGCGTTTACATTCCCGAATTTTCATCGCAAGAGGTGTGTATGTCGCATAGCAAGCCTCCCGCGCGCGTCACCATCAACGATGTCGCCGAGTATGCCGGCGTTTCAACGGCAACGGTGAGCCGCGTCATCAACCGCACCGGCCCGGTCGCGGCGGAAACGGAGCAAGCCGTCCGCGCCGCCATCGCGGAGCTAAACTATCGCCCACACACCGCCGCCAAAATCCTCGCCAGCAACCGCACCAACACCATCGGCTTGATCTTCCCGCAGATCAGCGGCTATTACTTCGCGCCGTTGCTGCGCGGTATCGCGGCCTGCGCCGGGGAATACGGCTTTGATTTGCTCATCTACTCAGTGCAGGAAGGTAGCGCGCCGCGCGAGCCGTTCACGTATCCGATTGGCGATCAAAACACAGACGGGTTGGTGGTGTTCACCGAAGGATTGCCAGAGCAGGAATTGCGCCGGTTGTGTGAGATTGCCTTTCCCGTGGTGCTGATCCACTGCACCCCGCCGGAGGGATTGCGCATCCCTAGCGTCACCATCGAAAATAAAGCCAGCGCGCGCCAACTGGTGGATCATTTGATTGAGGTTCACGGGCGGCGGCGCATCGGCTTCCTGGCGGGGCCGAAGGGGCACGAGGATTCGTATTGGCGCGAGAAAGGGTATCGGGAAGCGCTGGCGGCGCACAACATCCCGTATGATCCGGCGCTGGTGGGTGTAGGAGGGTTCAACGAAGCCATCGCGCGCGCCGCCGTCGAAAAATGGCTCCAGGAAGGCGTTGAGATGGATGCCATCTTCACAGGGGATGACGACTCGGCCACCGGCGCACTGGCGGCGCTCACCGCTGCCGGCAAGCGCGTGCCGGACGATGTGGCTTTAGTCGGCTTTGACGACATTGATCTGGCGCGTTACCTGAATCCGCCGTTGACGACGGTGCGCGCCCCCGTCGAACAGGTCGGGCACGAAGCCGTGCGGCAACTGGTGCGGCTCATCCGCACCGGCGAGGCCGAACCGCTGATCCTCCTGCCAACCCAACTGGTCATCCGTCAATCCTGCGGTTGCCCGTAAAGGAGGTGATGCGAAACAAAGACTTTTATAAACGTAGAGACGTAAAGCGATCACCGTCTTCCCCTTCCTGTGGGCCTGGAACGACTTCATCGCCTATTTCTTCGCGCAACGCACGTTCATTGAAGGCATCAAGCTGACGGGGACGAAGGGGTAACGCGCATCTGGCCCGCGCCTGATGGTGTTTGCTCCTGCCCCGTTTCGACTACAATATTCCGATAACAAAATTGAGGTGAAACTATGAAAATTACTGTCATTGGCGGCGGTTCGAGCTATACCCCTGAACTGATCAACGGTTTTTTGGAACGTGTCGGCAGTCTCCCGCTGACCGAACTCTGGCTGATGGACATCCTGCCGGAACGCCTCGACATCGTCGGCGGGTTCGCGCAGCGGATGGTGGCGGCAAAAGGCGCGCCGTTCGCCGTCCACCTGACCACGGATCTGCGCGAGGCCGTGCGCGGCGCGAGCTACGTCACCACCCAACTACGCGTCGGCTGGATGCAGGCCCGCCGCGAGGACGAATACCTGGGGCGGCGGCACGGCCTCATCGGGCAAGAGACCACCGGCGTCGGCGGGATGGCGAAGGCGCTGCGCACGATCCCCATCGCGCTGAACATCGCCCAGGCGATGCGCGAAACTGCGCTCGGCGCGCTGCTGGTCAACTTCACCAACCCGTCGGGCCTCATCACCGAGGCGCTGGCGCGCTATGCCCCCGAAGTGCCCTCAGTAGGCGTCTGCAACGTCGCCATCCACACCAAAATGGAATTGCTCGAAGGGCTAAAAGAACGCCTGGGACTTGAAGTCCCGCCGGAGCGCGCACACCTGAACACGCTAGGGCTGAATCACCTCTCGTGGCATCGCGGTCTCACGATTGACGGCGAAGAGATGTGGCCGCGCATCATGGAGGGCTACCTCGCCCATCTCAAAGCCGAAGCGGAGCCGGAATGGGACGCGCGCACCATCGAAACCCTCGGCATGATCCCCAACAGCTACCTGCACTATTATTACTACACCGCCGACAGAATCGCGGCGCAGGCGAAATGGCCGCCGTCCCGCGCCGAGGGCGTCATGGAAATCGAGAAAAAACTCCTCGCCCAGTACGCCGAACCTGACCGCACCGAGCCGCCGGAGGGCTTGATGCAACGCGGCGGCGCGTACTATTCCACCGTGGCGACGCAACTGCTCAACGCTCACTACAACGATCTAGGCGAAGTTCACGTGGTCAACGTCCCCCATCGCGGGGTCGTCCCCGGCTGGCCGGCGGATTGGGTGCTGGAAATGCCCTGCATCGTCAACCGCTCAGGCATCACCCCGCTCCCGGCGGAGCCGCTGCCCCTGGCATGCTTCGGCCTGCTGGCGAACGTCAAAGCCTACGAGCTGCTCACCGTCGAAGCCGCCGTCCACGGCGACCGCGACGCGGCGTACCAGGCGCTCCTCACGCACCCGCTTGGCCCTGCGGCGGACAAAGTCCAGGCGGTGCTGGATGACCTGCTAGAAACGAACAAAGCCTATCTGTCGCAGTTTTGGGGCGAATGAGCGAATCAGCGAATGAGCGAATTGCGAAGCACGTTTCACACATCACGTTTCACAAATCAGGAGCATAGACAATGAGCCAATACTTTCTCGGCATTGACGTTGGCGCGACGAAGAGCCACGCGCTGGTCGCGGATGAACACGGGCGCGCCGTCGGTTTTGGTGAGGGCGGCCCTGGCAGCCACGAAGTCGTGGAGTACGACGGGCTAGGCGCTGTGCTGCACGCCATCACCGATGCGGCGCTCGCTTCGGCCGGCATCGGCAAAGCGGACATCGCCGGGGCGGGCTTCGGCATCGCCGGTTACGACTGGCCCGGCGACACCGCACCACACCGCCAGGTTATCGCTTCCCTGGGGCTGCCTGCGCCCTACGCGCTGGTCAACGATACCATCGTCGGGCTGGTTGCCGGGGCGACGGAAGGCTGGGGTGTGGGCGTGGTCTCCGGCACGGGGAGCAACTGCTGGGGGCGCGACCGTCAGGGGCGCGAAGGCCGGATGACCGGCGGCGGCGGGATGTTCGCCGAATACGCCGGCGGCGGCGATCTGGTCAACCGGGCGCTCCAGGTTGTGGCGCTGGCGTGGGGCCGGCGCGGGCCGGCGACGCGCCTCACCGAAGCGTTCCTGGCGCTGACCGGCGCGACGGATGCACTGGACTTGCTCGAAGGGCTTTACCGTGGGCACTACAACCTCACATCAAGGAACGCACCTCTCATCTTCCAGGTAGCGACGGAAGGCGACGCCGTCGCGCAGGAAGTCATTCGCTGGGCCGGACGCGAACTGGGCAGCCTCGCCATCGGCGTGATTCACCAGTTGGGCTTTGAGGCGCTGGATGTCGAGGTCGTGCAGATCGGCAGCCTGTACAACGGCAGCCCGGTGATGGGCGAAACGATGCTGGCGACCATCCGCGAAGTCGCGCCCGGCGCGCGTCTTGTCCGCCTCGCCGCGCCGCCCGTCGTCGGCGGCGTGCTGCTGGGGATAGAACAGGCCGGCGTGGATTACCCGCCGTTGCGCCAGCCGCTCATCGAAACGACCAGCATTTTGCGCCAACAACCGTAGCGCAAGCTGTTAGCTTGCGGCTTGCGGTAAGGGCAAACTGACAGTTTGCCCTACAAATGCTTTTTCAAGAAAATGATAAGGAGATTATAAATATGGAAAAACTGGCTCTTTTAGGTGGGACTCCTGTACGCAACACGGCCTATCCGCAGTGGCCCGTTTTCGATGAACGCGACATCGAAGCCGTCACCGCCGTCGTCAAATCCGGCAACTGGGGCGGCTTCCCTTACCCCGGCCCACAGACTGCCGAATTCATCCGCCGCTTTCTGGAACTTCAGGGCGGTCAGTACGCCGTAGCGATGATGAACGGCACGGTGACAATGGAAGTGGCTTGCCGCGCCGCCGGCATCGGTTGGGGCGACGAGGTCATCGTCCCCGCTTACACCTTCCAGGCCACCGCCGCCGCGCCGATGGCCGCCGGGGCGATCCCGGTTGTCGTGGACATTGACCCCGAAACGTACTGCATTGATCCCCACGCCGCCGAAGCCGCCATCACCGACAAGACGCGGGCGATTATCCCCGTCCACCTCGGCGCGCAAATGGCGGATATGGACGCGCTGATGGACATCGCCGCGCGGCACAACCTGGTCGTCATTGAGGACTGCGCGCACGCTCACGGCGCCAAGTGGCGCGGACAAGGCGCGGGCACGATCGGACACTTCGGCTCTTTCAGCCTGCAATCCTCAAAAATCCTCACCTCCGGCGAAGGTGGCATCCTCATCTGCAAAACCCAGGAACTTGCCGACCGCGCCGCCAGCATCATTGACTGTGGCCGCCCGCACGACGCCGAGGAAAAAATCCACACGATGGGCGCGAATTATCGCATGGGCGAACTCCAGGCGGCGCTGGCGAACGTCGCCATCGAACGTTTCCCGCAGCAGGCGCAGGAGCGCGAGGAGATGGCGGCCTATATGGACGAGGCCCTCAGCGAGATTCCCGGCGTGCGCGTGCTCAAGCGCGACCTGCGCCACACGGCGCGCTCATTCTACCGCTACATCTTCGCCATTGATCCCGACGTCTTCGGCCTGACGCACGATGCCGTTTGCCACATCCTGCACACCGAAGGCATCTCCGCCGACGACGGCTACCCGCCGATGCACCAGTACGAACTTTTCCAGCCGCACCTCTCACGCCTGCCTGTACCGAGCGCCTTCCCGGAGCGCCTGCGCTTCCATCCGGGCCAGTTCCCCGAAAGCGAGCGCGCCGCCACCCGCGAGGCCGTCTGGCTGAACGAAAACGTCTTCCGCGCCGGGCCGCAGGGCGTGGATGACGTCGTCGCCGCGTTGCGCAAAATCTACGACAACCGCGAAGCGTTAGCAGCGCACGTAGGAACGTCGAAACGTTAAAACGGGGGAACGTTCCAACGAAGGAGACGATTGTGCAACCGATAGACTTTACCCTTGTAAAAACTTACCCGTTGGCGCAGCGGCGCAATCTGGTGCATCTTGCTGACCTCATCACACCAGAAACACCGCCCCCGCCTTTTGAGAATGACGACCTGGCGACAATCACCGCTCGCATCATCGCAGCGCGGCAGGCAGGCCGGCCCGTCATCTGGATGATGGGCGCGCACGTGATCAAATCGGGGCTGTCGCGCCTGCTCATTGACCTGCTGCGGCGCGGGATTGTCACCCACGTGGCCGGGAACGGCGCGGTCTCCATCCACGACTTCGAGCTGGCGCTCATCGGCGAGACCAGCGAGGACGTCGCCACGGGCCTGGAAGATGGCACGTTCGGCATGGCCGACGAGACCGGACGGCTGATGCACCGCGCCCTCCACGAGGGCGCGCGCGACGGTCTGGGCTATGGCGCGGCGATTGGGCGCTTCATCGCGGAAAACCAGGCGCTGTTTCCCCACCGCGAGGTCAGTGTGCTGTACACTGCCTACGCGCTCGGCCTCCCGGCGACGATCCATGTCACCCTGGGCGCAGACATCATCCATCAGCATCCTGCCGCCGACTTCGCCGCCATCGGCGCAACCAGCGGCGCGGATTTCCGGGCCTTCACCGCCTCCGTCAGCCAGCTCGAAGGCGGCGTCTTCCTCAACTTCGGATCGGCGGTCACGGGGCCGGAGGTCTTCCTCAAGGCGCTCACCATCGCCCGCAACCTCGGCTACTCCGCAGCGCACATCACCACCGCCAACTTCGACCTGCTGCTCCTGGGCGATTTCCGCCGGCCGATGGGCTACGACGAACCGCTCTACTACTACCGCCCCCGCAAGAACATCGTCCTGCGCCCCGCCTCCCTGGGTGGACAAGGCTACCACATCACCGGCGACCACAAAGTCACCATCCCCAACCTACACCACCACATAACGCAGGCGTGGCGCAGTGATAAACCGGCTACAGTCGAAGAAGCCAATCTGGAGATTGGCGCTCCCAAAGAACCCGCTCCCGCTCTCCCCCTCTCCCCCTCTCTCCCCCTCCCCGCCCCCGTCTACCGTCTACTGTCTACCGTCTACCAGGAACTTTCCCGCTGCTTCGCCTCCGGCGGCACGCTCTTCCTCTGCGGCAACGGCGGCAGTCTGGCCGATGCGCTGCACATCTCCGGCGAACTGCTCAAGTCCTACGCCCGCCGCCGCCCGCTGCCGGAGCGATTGCGCGACAAACTCGCCGCGCAGCCCGACGGCGACCTGCTGGCGCGCAACCTCGAACCGGGCCTGCGCGCCGTCGTCCTCGGCGCGAACGTCACGCTAAGCAGCGCCGTCGCCAACGACATGCCCGACCGCGACGTGGGCTACGCGCAAGAACTGCTCGCGTTGGCCCGCCCCGGCGACGTGCTGCTGGGCATCAGCACCAGCGGCAACGCCCGCAACGTCGCCTACGCCGCGCAAGTCGCGCGCGCCCTGGGACTCACCGTCATCGGCCTCACCGGCGAAGACGGCGGGCGGCTGGCGGAACTGGCGGACATCGCTATCCGTGTGCCCGCTACCCGCACCGATCGCGTCCAGGAATTGCACATCCAGTGCTACCACGCGCTGTGCGAGGCGCTGGAAAATGCGTTTTTTAAGTAGACGGTAGACGGCAGACAGTAGGCAAGGGCAGAGAACAGAGAACAAGATGCAGGATGCAAGAGGCAGGATGCAAGAGACAAGGGGTAAGACGTGACAACCCTCCCCCCCGTCTACCGTCTACTGTCTACCGTCTACTTCAGGAGAACTTATGGCAGATCTGACCCAAACCCGCTTGGAAGAAATCCTCGCCGGATGCGCGCGACGCAGCATCGGCGTCATCGGCGATCTGGCGCTGGATGCCTACTGGTACGCCGATATGACGCGGGCGTTTCTCTCGCGGGAGACGCCGCGCTTTCCGCGCCCCATCGTGCGCGAGGCATACTCGCCGGGCGCGGGCGCGAACGTCGCCGACAATCTTGCGGCGTTGGGTGTGGGGCGCGTCGTCGTCTTCTCCGTCCTCGGCGACGATTGGCGCGGCGCGCTGCTGCGCCAGGTAATGGCGGCGCGCCGCATTGACGTGAGCCAGCTCGTCATTGCGCCGGAGCGTTTTACTTCGGCTTACATCAAACCCACATTGATGGGCTACGATTCGCAGCAAGAAGACGCGCGGCTGGACTTCGAGAACGCCGCGCCGTTGACGCACGCGCTGGAAGACGCGCTGCTCGACCGGGTGCAGCAGCACCTTCTCGACCTGGACGCGCTCATCGTCGCCGATCAATTCGAGGCTAACGGCGCGCTCAGCGACCGCGTGCGCGAGGGGCTGAACGCGCTGGCGCACGCGCATCCCGATAAGCACTTTGTGGTGGATTCGCGCCTGCGCATCAGCCACTACACGGGGATGATCCTCAAACCCAACTGGAGGGAGGCCGTCGCCGCCGTGATGCCCGACCACGATCCACGCAGCATCCCCCGCGAGACGCTGCCCAACGTCGCCGCGACGCTGAGCGCGCGCACGGGGCGGTCCGTCTTCGTGACGCTCTCCGAAGACGGCGTGCTTGTCTACACCGAAGGCCAGGCGCGCCAACTGCCCGCCGGGCCGACGCGCCCGCCGCTCGATCCCGTCGGCGCGGGCGATACCTTCATCGCCGCGTTGGCGGGTGCGTTGAGCGCGGGCGCGAGTCCGTGGGAAGCCGGAGCAATGGCGAACCTCGCCGCCGCCATCACCGTCGAAAAGCTGAACCAGACCGGCACAGCGACGCCGGAGGAAATTCTGGCGCGCTTTGCGCTCAAAGAGCTATCAGCAGAATAAGTCAGAAACAATCTGCTTAATCTGCTAAATCTGCTGACAAAAGAGGGCACACATGCAATCCTCCCTCATTTTCGCCGCCGCCGACTTGCCGTCGCTGGATTGGCTCGAAGTCGTGAACCCGTCTGCGCATCTGGGCCAGGTGCGCCACGCGCTGTTCGACTTCGACGGGACGATTTCCGTCATCCGTCGGGGATGGGATACGATTATGATCCCGATGATGGTGGAGATGATCTGCGACGGCCGAGACCCGACGCCGGAGATCGAAGCCGAAGTCGCCGATTTTGTAGATCGCTCTACGGGCATCCTCACCATCAAGCAGACGGAGTGGCTGGAAGAAACCGCGCGCCGCTACGGCTTCGCGCGCCAAATCCACACCGCCCGCGAGTACAAGCGCATCTACAACGAGCGGCTATTGCATCCCGTGCGCCAACGTCTCGCGCGTCTGGACGATACACAGGCCGCGCGCGACACGCTGATGATCGCCGGTGCGCGCGACTTCCTGCACGATCTGCGCGAAGCCGGCGTGGCGCTCTACCTGGCGAGCGGCACCGATCACACATACGTGATGGAAGAAGCCACAGCCCTCGGCGTCATAAAACTGTTCGGCGAGCACATTTACGGCGCGCGCGACGACACCGAGGCATACACGAAAGAGCGTATCATCGCACACATCCTCGACCATCACCATCTGCACGGCAGCGAACTCCTCGTCGTCGGCGACGGCCCGGTGGAAATCCACCACGCCCGCGAGCGGGGGGCGCTCGCGCTCGGCGTCGCGGCGGACGAAGAACGGCGGCAGGGCCTCGACCCACGCAAACGCCGGCGTCTCCTGAACGCCGGCGCGGATTTGATTGTGACGGATTTTTTGCATCACGTAGAATTATGCCAATTCCTGAAGCGTAGTGGCGACTTCAGTCGTTAGCAGAGCGACTGAAGTCGCCACTACGCTTAACGTCCTACTATCCATCGCAAAAGCGCGATGAGATCACGCAACCAGGCGAAGCCATCGCTACGGTTGGAACCGGTTTGCGAAATCGGCTGGTTCACGGGCTGCGATTCCGGCTCCGCCTCGACCGGCGTTTCTGGGTCATAGACCGAGACGACCGCGCCGTTGTGGTTGAAGAGCACGCTCGTACCGCTTTGCAGGAAGGCGCGCGCGGCGGGATCATCCGCCAACGCGAAGTACGCCGCAGAGCCGAACGCGATCTCGCGGTCCACCTTGATATTCGCCGCAATCCACGCCTCGGTGATCGGCTCGTCCACGTTGCCCTGCCCCTGCACGAGGGATAAATCCACGTATTGCCGCGCCACCTGTGCCATGCTGTGCTGCTCGCGGTTGACGACGTTCGCGCCGGTCGCCAGCCCCGCCCGGTCGGTCTGCTGGTAGCTCTGGTTCTGCACGCGCGCCTGGATCGTCGTCCGCCCAGAGAGCTGGTTCAACTCGGTCTGGTTGTCGTACAGGGCCATATTCTCCAGCGAAGCCGCGCCTTCTGCCTGCGCCGAGATCACAAAGGTCGTGTACGGCGTGACGATGCCGTAGCCCAGCCCCAGCGCGCGGATCTCCTCGATCAGCGCCGCGCGCTCGCCTTCGACGCGCACCTCGTCCAGCAGCGCCCCCACCCGGCGCGTGGCCCACAAGCGCGGCACGAAGTCGTGATCGCCGGTCGCCGTCAAATCAAAGCGATAGACGTACTCGCGCGGCTCGTCTCCGGCGCGCCCGCGCACCCACACCGTCGCCTGCTCGTTCGTCGCCTCGTAGCGCCCGGCGAGCAGCACACTCGACCCGCGGAACAGATCAGGCATTGTCGGCGGGTACAGGTCGGCAACGCGCATCCCATCGAATTCGACCTCCACGTCGGTGAGCACGGGATTGGCGATGCGCCCGTAAAATTCGGAGAGCGCCAGTTCGAGATTTTCGCCCGGCTGGACGTAGGTGACACTGCCGCCGTTATCGAGCGCCAACCGGTCGAGCAGGCGCGTGTTCACGTCATAGCCCACGCCGAAGACGTGCAGTCTAGCCTCCACCCGCGCGTTGGCGCGCTGCACCAGTTCGGCAATGGTCACGTCGTCGGTGACGCCGGCTGTGGGCAGGCCATCTGTGAGGAAGACGAGTAATCGTGAAGCGCCTGCGCGGTCTTCACTACGCGAAAAGATCGCCAGTCCGGTTTGTAATGCGCCTTCGATGTTGGTGTTGTTGCGGGCGGTGAGTTGGCGGACAAAGCGCCGGGCGTCAGATAACGCGCGTTGATCCACAGGCGTCAAAGTGTCCGCAAAAGCGTCCAACTGGTCGTCGAAGCTCACGATGGAAAAGCGGTCATTGGGATTCAACTGTCCCAAAATGAATTGGAGCGCATCCTGCGCCTGCGCAATCTTCTCGCCGCTCATGCTACCGGAGCGATCAATGACGAAGACGATGTCTTTGGGCAACGTGTCATCCTGCATCGCTTCATCATCCGGCGCAAAAAGGAAGAGGAAATGATCGCGCTCGGCGCGCGCGCCGGTCAGCAGGCCGCTGCCAAATCCGCCTTCCGCCGGGCTGAAGAAGAGGTCGAAGTCTTCGGCAGGATTGACGCTTTGCGCCTCCCACGTCACCCGCGCACGGTTCGCGCCCAGGCGTTCCGTCGTTACGGCGTGCGACGAACTGTAGAGCGCGCCCAGGCCGCCGGACGATGTCACATCTACGGCGAGCGTCACTTCATCCACCGGCGCGGAAGCGTACTGCGCGGTGCTCAGGATGTAGCTGTAGTGCAGCATCCCACCCGTGGGCGTGAGCACCTGCTCGTATTCCAGCGTCATCTTGCGCGACGCACGCGCGGGCAGGCTGATGTCGAAGGCGATGCTCTCCCAATCGGCGTATTGCAACAACGACGGGTCGCGGCGCTGTGCGACCATATCGTAAAGGGCAGCGTTCGTCGTCGCCACATCCTGGCGCGTCACCGTCTGCGCCTGTCCACCGATGCGGGCTTCAAAACGGGCAAGGATCGCATCCGACGGCACGGGGAAGAAATAACGACCGTCCACGGGGAAATCGTGCGGATTGACGAATTCTTGCTTCACCCGCGTCACCGCGTGGTTATCCTCAATAGTCACGGTGACGTGGTGATAACGCACTTCCAGGTAATCGGGGCTGACAGATTCCGGGAAGATCATCCCGTCCGCCAGAACCGCAACGCTCGCGGCGTTCAACAGCAGCACAGTCAATAGCAAAACCAGAATCATTTTACGCATGTCACACCTCCTGATGGGTCTTGTGGTCGTTAGTCCGATAGTCGAGTAGTCTTGGACGATTTAGCTACAGTGTAGCGGGGAAGTATGACAAATCGGTGATAAGAGGGGAATAGCCTGAGGATAATTCTATAACACCGGACAAGAGTATGCTATAATGGAATCAAGTACAGGAGGTCAAATACGATGAGCGAAACCACCGTGACGGAAGAAATCAGTTTATCTGATGTATGGCATCTGCTCGTTACTACGGCAACCCGAATCGACCAGTTGTACGCGGCTCTGGATATTACAGAAGAGCAGCTCTTCATAAAACCGTCGATGTCGCCGGTAAAGGTGATGCATGTCAGGGAGCATCCGTTTTTTGGCATGAGTGCAGATGCAGCCGACGGCGTATCTGAGACAGTGGCGCGGTTGCGAGAGAACCGGTATGCTGCTCTTTGATACGGATATTATCATCTGGATTCAACGTGGCAATCCACGCGCCGCCGCGTTGTTTGAGGCTGAGACAGAGCGGTATATCTCCGTGCAGAGCTATATGGAGTTACTCCAATGTGCTCAAAACAAGCAACAATTGCAAATCACCAAACGCTTTCTGGCCGATTTCGCCGTAGTCGTATTGCCGCTTACCGCCAACATCGGACGGCGTGCTGCCGTGTACATCGAGGAATACAGTCTGGCAACTGGACTTCGTGCAGGCGATGCTCTGGTGGCTGCGACGGCTATTGAGCACAGCTTGCCCTTATCCACCAGTAACGCTAAGCATTTTCAGCAAATCGCCGGACTGGATTTGCGCATTTTTGCACCCTCATCAGGCGCCCCAGGCAGCGTAAACCGCGCCGTCGTCCCCTCGCCTTCATGACTTTCCAGCCACAACTTGCCACCGTGCGCTTCGACGAGCGCCTGTGCGATCGCCAGACCAAGACCACTGCCGCCGTGTGCTCGTGCTCTGGCTTTATCGGTGCGATAGAAGCGTTCGCCGATGCGGGGCAGCGCCTCTACCGGAATCCCAATGCCGTGATCGCGCACCTGCACCAGCACGGTCCGTTCCGGCCCGGCGAGCACAGCGACATCCACGGTCGCTTCTGGCGGCGAATACTTGATCGCGTTGTCGAGCAGGTTGACCAGCACTTGCGCCACGCGGTCGGGATCGGCCCAGGCGGGTGGAAGGCCGGGCGCGCTTTCCACACGCAAGGCGACGTTGCGCGCGTCAGCCTGTGGCGTCAAACGCTCCACGGTGAGCCGCGTGAGATGCGCTATGTCCACCGCTTCGCGGCGCAGGTTCAACGCCTCAGAATCGGCCCGTGAGAGCAACAGCAAGTCGTTGACCAGGCGGATCAGCCGGTCAGTCTCGCTTTCCACCGTCCCCAGGAAACGGTCGCGCACATCGAGATCATCCACCGCACCCGCGCGCAACGTCTCTACCGTCCCCTTGATTGAAGTCAGTGGAGTCCGCAGTTCGTGGGAGACGTTAGCGACGAAGTCCACCTGCATCTGGCGGGCTGACCGCAAACGGGCCGTCATGTCATTGAAGGCGCGGCTCAACTGCCCCAGTTCATCCCGCGAGCGCGCTGGCACCTGCGTGTCCAAACGACCCCGCGCCACCGCACCTGCCGCCTCCGTCAGACGGCGCACGGGGCGGGTGATGGCCCGCGAAAACAGCAGGCCGACGACGCCGGAGAGCAGCAACGCGATGACCGTAGAAATCAGCAAGCGACTACGAACATCGCGCACCACTGTCATCACGTCGGTCAGCGGCTGGCTGAGGTAAACCACGCCCGCGAGCGCGCCATTGACCAGCGCGGGTAGCGCCACGGTGAGCGTATCCACGTACCCGCGATCCACACGGCTGGCGTATTTGCCGGTGAGCGCCTGCGCCACAAGCGCGTCGTTGCTCAGGTCCACGCCGAGATCGGTGCTCCAGGAATCCAGGACCACCGCCCCCTTCACATCCACCACGCGGATGCGCGTCTCCAACTGCGTGCCCAGTTCTAGCGAGGTCTCCGCCAGATACGACAAATCCACGTCGCCGATCATCACGCCGGGTTCCGGTACCGCCAGATTTTGCGTTTGCACGGAGATATTGCTCGCCCGCCGTTGTTGCAGCACGTTGACCGTGGCGGCGTCCTCCGCAACCGGCGGTTCGGCGTCCGCGCCCATCACCGTCGCCCCGGGGATCAACGTCTGCGCCGTGATCTGCGCCTGCGCGCCGAGGCTCTCCTCGATGGCTTCCAGGAAGTACCGTTCGAGGAACGAGAGCAACAGCACGCCGGATAATCCCATCGCCAGAATGATCACGGCGAGGTGTGAAAGCAATAGTTTTATACGCAAACTTGAGAACATGGCGAATCAGCGAATGAAAGAATCAATGAATTACGAATCACGGGACACCGAACCAAAAAGACACCTGCAACAACCAGCTTCCAGTATCCAGCTCCCAGCTTCCAGTATCCAGCTCCCAGCTTCCAGCATCAGCATCAAGCTTCCAGTTTGTACCCCACCCCGCGCACGGTGACGATGAGGTCTTCTTCAGGGGCGGCGTCGCGGAGTTTGGCGCGCAGGCGTTTGACGACGGCATCCACCACGCGCAGGTCGTCGTGGTAATCGTAGCCCCAGACCAGATCGAGCAGTTGCTCGCGGCTCAAGACCAGCCCGGCGTGTCGCGCCAGGACGTGCAGTAGTTCGAATTCCAGCGCGGTCAGGTCGAGCACAGTCGTTCCAAGACGGGCTTCGTGGCGGGCGACATCCACTGTCAATGCGCCGACACGGACGAGGTCGGCGGACGCGGGCAATGGCGACGCGATGCGGCGCAGGACGTTCTTCACCCGCGCCAGCAGCTCGCGCACGCTGAAGGGTTTGACGACGTAATCATCGGCGCCCATTTCCAGGCCGAGCACGCGGTCGATTTCCTCATCCCGCGCGGTGAGCATGATGATGGGGACGTCGCACTCGCGGCGCAGCGCGCGGCACACCTCGATCCCGTCGAGCTTCGGCAGCATCAGATCGAGGATGATCAAGTCCGGCTGCTCGCGCCGGGCCAGCGCCAACGCCTGCTCGCCATCCCAAGCCGCCGCCACCTGGTAGTGCGCTTGCTTCAGGTTGTACGAAAGCACATCAATGATCGGCGCTTCGTCGTCTACGATAAGAATTTTGGTCATAAGAGAATCAGCGAATCAAGAATCAGCGAATCAAGAATCAGCGAATGAGAGAATCGGCGAACCAATATCGGCACAATGAATACCTGGCTTCCAGCATCCAGTTTCCAGCATCTTGCATCCTGCATCCTGCATCCTGATTGTAGCAGAAACGGGGCGGTTAGTAAAGAGATTGTATGGCAGAATGATGACAGGCGCGCGATAAACGCGGCACAAATACCTGGCGAAGGTTACGTTGAACCTTCGCCAGGCATCAATCCAAAGGATCACGCGCGTTTGCGCTTCAGGAGATAGCGGATGCCCACAACGAGCGCGACGGGTGGGAGCACAATCGGCAACACGACGATGCTAAACCAGATCGCCAACTCCGCGAGAACGCGCAAGATAGCCGTGAGGGTGTTACCCGCATTCTCGGCGACGCGACCGGCGCTCCAGGGTTCGGGGACCGGCGTTGGGGTCGGCGTGGGCGTCGGCGTCGGCGCGGGCAAATCGGGCAGCGCCGGGGAAAGTTGCACGGTGATCGTCGAGTACGACGCCCGGTCGAACAGGTAGTTCATCCGCCCTTGCACGGCTTCGATTTCCGCCTCGACGGCCTTGAGTTCCTCGTTGACCTTCAGCGCCTCTTCGACGTTCTGCGCCTGATCCAGGAAGGTGCGGATGCGATCCCGCGTCGCTTCGAGGTTGCGCAGGCGTGACTGTAAGTCCACGTACTCGTCGGTCACGTCCTGCCCGCCGGCGCGCTCATCGTCCACCGACAGCGCGATGTCGCGCAGACGCCGCATCGCCGTCTCGAACTGGTCAACAGGAACGCCCAACGTGATGCTGGCGTACTTGTACTCTTTGTCCAGCCACGCCTGATACCATACCCGCGAGCTGATGATGTATCCGCCGACATCGCCGACGATCTGCGTCAGGCGGTCAATAGCGACGTCGGTGTGCTCCACCGTCAACTGCAAATCGGCGTTTTTGACGATCAACCGGTTGGCGCGAGGCGCTGCTGCGACGGGCAACACATTTCCGCCCGCCAGAGTCGGCAACGGCGTTGGCAGCGGGACTGCTGTTGCGATAATTTCGGCGGGCTTTTCCACGACCTTCTCAACTTGGACGGTTGCGGCAATTTCCTGACGCACGGGAACAGCGCAAGCCGAGAACAACATCACGGAAAGAGTCAACAACGAGAGCCAGAGATTGCGTTTCATGATTTTCCTCCTATCTGAACTGAGACTGTTTTGAGGGTTTTCCTCACTTATCCAGTTCCATGCAGATCAGGAGGAAAAAGTTCACACAAACAGGGGAACGACTGAAGTCGTCACTACACGGGGAAACGACTGAAGTCGTTACTACACAAAACGACCGAGGTCGTCACTACACTAGGGGATCGCCACCTCAATGGCTGCCGCGTCGCCCATCTGCGCGCCTGCGGCGTTCACGCGGAAGGGGAACGCGCCGCGCTTCTCCGGGCGGATGACGATTGGCGCGCTCGCCACGCCATCCGCCGGGACTGTGACTGTGGTGGCGCCGGAGAGCAGTGTGTACCACGCATCCGACGACGGCTGCACAGTGACATTCTGCGCATCAGGCAGGAAGTTGTAGATCGTCGCCGTGATTGTCAGGGGTTCACCTACGCGAATCTCGTCCGAGAGCGCCAGTTCGATGAAGAAGTCCTGGAACACGACCAGATCATACGTCGCCGCGCCCAGGTCGCCATCGCGGGTGGAGGCCAACGCCGTCAGTTTCCATGTCGTGATCGTATCCGCCAGCGGCAGATCGAACGCCAGCGCGCCGTCCGCGCCGGTCAGGGCTTCGGGCGCCCAGTAGAGCGTCTCCGGGAAAATGTGGCGCAGCGGATAGGGTTCCGCCGGAATGGGCAGCGGCGTAGCCGCCGGCGCTGCCGTCGGCATTGGGGAAGGTGTGGAAGGTATCTCGACCTCTTTCACCACCTCGACCGTTTTCTCAACGATCTTCTCTACTTCAACCGTCTTCTCCACCACGGCAGGGGCTTGGGTCGCTGGCGCATGTTGTACGGCACAGCCGGTCATCCAGCCCAACGGCCCGGCATAGAGCACGGGATCGCCTAGCGCGCGCGTCAAATCAGAGGTGAGCGTGGGAACGGCCGGCAACGTCAGCGCCAGGAAGATGAGCAGAATCGCCAGGGCCGTCGTCGCCCACCCCATTGCGCGATGCCCTTCGACGACCAAGCCTTGCCCCAAGAGCGCCAACGCGCCGATCAACAGCAGGAAAGTCGTCACGAGAAGAGCGAGCAGCCAGCCGGCCGGGCCGTCGCCCTGCGCCGCCAACGTCACGAGGATGCCGCCGAGCAGCAGGTAAACCGCCAGCAGACCAGCGACGAGCTGCACGCGAGTGTCACGCCGCCGCCAGCCGTGGATCAGCGCGACACACAGCAGCACCAAGAGAAGGCTCAGCAACCCAACAATCACCACGGCGAGCAAAGCCGGCGGCAACAGGAGCGCGAACATTGCGCCTCCCACCGCCAGCGGCGCGAGGATCACCGCGCCCAACAGTCCCCACCCCAGGCGGCGCAACGCCCGCCCCAACACGCCCACCGGCGCCAATCCACGCACGACGATGATGCTTACCAACAGCGGCATCACCGCCAACACCAGCGCCAATCGCCCCGCGAGCGTGTGCCGGGCGCGCGCGGCCTCATCAACCGGCGTCGCCGTAGCAGTGGCGCGCAACGAGAAATCGGCGACCGGCGCACCCGCCCACGCCGCCTGCGCCGCCACATCCTGCGCGGCGCGGGCGTCAGCCTCGGCAGCTAACAGCGCCAGTGCGTCCAACCCGGCCTCGTCGCGCCGTTCGAGCATCGCCTGTTCCAGTAGGAAGTAGGCGCGGGCGAAACCTGGCGGCAGCGTATCCAGCGCGTAGACCGAGGCGTCTACCACCGCAATACCCAATGCAGCCTGGACAGGCACAAGACTGCCATCCACCTGACGGTTGGTTTGGATGCGCACCTGCGCCGTTTCGCTCGGATAGTAGCTTTCGCGGTCGGCGGCGACATCCACGGTGACCCGGCTCGGCGCATCGACCACGACGAGGCGCGTATCCGTCGTGAGCGCGCCTTCCGGCGAGATGGTGTACGCTCGCAATTCCAGCGCGCCCACGTGCGTGTTATCCAGATCGAGCGCGAACGTCGCCCGCCCATCGACGACCGGCGCCGATAGCACTGCCGCCGTCTGCCGGGCGTGGATCACGTCGAGGTAGACGGTCTGCGCATCGCCGCTGAGCAGCGCTTCGAGGCGCAACGTGTCGCCGACGGTGTATGCGGCGCGTTCGGCGCGCAGAAGCAGCACACTGGCTGACATATCGGCGCGCAAGGTGACAATCTCGCGCCCTTCAGCGCCCTCGGCATCCCGCGCGGCGATGCGCAGCGTGGCAATCCCTGCCATAGGCGTGAAGCGCAGTTCGGCCAGACCGTAGGAGGTGACGGCGCTGTACTCGCGCCCGGCTATGGCGACGGTCAACGTGGTCTCTGCGGGCGTCCCGTCGGGATAGGATGTCATCACAAAGACGGTGTTTTCGACGCCGGGTTTGAGCAGGCCGCTTTCGGGGATCGCGTCGATGAGGATCGGCTCCGGCGCGACCGGAATCTGGCGACGCAGTCCGGCGCGCTGCCCGGCGACATCCACGACTTCAGCGTCCAGCTCGAAAAGCATACTCGCGGCGACAGGGACATCGGGAGGCAACGTGAAGCTGAAGTCGAAACGGCCTTGCGCATCGGTCTCACCAGACGCGAGGATGCCCTCTACGCTCCGCAGCGTCACCTGCCCGCCGGCCACGGGTTTGCCGAAGAAGTACGCCGCTTCGACCGTCCCGCGTACCGTTTCACCTGGCGCGTAGAACGTGCGCGCTGTTTCGAACGTCACGTCGAACGCCGGAAGCGTGTAGGAGTCCACGGTGACTGCGCGCTCGGAAACTGTGTCCCCCACCCTCGCGCGCAGGAGGTAAGTCCCTAACGCGACGGCGGCAGGCAGATCAACATCCCACGCCGCAACGCCAAACTCGGAAAGCGCCACAACGTCGCGGGCAAGCCGTTTGCCATTCGCGTCCAGCAGCTCGAAGGCCACCTCCGACCCTATGACAGGCTTGAAGTCGCCAGCGTCCAACACCAGGGCGCGCGCGTGCAAGGTTTGGCCGGGGCGATAAGCCGGTTTGTCGCCCGCCAGGTAGATTTTGTAGACCCGTTCGATGCGAATCGGGCGGACGATGCGGCTTTCTCCGGCGGCGGAGCGCGTCTCCACGACAAGGTCCGCTGCGCCGGAAAGGTTGTCCGGCACGGTGAAGGCCACGTCCGCGCTGCCGCTTGCGTCAGTCGCTCCCTCATAGACCACCTGAGAGGCCAGCCGCACGGCAATTTCCGCGCCAGCCACCGGCGCAGCGCCCAGCGAACGCACGATGACGCGCAGCGCGGCTTCTGTCCCCGGCGCGAAGCGATCCTGGCCGAGCACCAATGTCTCCTGGGGCGCGGGCGCAACGGGGAGCGTGAAGACCTGGTAGGCGTTGAACGAGAAGACGATCAGCAACAATGCCATCACCGCCTGCGCGACGAGGCCGCGTCTCTGCCAGAACGCCCACTGCCAGCGTGGACGCTCCAACCGCTCACGTAACACATCGCGGATGTGGCTGGCGGCAGCGTAGGAGAGGCGCACGGGCGACAGCGCGGCGTCGAAGGTGGCGTCCAGGTCACGCGAGAGGACGCGCAGTTCCTCCAACGCCGTCGCGCACGCCGGACAGCGCGCCAGATGCGCCTCCACCTTCGCGCGCTCCGTCGCGCCCAATTCGCCGTCGAGATAGGCGATTAGCTCGTCTTCGACATGATTCTCGTTCACCCCAAAACCCCTTACGAATTATGAATCATGATTCATGATTGACTCCACTGAAAAAACCGCCAAGTCGCCAAGAACGCCAAGGTTTTTAATGGTTAGATGAAGATAATTTGTAAAAACGGGCAAATCTCTTGAGATTATTATCAATTATTTGATTCTCTTGGCGAACTTGGAAGCGCAGCGGCTTTGGCGTCTTGGCGGTTAGACAGGGCTTTTTGCAGTAGACCCATGATTCATGATTCATGATCATGATTCATGATTCATGTTCAATAGCTGCTGCAACTTGCGGTGCGCGTTGTACAGCCGCGATTTTACCGTGCCCTCCCGCACGCCGAGCACGTCGGCGATTTCGTTGTAAGCCAGGTCTTGCTGGTAGCGCAGCATCACGACGACGCGATGCTCCTCCGGCAACTGATCCACGGCGCGCCACAGGCTGCTGGCCCGTTCCCCGTCCAGGAAAACCGCCTCCGGGCGCTCGGACGAAGGCGACGGCAAACGCTCAAGCTGCTCTTCTACGGCGTCCCATTCGGCGGAGGCCGGCTGCTTGCGCCGCAGACGCATCCGCGCGCGGTTGAGCGTCACGCGGTAGAGCCACGTCTCGAAGCGCGCCGGGCCGTTGACGTCGTAGTTGGGCAACGCCTTGAGCACGTCGAGGAACGTCTCCTGCACCGCGTCTTCCGCCTCCTCGCGGTTGCGGCTGACGAAGAAGGCCACGCGGTAGACGTAGTCCTTGTAGCGGTCGTAAAGCGCCTCGAACGCGCGCGGCTGCCCGCGCTGGAACCGCGTAATCAGCTCCGCCGTGGGGACGCCGCCAACTTCCGCCGCGCGGCTGCTGCCGGTAAGGGCAAAGAGCAGCCGCGCCACAAAGCGAACGATGGCCGGCCAGATCGCTATGCCTTCAAACGGGCGAGACATTCCCACGGCGCAAATGGACACGAATGTTCCTCTTGCCTAATCGTTACATGCAGGTTGGAACAAAAAAGTTCTGTTTTTACCCTTGCGAAGGTTTGCAGACCTTCGCAAGGGTAGGAATCAAGGTCAAATCAACCAGTTCAGCCACAGCGTCACAGTGAGCAGGCTGGCGAAGGTCGTCACGAGGATGCAACGCGCGGCAAACGACGGGCTAGCGCCAAATTCGTGCGCCAGGATGAGCGACATTACCGCCGCCGGGGTCGCCATTTCGAGCGTCGCCACGCTGCGCGCCAGTTCGTTCAGGCCAACTAGATACCCCGCCAGGTAGGCGAACAGCGGCGCGAGCGCCAACCGGCCCACGGTCGCCAGGGCCAACGCTAGGGTATGCGCGCTGTTGTGCTGTTCGCCAAAAGTCTGCCGCAGTTGGACGCCGAGGATCAACAGACTGGCGGGGACCAGCCCTTGCCCAAGCAAGTGTACGGCTTTGACCAGCGTTTCCGGCAACGTCCACCCGGCAAGGTTGACGAGCAGGCCCAGTACCGCCGCGTAGATCGCCGGCACCGATAGCACGCGGCGTAGCGCCGTGCGCCGCAACGCCGTGCGCTCGATAGCCGCCTGCCCCCGCGCCACCAGATAGACGCCCAACGTCGAGGTGATGACGGCGTTCACGGTGACACACAATGAGGCGCGCACCAGGCCCGGTTCGCCGAACGCGAATAAGTTGACGGGCATCCCGTAGTTGCCGGAGTTCATCAGAATGACGGCGACCAGGAATGCGCCGCGCGTCGGGCCATCGAGCCGCAGGGCGCGCGCGGCAAGCTCGCCAACCAGCCACAGCGCCGCTACTGTCAAGGCGAGCGTCAGCGCGATTTGGCCGAACTCCGCGCCGCTCACGTCGGAGTTGACCAGCGCATCCAACACCATCGCGGGGCTGAAGAGGTAAAACGCCGCCCGCGACAGCGTCTGCATATCCAATTTCAGGCGCGGCTGCGCCACAGCCGCCACTCCTGCCACGAGAAAGATGGGTAAGATGACGTTGATCAGCAGCAGCATTTAGGCGATGACCACCTCATCGAGGTCGTCCGGCGGTTTCGGATACTGCATCTTGAAGCCTTCCAGCGTCTCCACGAGCACGTCGCTGATGACGAGGTTGCGGTACCATTTGCGGTTGGCGGGGACGATGTACCACGGCGCCCATTCGGTGCTGGTTTCGCTGAGGACGGTTTCGTAGGCGCGCATGTAGTCGTCCCACAACGCGCGCTCGCCGAGGTCGCCGACGTTGAACTTCCACCGTTTCTCCGGTTCGTCCAGACGGGCTTGCAGGCGCGCTTTCTGCTCGTCTTTGCTGATGTGGAGGAAGAACTTGAGGATCGTCGTGCCCTCTTCAACCAGCATCCGCTCGAAGTCGTTGATGTGCGCGTAACGGCGGCCCCACACCGCCGGCGGAACGAGGTTGCGCACGCGCACCACCAACACGTCCTCATAGTGGCTGCGGTTGAAGATCACCATTTCGCCTTTGCCGGGCGTGTGTTTGTGGATGCGCCACAGGTAGTCGTGCGCCAGTTCTTCCGGCGTGGGCGCTTTGAAGCTCGCCACCTTCACCCCTTGTGGGTTGACGCGGTCGAAGACCCAGCGGATCACGCCATCCTTGCCGCCGGTATCCATCGCTTGCAGCACGATGAGCACCTTACGCTTGCCCTCGGCGAAGAGCAGTTCTTGCAGCGCTTCGAGTCGCCGGTTGAGCTTCTCCATCGCCTTTTCGCCCTCGGCCTTGCCTTTGTCGAACATGGCCTTGTCGTCAGGGTCCCATTGATTCAAATCCACTTGCGTTCCCGGTTTGACGCGATATATGTCCATAAAAAACCTCCTGGAGAATTTGAGTTGAAAGTTTAAAGTTCAAGGTTGAAAGTTGGGTGAGTGAGGGGACAGGCTAAAATCGAAAATCAAAAATGGAAGGTGTTAACTGCTGAGCAACCGGGCGACTTTCGCGGCTAACACGTCCACAGTGGGGGGTTTGGCAATCCAATCCACCGGAAACGTGCGCTGCATGACCGCCAACTCATCGCGCAATGGATGCCCGGTCACCAACAACACAGGCTTGTCCCAGTGACGTTCACGGAGCGCCTGCACAAGGGCCATACCACCCATCAGTGGCATGACGATGTCGCTCAAAACCAAAGCGACCTCTGCGCCCTGCCGCGTCAAAACGGTCAGCGCATCTTCGCCGTTAATCGCTTCGAGCGTGCGGTAATTCAAGAACTTCAGGCTCTCAACCAACGCCCCACGCGCCGAGGCGTCGTCTTCGACAACCAGGATCAATGCGCCATTCCCCTGAATCAAGGAAGATTCAGTTGCCAGTGAGGATGGTTCCACAGGCGATACAAGCGCCGGCAGATAGAACGTAAACGTCGTACCGCGCCCGACTTCTGAGGCGGCGACGATGTCGCCGTGGTGCGCCGCGATGATGCTGCGCACTTGCGCCAGGCCCAAACCGGTTCCCTTGCCCAGCGGCTTGGTGGTGAAGAACGGCTCGAACAGGTGTGCGCGCACTTCCTCAGGCATACCCGCGCCGGAGTCGGCAACGTCCACTCGTACCCAATCGCCCGCCCGCAGGTGCAGACCGGCTAAGGCGTCATCCTCGGCGATGTGACAGTGCGCCAGGCGCAATTGCAATTCGCCGCCCTCGGGCATCGCATCGCGCGCATTGACGACCAGATTCATAAGCATCTGCTGCATACTCGTGGGGTCAGCGTTGACCCGGTACACGCCCGGTTCGTTGTGAAGTGTGATAGTGATATTCTCCGGTAGGGTACGTCTGAACAACTGAACCTGTCCTTCCAGGAAAGACAGTAAATCCAACGGACTGGGTTCGATCTCGGCCTTGCGGCTGAAGTCCAGGATTTGGCGGATCAGGTTCGTCGCATGTTGCGCCTGCTGGTTGATGGTCAACATCCGCTCGCGGATACGGCTGGAAATTTCCGGGGTGCGCGCGGTCATCTGGGCGTAAAGCGTAATCGTCGCCATAACGTTGTTGAAGTCGTGCACAATCCCCGCCGCCAGTTGCCCGACGGCGGCAAGCCGGTCTTGCTGCTGGATTTGCGCCAGCAAACGGTCGCGCTCGGCCTCGGCGCGTTTGCGCGCGGTGATGTCGCGGACGATCACCTGCTCGGCCGGTCGTCCGGCGTAGGTCGTCAGACTGACGTTCAGTTCGACCTCCACCTGGCGACCGTCGCGGCAACGTATGATGGACTCATAGATTTCAGGCACGATCTCACCGGCCATGCGGCGGCGGTAATAGTCGCCTAACTTGGGAAGTTCGCCAGGGGGGACAAAATCACCGAAGGGGCGACCTATCGCCTCCTCAAGCGAATATCCAGAAAGATCGGCCAGATAGCGGTTGCTGTACGTGATGCAGCCCTCCTGCACGATGGCGATACCGTCATTCGCATATTCCACCAGATGGCGATACTTCGTCTCGCTATCGCGCAGTGCGGCTTCGATCCGTTCACGCTCGACGATCTCCGCTTGTAACTGCCGGTTGATTTCCACCAATTCGGCGGTGCGCGCTTGCACGGTTTGCTCCAAACGCTCGGTCAGCGTATGCAGACGCAAATGCGTGAGTACACGCGCCAGCACCTCTTCCCGTTGTAACGGTTTGGTGATGTAATCCACAGCCCCCAATTGGAAGCCCTGCACCTTATGTTCTGTATCAGTCAAAGCCGTCAGGAAAATGATGGGGATATCCTGCGTCGCCGGATCGGCCTTGAGCCGGCGGCATGTTTCAAAGCCATCAATCCCCGGCATCACCACGTCCAATAAAATCAAGGCGGGATGGACGAGCTGCGCGCGGGCGATACCCTGTTCGCCGTTGCGCGCGATCAAAACCTCAAGGTCATACTCCATCAGATAATCGCTTAACGCCGATAAACTGTTGGCATTGTCATCAATGATCAGTACAATCTGCGGCGGGACTTCGGATGTGAGATTACGGTCCTGAGGGTCGTTCATCGAGCGCCTCCTGAGGGGTCAGCCAGGAATATGCGGATTTTGTCTTCCTCGAAGTCTCTGGCAAGCTGTTCCAGGTGCGCCGCAAAGGGCTGGTAACGCGCATCGTCCTGGCCGATAGCGAAAGCGCGTTGACGTATAGCGCGCAGGTTGCCACGTTCGAGCAGCGCACGCAGCTCGGTCAACACCTGCGCTGGCGGCATCAGCAACGCCGCCGAGGTGAAGTCTGGGGCGCTTGTCGCAAGCGACGCCGGCGTTTCGTAAATCCACGTCACGTGACAATGCTCGGCGATCAATGCGAAAAGCTGCGGCACATGGATCGGTTTGGGGATAAAGGCATCGCATCCGGCGATGACGCTGGACTGGCGGTCTTTTTCGAAAACGCTGGCGGAGGTGGCGAAAATCACCGTATTCTGCAACGCCGGGATAGTACGGATCACTCGCACAGCATCAATGCCGGTCATCACTGGCATCACCAAATCCATCATAATCAGATCAGGCTGCATCGCCTGCGCCTGCTCCACGGCCTGCTGCCCGTTCTCAGCTTCCAGCACCACAAAACCGAGCGGCGTAAGCAAATCTACAAGAACCAGCCTGTTGTAGGCCTTGTCGTCTGCCACCAGCACCTTGAGCGGATAGTGACCTGTGGTGGTGTAGCCGAGAACGGCAGCAAACGAGGCCGTAACCGGGACGCTGGCAACGGTTTCCCTTACCGGCACATCCACCTCGAACCAGAACGTGCTACCACGTCCAGGCTCACTCTCGACGTGCAACTCGCCGCCCATCGCGCGCACCAGCTTGCGACTGATCGCCAGTCCCAGGCCCGTTCCTTCCACGCTCTGCGCCCCTCCCCCAACTTGCTCGAATGGTTGGAACAGGCGGGCAAGTTGGTCAGGCGTCATGCCGGGACCGGTATCGGCAATCTCAAAACGCAGGCGGGCCTGGTCTGGCGCGGGCGACGGCGGAAGCGCCTGCACCCGAAACGCGACCTGACCGGCCTCGGTGAATTTGACGGCGTTGCCGAGAAGGTTGAGCAACACCTGGCGCAAGCGCGTCTCGTCGGCAGATATAGCAACGGGCAAGTCGCCCTGCGGCGCATAGCTAAAAAGAAGGTCTTTCTGCTCGGCGCGCGCAGCGATGATGCCGGCGATTCCCTCCAAAAAACCGGGCAAGTGGAAGTCACCAGCGTATAATTCCATTTTCCCGGCCTCGATCTTCGCCAGGTCAAGGATGTCGTTGATCAACGTCAGCAAGTGTTCGCCACTCTGGCGGATTACGTTCAGACCATCCAACTGCCTTGTGCTGAGATTCCGATCGCGCTGGAAGATTTGGACGTACCCCAGGATGCCGTTGAGCGGCGTGCGCAGTTCGTGGCTCATGTTGGAGAGAAACTCGCTCTTGGCCTGGTTGGCGACTTCAGCCGCGCCGCGTGCTTCGTCCGCCTGCTCTTTGGCCTGCTGCAATTCGCGGGTGCGCTCGGCCACCTGGATTTCGAGGCGCTCCCGCTGCTGCTCTAATAGTTTCACCCGCGCCAGGAATCCGCCGATGACCACGCCCGCCACCGCCAATCCCGCCAGCGTTTGGAACCACCAGGTTTCCCAGATCGGCGGGGTGATGATAACCTTGAGCGCCGTCCCCTCCTCATTCCAGACGCCATCGCTGTTGGAGGCTTTGACGCGGAAGGTGTACTCGCCACCATCAAGATTGGTGTAGGTGGCAAAGCGCCGTTTGGCGGTGGTGTAATTCCAGTCTTCGTCAAACCCTTCGAGCATGTAGGCATACTGATTGCGCTCCGGCGTCGAATAACTCAATGCGGCGAACTCAAAGGAGAAAACGGAGTCTTTGTAGGTCAGGTTGAGCGTATCCAGCAGAGAAATAGCCTTGGGCAGCGGCGACTCCGGCCTAATAGGAACGGGTCTGTTGAACAACTGGAAGTCTGTCAGAACCACCGGCGGAATATAGGAATTCGCCGTGATCTGCTCAGGATAAAACACGTTGAAGCCGCCCTTGCCGCCAAAAAACATCGCGCCATCCCGGGCTTTGATGAATGAGGAGATGCTGAATTGTGCATCTTGCAACCCGTCACCCATGTCATATTCTGTGAACATTGCAGTTTGTATGTTGAACTTGTACAGGCCATCCAACGTACTCACCCAGAGATTGGGGCCTCCCTGCGCGGCGGGAGTGTCATCCTCCAGAATGCCCAACACAGCAGCGTTGCGCAGGCCATCCTTCTCGCGGTATTGGGTGAACGTGCCAGTGGCGCGATCCATTTTGTTCAACCCGCCCAATGTCCCCACCCACAACGCGCCCGTGCTGTCTTCGTAAAGCGCCGCGACGGTAGGATTGCTCAAGCTGGTGGGGTCATCCGGGTTGGAGCGGTAATGGCGGAACTGCTGCGTTTCGCGGTCAAAAGCCTCAAGCCCGCTGGTGACACCTACCCACAACACGCCAGCAGTATCCTCGTAGATGATCGTCACATTGTTGTCGGCCAGGCTAGAAGGGTCTTGGGGGTTGTTTTGATAACGAGTGAAACGCTCGCTGTCACGGTCAAAGCGATGCAGCCCGCCGCCAAACGTCCCCACCCACAATTCACCGAGACTGTCCTCGAAGATCGCCCAAACACTGTTGTGCGCCAGACTGTATGGATTGTCAGGATCGGCGGGATAGTGGGTAAATTGCCCGTTAGCCGGGTCCAGGCGATCCAGGCCGCTGTTTTCCGTGCCGATCCAGAGCATACCGGCCCGATCCAAACACAAAATCCTGACGGCATCCTCGCTCAAACTTGACGGGTCTGCCGGGTTATGCTGGTAATGAGTGAATTGTCCGGTCTCACGGTCAAAACGGTTGACACCACCAAGCGTACCCAACCATATCATCCCGGCGGGATCTTCGAGAATGGACCACACGAAGTTATTGCTCAAACTCGAAGGATCATCAGGATTGTGGCGGTAATGAGCAAATTTGTGCTTTTGGCGGTCGTAGATATTGAGGCCGTCAGCCGTGCCAAACCAGAGGATGCCGGAGCGATCTTCATAACTTGCCCAGACGTGATCGTTACTCAAGGTATGAGGAGTGTTGGCGCTGTGTTGATAATGCACGAACTGCGCTTTTCCCAGCGCCGCCGTGCTTTCACGATCAAGTTGGTTCAATCCGCCGCCATACGTGACCACCCACAGCACACCCTGTTGGTCTTCATGCACCGCCCTGATGTGATTGTGACTCAGACTATGGGGGTCAGTGGGATCATGCCGGTAGCGAGTGAAGTGTCCTGTCTCCCGATCCATCAGGTTGAGGCCGCCATTCTCCGTGCCGACCCAGAATGTGCCGGCGCTATCTTCGTAAATGGCAGTCACGGTGTCATTGCTCAAGCTGTGCAAATCACTCTGAATATAGCGATAATGCGTGAAGTGACCCGTTTCGCGGTCGAATTTATCCAGCCCGCCGCCATACGTCCCCACCCACAATGTTCCGGCGCGATCTTCGTAAAGCGTACTGACGTAGTTATAACTCAGGCTGTGTGGATCATCTGGATCGTGTTGATAGCGCGTGAAGCGTTCCGTTTCCCGGTCGAAGCGATTGAGGCCGCCGTTCTCCGTGCCCACCCAGAGCGCGCCGGCGGAATCCTCAAGAATGACCTGCACTTTGTCGTCACCCAGACTGGTTGGATCATCAGGATCGTAGCGGTAGGCGCTGAATCGTTCGGTCGCCACATCGAAACGGTTCAAGCCACCCCACGTGCCAATCCAAAGCACGCCTGAGCGATCAACGTAAAGGGCCAAGATAAAATTATTGCTCAAGCTGTGGGGATCATCCGGGTTGTTTTTGTATACCGTAAAGTCGTAGCCATCGTATTTATCCAGCCCGTCCTGCGTACCAAACCACATAAATCCCTGAGGGTCCTGCACGATGCCCATCACGAGCGCGCTGGAGAGTCCCTGTTCCATCGAGATGAAGTCGAATTTGATGTCGGGGCCTTGCTGTGCCGCAATTGGTGGCACACAGGTCAACGCCAGCCACACGCCCAGGGCCAGCCCAATAATACGCCATGCCCAAGACCACCGTATGCCCGCCTGAGATTTAGCCACCGTCCCACCCCGCCAGGATTATTGGAACGCCCAAATGTTGGCGCGTTTGAATGAACGCCATCTTGTACATTGAGTATATACCAATGAAGAAAAGCGTCAAAGTTTTACATTCGGGGGACGTTGATCCGACAAAACACGGGTTGAATCAATAAAAAATGGCCGACTTGTTGGATAAGTCGGCCACTTCTCTATCACCTGTCGGGGCGGACGGATTTGAACCGTCGACCTCTACAACCCCATTGTAGCGCCCTAGCCAAGCTGGGCTACGCCCCGTTCACGTGCGGGATAATACCATAAGTGAGGGGATTGTCAAACCCTAAAAGTACGCCAGCCGCCTACATCCAGTGGATCGCCGGGATCATCGGGCAGCAGGTCGCGGTAGTTTTCGGCGACTTTGCGATAAGCGGCGGCGTGCTCCGCGATGATCGCCGGGCGGTCGTGTTTGAACCACGGCACGCGGTATGAACGGAAGCCGATGCTCTCGCTCACCGGCAGGCTGCCCAGCGGCTGGCGCAGGTCGCGGTCGCTGTGCGCCAGGCGGGTGGGCGCGCCGTGGCCGTAGACGTCGCAGGTGTTGAACAGGGGATGCAGGTGCAGCGGTTTGTTGATGCCGGGGCTGCACGGCGCGCCTTCCGCGCGGACGGCCTCGGCAAAGCGGGTAACAGAAAGGCCGCCGAGCGCCTCCGGCTCATAGAGACCGGCGGCGGCGTACCAGCCGGCCATCGTGCTGCCGGTGGACTCGTCCACGCGATGCGCCTTGATGCCAGGAACGCCTTCCAGCAAATCCCAAAAATAGTTCATCGCCCGGCGGATCTCCGCCGCGCGCGCGTCGTAGTGTTTCAGTTGCACGCGGCCCACGGCAGAACTCAGTTGGTGCATCCGGTATTTGTACCCGCCCAACGGCAAGCCTTGATACGGCTTGAGTGATTCGGTCTGGATGCGGTCGTCGAAGCGTTCGTAGTGGCCGAAGGCGAGGGCGCGCTCGTAGATCTCGCGGTTGTTCGTCGCCAGGATGCCGGCTTCGCCGGTGGGCAAGGATTTGCCGCTCATCAGCGACATCGCGGCGACGTCGCCGAATGTGCCGAGCCTCTTTCCTTTATACAAGCCGCCCTGCGCGTGCGACACATCTTCAATGACCTTGAGGTTATGACGGCGCGCAATTGCCATAATGGGGTCCATGTCCGCCGGATAGCCACAGTAATGGACGACGACTATCGCCTTCGTACGCGGGCTGACGTGGCGCTCGATGTCGGCGGGATCGAGGCACAAGCTATGCGGCTCGATGTCGGCGAAGACCACTGTGCCACCGAGCGAGAAAACCGGCAGGCACGAGGCCCAGTAGGTCATACTGGGGCAGATGATCTCGTCCCCCACCCCCACGTCGCAGCCGAACAACGCTCCGTGGATGGCAGCGGTGCCAGAACTGAAGCCAAGTGCGTAAGTCACCCCCTGCCACGCGGCAAACTCTTGCTCGAACGCGGTGGTCACGTCCAGGCCCGACATCGCGCCGCGCCGCAACACGTCCAGAACGGCGTCCTCGTCTTCCTGCGTGATCAGCGGCCAATTGAGCGCGTCACCGGGATCAGTTTGTACAGCCTGCGGGCCGCCGAAAATGGCTAATGAACTGTTCATAAGATCTCCTTTCAAAGGGCAAACGGCAAACGGGAGTCAAGGGGAGTTCGTGAGCGCTTGCGCCAGGGTTTCGGCCAGTTGTTGCAGGGCTGGCGGTTTCTGAATCCACGCGACAACGCCCACTTCGCGCAGGAAATCCTCTTCTGTCCCCAATGGATGCCCGCTCATCACGACGACACGCACGTGTGGGGCGCGTTGACGCAAGGCCGCAGCGAGCGCCTTGCCGCCCATCTCCGGCATCACCAGATCACTCAACACTACAGCAATGTCTGCGCGCTGCGCGAAGATGTCCAGCGCCTCTTTTCCGTTCGCCGCTTCCAGTGGATGATACGCCAACATTTCCAGAGCTGCGACGATAGCCACGCGAGCCACCGGGTTATCTTCGACCACCAGAATCGTTTCGCCGTGTCCCAGCGGCAAGTCGTCGCGCGCGGGCGGCGCGGGTGGAACTTCCGGGACGAAGAGCGCGGGGAGGTAAATCGAGAAGGTCGTCCCTACACCCACTTGTGTTTTGACGTCAATCCACCCATCGTGCGAGACAACGATGCCGTAAACCTGCGCCAATCCCAGGCCGCTGCCCTTGCCCGGTTCTTTGGTGGTGAAGAACGGGTCGTAGATGCGCGGTAAAATCTCTTCGGGGATGCCCGTCCCGGTATCGGTCACGTCTACCCGCACCCAATCGCCGGCCTGCTCCGCAGCGGTGCGGGAGACCAGCGCCAGGTCAATGCTCAGAACGCCGCCCTCTGGCATGGCATCCCGCGCGTTCAAGACCAGGTTCATCAACATCTGCTGCATCCGCGTCTGGTCAGCACTGACGATGTAAGCCTCTGCGCCACACGTGAACGCAATCCGAATCGTCTCCGGCAGCGTCCGCTCCCACAACGCGACCTGCTCTTTGAGCAAGGTTGCCAGGTCTATGGGGCGCCGATCCAGCACGGCCCGGCGGCCAAAGTCGAGAATCTGGTTGATCAGGTCGGCGGCCCGATGCGCCTGATTCACGATGATGCCCAGACGCTCCTGAAGTTGCGCGGAAAGCCCCGGCATCCGCAGCGACATCTGGCTGTAGAGCACGATGCTGGCGAGAATGTTGTTGAAATCGTGCGCGATGCCGGCCGCCAGTTGTCCGACACTCGCCAATCGCTCCTGGCGTTCGAGCTGCTGGCGCACGATGCGTTCCTGCGTCGCGTCGTGGATGACCAGCACCCAATGCTCCGATTCATACCCGTTGAGGATGGGACGGGCGATGACCTCATACTGACATTCACCGGCTGTCACCTCGTGCCACAGCCCTTGAGGAGGCGAGGTGAACAGTTCAGTCATGGTGCGATTACCCAGATGCATGAGCTGTGCATCCGCGTCAATGCCCAGCGAATCGAGGATTTTCTTCGCCAAAGGATTGATCAGCAACAGCCGCCCGTTCACATCCAACAACAACACGCCCTCGGGTACGGTGTCAATGATCTGTTGCACCTGACGAGCCTGGGCCTGGATGCGCACCAGCAATTGTTCCGCCGCCGCAAGCGCCAGACGCAGACGCTCCTCACTCTTCCGCAGGGATTCCTCTACCCGCGCGCGCTCATGCGCTTCAAGGCAAAAAGAGACATGCGTCGCCAGAGTTTGCGCCAGTTGCTCCTCTTCCGGCAACCAGCGGCGTTTTTGTCCCACATGCTCAAAGCTTAAAAGGGCCGCCAATCTTCCGCGCGACCAAACGGGGGAGTCCAGCAGCGAGTGAATGTCGTAGGCATCGTAATACTCGGCGGGGATTTCGCCGGTGCGCGGATCGGCGCGCACGTCATACGCGGCGATCACACCGCCGACTTTGTGACTGGCGGTATAGGTCGGGAACTCGGCGGCGCGTAGTCTTTCACCGGCGCTGAAAGCACCTGTGCTCAAGATGTACAGACAGCGACATTCAATCTCGGTATAATCCGCATTGTAGAGCCAGATACTGGTTCGTTCTGTCTTCAGCGCAGACGCGGACAGCGCCGCGATATGCTGCAAATTCTCATCCAACGTTCCCCTGAAGAATTCGCCGTCGCTGATCAACCTGGACAGCAGCCCGGCGTAACGGCGCTGGCGCTGTTCATTATCTTTGAGCGATGCTTCTGCCCGCCGGCGTTCGGTAATATCGTGGATAATGGAATACAGTAGTGGGCGCCCCTGCACAACAATCGGCCCGCTGAAGACTTCTACGTCGCGGATTGAGCCGTCGGCCAGGCAATGTTGGAATAGAAAATAGCTGCGTTGCTGGCTGCGCGCGAGGTTCATTTCGGCCTGCACTTCTGCTGGGGACAGCGTATTGATTTCACTGATGCTTTTCTGCTGTAGTTCTTCCCTCATCCATCCGTAGTATTTCTCAGCCGCGGGGTTGGCATCAACAATGGCGCCGCCATTGGGGTCAATAATCAGCATGACAGCATGGCTATTCTCAAACATGTTGCGGTAGCGCGCTTCGCTCTCCCGCATCGCTTCCTCTGCCTGTATACGTTCGGTGATGTCGCGGGTGATAGACAGAATATGCGGGACGCCCTGAAGCATAATGATCCTGGCGGACATCAGCCCAATGTCAATCACGCCATCCTTGCGCCGAAAGCGGGCTTCGAGGTTATCGTAGTGCCCTTTTTCCCGTAGACCTTCAACCAGTCTTTGCCGGTCGGCAGGATCATACCAGATATCAATGTCGAAGGAACTCCTGCCGATCACCTCCTCGCGGGTATAACCGGTCAAGGCAGTGAATCCCTCATTTATATCAACAAACATCGCATCCGCCAAACGGTTAATGTTAATCGCATCCGGGCTGGTGCGGAAAGCCACGCGGAAACGATCTTCGATTTCCCGCGCCGCTGCCTCGGCGCGCTTACGGTCGGCGATGTCGCGGCCAATGACCAACACTGCTTGACGCCCGCCGCGTTGGATGATCCGCGCGCTGACTTCCGTGTCAATGAACCGCCCGTCTTTGCTGCGGTGAATTGTCTCAAAGACGATGCGCCCCTTCTCGGCAAGTTCTTGCAGCCGCTCTGGAACCTTGCTCGCATATTCAGGAACATCCAGGTCTGCCGGGGTCATATTCCGCATCTCCTCAAGGGTGTATCCCCAACGGCGCAGACCCTCCGCATTGACCTCCAGGAATCGCCCGGTTTCCAGATCGTGAACGGCTATCGCATCGGCGGCATAGGTGAACAGAGCGCGGAATTGTTCCTCACTTTCCCGGGATCGCGCGTCAGCTTGCTCCAGACGCTGCATTCTGACCTGGATATGGCGCATCAGCAGCCACAATGCCACAAGCACGCACAACAAGCCGCCTACAATGCCAACGATCCATCCCCCGGTGCTCATGGTTCTCCTGATAACTCACCAACAGTGAACGCGCCCGCGCAGGTTGCGGCCCCGCGCGAGCGCTGCGGCGGCAGCCTCGCGCGGCAAACCGATGACGACAATCCCCTTATCCACAGTATGGTCAAAGACCACGTCCATCTTATTATACTCCGGCTGCGACATATTGATCGCGTGCAGGCCGTCCATCTGCGCCGCTTTCTGGATGTAGTGATCACCGCGTCCGCAGAAGTGCAGCGCGCCGCCGCCCAACTCGCGCAGCAAGCGTCCATCGTAGGGCTGGATGAACGTCTCGAACATACGCGGCGAGAGATTCATCGCGGAATCGTCGCGCAGCATGATGTTGCCCTTGTGCAGCATCGCCCAGTGAACGTTGTAGCCGTCCGCAAAAGGGATGCTGTCCGTCCACGCGCGCATAAAGCGGATGTAGGTCTCCGTCACCAATTCGAGCAGCGCCGTGACGAGGTCAGGCGCTTCGAGCAGGGCGACGAAGAGGCCGCTGCCCCACAGCAACTCACAGATGTCCATCGGCCCCTGCATGTCGGGATGGTAGATGTGAACGTAGCGCCGGATTTTGGGATACGGCTCCAGCAGGGTCCGGTAACGCTCCGCCATCGTCAACACCTGGCCGCCCAGTCCGGTACGCAGATCGGGAATGCCGCGATCCAACAGCGCCTTGATCGCGGCGGCAGCCTGACTCACGACGGCGGATTGCGTCGCACCGTCTGCCGTGGCGTGCGCCAAGCCGCCCAAGGGGATTGACGTCGGCAGCGTATCCGTCACTTCATCCATGACGAACAGCTTCGCGCCGAAAAGCGTGGGCATGATGCCGGTTCCGTAGTTGCAACGAACGGCCAGCAGCGCCCCACTGCCCTCCGCCAGCGCCGCCGAACACGCGCCCAACTGTTGCAGCGCCATCAGATCGTCGTCTTCGAGCGCCGCATTGACGGAGACGTGCGGCCACGCTACACCAGGCAGGCTGCGTCGCGCCCGTCGCGGCGAGAAAATCGCGCCGCCGAACTCACCATCCGCAAAGGCCCGCCACTCCGCGTACAAGCGCTCTTCTACATCAGCATCAATCCGCGCCTCAAGATCAGCCAGATATTTCTCAATCACCCCCACCTCCAACGTTTGGACGTTTGAACGTCTCAAACGTTCAAACACCGTTCCAAGAGCGGATGGGATAGCCGGGCCGCCACTTCGCGCCACACGTCGCGCGCGCCGGGCGGATCGAGGTCAGGTTCAAAGCCAAAGTCCAGGTACAGCTTGATGGCGTTCAGGCGTTTGGTCTGCGTGCCCAAAAAGGCACGCTTGTGCCATTGCGACAGTTGGTTGAGCGCGAAGGAAAGCGCCGCCTTGCCCAGTCCCAAACCCTGATAGGCCTGGCGGATGGCAATCCAGTGAATCATCCCGTAATCCTCACCCTTGAACTCCCGCGCAAACCACGCGCTCACCACCCCCACGCCGGCGCCTTTCGCGTCGGTAACGACGAAACTACGCCATTGCGTCATTTGCAGATAGTTGCCGAATTCGCTGTGGAACGCCTCATCATCAATCGGAAAGTGCGGTTCGGCGTCACGCTCGATGTCAGTCCACAATGCGCCCTCATCCAGCCGCATCGCGCGGATGCTGAAGCCTTCGGGGAACGGAACTTGCGAGATGTCGCGCAGGTGCGGGCGGATCATGTAAACTTCGTAACCCGCCATGCCGAGATGCGGCGTCGTAGACTTCGGCGGCTCCGGCAATCCTTGCTTCTCGCGGAAAAGCCTGCGTATCGCCCACAATGGCTTGCGGCGGCGACGGTCGCGGGTGAGCACGCCGTAGGGACTGACGCCCAGATAGCGGCAGAACGCGAACGTCGCCGGCGGCCAGGGATGATCGGCCCAGCACCACACCGTCGCGCCGCAGACGTAAGGGGCGTCCATCCCGGCAAATTCGTGGGTCAGCGCGTCCGCGTGGGCTTCCTCGCTGAAGGCGTTATCGGTCACGTGCTGGAACGAGGTGTAGCCGAACTCCGTCACCAGGATCGGCTTGTTGGGATAGCGCGCGTGCAGCGCCGCCAGCCCATCGCGCCAGAAGGCCGTGGACTGCGCGAAATCGTAGTTGGGATTTGACCGCTCGTACCGCCCGTACACGCTCGGATAGCCATTGACGCAGATCACGTCGTCCGCGTCGAAGTTGGGTGCGTCCTGCCAGTGGTTGCTCACATGCACCGCCAAGCGCGTCGGATCCAGGTCCCGCGCCAGCGACACCAGCGCGCGGTTGCCCGCCGCCACCTCCGGGCGCCGCTCCTCCGTCTCGTTGCTCACCGACCAGAAGATGACCGATGGGTGGTTGGCGTCGCGGCGGATCAGCGCCTGCAACTGGCGTTTGGCGGTATCAAGTTTCGCCGCACAGGCAGCCTCGCCCTCGTTCAACCCATCCCACCAGTAAAGGGGAATTTCGCCCATCGCCAGCAGACCCAGCTCGTCGCACAGGTCAAGTTCCGCCGGATGGTGCGGGTAGTGGCACAGCCGGACGAAGTTGGCCCCGGATTCCTTCATCGCTTCGAGGTCGCGGCGCGTCGTTTCGAGATCAGGGCACATATTGCTGCGCGGCGAATCCTCGTGGCGATTAAAGCCAGTGAGGTACAGTGGTTCGCCGTTGAGCCACACCTGCCCATCGTGCGCCTCGATTCTACGGAAGCCGATGCGGAACACGCGTGTATCAACGGCAATGCCCGTAATTTCCAGCGTCGCTTGCACCGTGTACAGATTCGACGCTGCCGGCGACCAGGGCAACGCTTCGAAGACGTGGCCCGCCAGCGCAAAGAATGTCTCGCCTCCGGCAGAGATCGGCTGCGGCGCTGCCGGAAGCCGCGCTAACTGCCGCCCAGCGCCGTCTGTCACCACCGCCGCCAGGCCGACCAGCGCATCGGCGGCGCGAGCGTTCTTCACCGTCACGTCCAGGCTCAACACGCCGCCCTGCGCCAGCGGCTCGGCGACGGCGGCGACGTGGTCAATGTAACATTTTTCCGTGGCGATCAGCGACACTTCGCGGAGGATGCCGCCGAACGTGCGCCAGCCGCGCTGCAAGCCGGGGACTTCGCCCGGATAGCGGATGTTGTCCGCACGCACGACAATCACATTCGCCCCGTCAAAATCGAGTACATCCTGAATGGCAAAGGCGAACGGCAGGAAACCATCAAGATGCACGCCGACGCGCTGACCATTCACCCAAACCGCCGCGTGGTCATTGACACCCTCAAAATTCAGCGTCACACGCTTGTCGCGCCAGCTTGCGGGGATGGTGACCACGCGCCGGAACCAACCCGCGCCTTCGTAGGTGTCCAGCGCCGGGTGGCAGGTCTCGAAATCGGCCGGCAAGCGCACCTCGCGCCAAAACCGGGCATCGTAATCGGCGCGGAAATAGCCCGCCGCCTCGCCCTCGCCCGCCGGATCAGGCTGAAAACGCCATAAACCGCACAGATCAAGCGCGTCGTTCATCTACCACCCGGCCTCGGCGAGTAGCTTTTGCAGCGTCTCGAAGGCTACCGACGCTTCCGCCGCCATATCCTTCCAACCCGACTCAATGGAGATGCGACCATCGTACCCGCTCTCTTTGAGCGCGCGGAAAAAGTCTGCGAAATCACAATCCTCCACACCGGGAGCGCGGCGGTTCGCCATGGTGGCAATGTGAACGTGCCGCAGCAGCGGACCGTAGGTCACAATCGCGTCGTAGTCATTGTCATCCTTGAGCCAGTGGTAGGCATCCACCAACAAGCGCACGTTGGGGTGATTCACGTCCTCCACGTAACGTCCAGATTCGCCGACGCTGGTCAACACGTTGCACTCGCGCTGATTCAGCGGTTCGACGACCACCACGATACCGTGTCGCCAGGCCAGCGGGCCGATCAGCTTGCCGAACTCGACGAGCTGCTGCCAGGCCAAATCGCGTTCGAAATCATCCGGGATGCGCCGCGCACCGCCGGAACCGAAGACAATTGTATCCATCCCGGCCTGCGCCGCGCGCTCGAAGACGACCTCCGCATAAGCCGCCAACGCATTGCGGTTGACATCGGGGCCGGTCACTTTTAGATCACCGGGCAGAAAGCAATTCGCTGCCACGCACGGCAAGGCTGAAGCGCGAATCCGCGCCAGTTCCGGCGGGAAGGCGGCTTCGTCTTCCACCGTGGTCTTCAGGTGATTCTGGACGTGCAATTCCAGAAATTCAAAGCCGGCCGCGGCCAGCACGGGGGCAACATTGGGATCAGCACAAACTCCGAGTTTCACAGTAAGCTCCTCTCTGAAAATAGTTGAAAGTTGCAAGTTGAAAGTTAAGAAATCCGTTAGAATCCGTTCAAGCCGTTGACAAACCTGGCCGCAACAGCACCATGCGGCGCTTGCCGATTTGGAAACGGTCGGCGCGACGGTAGGCCTCGTGCGCGGGCGTTTGGCCCTTGTCGGAGGCGATGGCGACGACCGCGCCGGGCGACAAAACGGGGCGCAGCGCTTCCAACATCTGCCACAGTGGATCGAAGCCAGCATCTCCCTGCCACGCCGAGAGGCGATTGTACGGCACGTCCGTGAGGACGACGTCCACCGCACCCGCGCCTAACACGCCAACGATCGCCGTCTCGTCCAGTGCGTCGGCCTGAAAAAGAGTGAGCAGGATAGAAGAACCGCGTTCGATCAAGGCCGCCAACCGTTCCCGCAACCGCGCCGCGCTTTCCAACGCCTCCATGTGCGAACGTTTGCCGTACTTGGCCCACAACAACTCGAGCGCCGTGATGCGCTGGTCCAGGCCAGATGCTGTCAAGAGTCCAAGGTTACACTGCGCCAACGTCAACGCATCCGCGTCAATGTCCGAAGCAGCGAGAGACGCGATGTGCTCCCCGTGCAGATAAGCCAACGTCGCCAGGTGGTACGCGCCGCCGCAGCACGGGTCGTAAAGGGCAACCGGCGCGGTCAGACCGTCCGCCGCGCGCAGGGCCAGGCAGCGTTGAAACATCTCACTCGCCAGTCGCACCGGGAACGCGGGATAGCCGGGCAGGCTGTAGAACACCCGTCCGCTCGCATAGTCGGCGTCATTGTGACGTTCGGTGGCAAAAAGATACGGCATCTTTACCTCAATGCTCGAAGCTGAAATCGAGCTGAAAGAGCGAAGCCCCTACGGGGCTAAGACCTCAGCCCGAAGGGCTTTGCTCTTTTCGCCCGGTGCTTTAGCGCCGGGCAGTAGGCTACCAGAGCGCCAGGCCAATCTCATCCGCAACACCGCGAATGTAGGCAGCGGACAGGTGGTATTCCCCTTCCGTGTGCAGGTGCTCGATCATCAGCGGCGTGTCGGGGTCGAGGTTGTGCAGCTCGCGCAGCAGCGTGCGGTAGTCCAGATAGCCCAGACCGGGGCGGACTTCGTCGAGATGAGTGGTCAGTTTGGTGGAGAGCAACGTGTCCTTCGCGTGGCAGCTCTTGATGTGCGGGCCGAGTTTGGCAAACCACTCGCGGATCAGGGCGGCGTTGTCGAAGTAACGCTGCGGGCTGTTGATGACGTTGACCATATCAATATGGACGCCGAAGTGCGGGCGGTCAATCGCGGCGAGGAGGCGCACGTAGCTGTCGGCGCTGTCGGGGTACATCCACGGCATCGGTTCCAGGGTGTAGAACGTGCGCTTGGGCTGCACCGCGTCGAGGATCTCGCGCACCATGTCCACGATCAAGCCAAAGGTCTCTTCGGTAAGGTTGGCGGGATGCGGGCCATCCCACGGTTCGCCGCGCGATCCGGCGATGTTCACGCAGCAGCGCGCGCCGATTTCGTCGGCCAGCGCCAACTGCACCTTGCACTTCTCCAACGCTGCCGCACGCGTGGTCTCGTCCGCGCTCAGGGGATTGCTCCACGCGCCTACCTCGGCGATGACGATGTCCGCCTTTTCCGCCGCTTTGCTGTAAGCGCGGATCGTCGCCGTGTCCGCATCCGCCGAGACCGGGCAGTACGCCGCGCCGTACCGCTCGTGTTTCAACGCCGCGATCCAATGATCGGGTGTCATCGCCTCCACAAAAACAGGTGCTCCAAGTCGCATCATAACCTCCACATCGTCTACGTTTTACGCCTTACGTTTTACAAGTGCTGTTATACACCGAATTCAGAGCAGATTCAAGTGCGCGCAAAAAACGCCGAAAACTTGATGTTCTCGGCGTCTCAACAGCTCACAAGACTTTCAGCGTCAGAGGATTTTCTGCGCCCACGCGGCGGCGCGTTCCAGCTCGCCATCCTGCAGCGGGCCTTCTTTGCCCTTCACAATGAAGCCGGCCGGCGGCACGACCGGCGTTCCACCCTTTTTGACGAGTTGCTTGCCGATCGGTTCGGCGGCGTACCCAAAGGCTTTGGTGAACACAGTCAAGACGGCGTTGTTCACTTCTTTGACATCCATGCGCGTGTCGAAGCCGGCGACCTTGACGCCTTTCAGGCTCCCCGCCGGGATACTCTGCAAAAATGCCTTGACGGGCTTGAGCGCCTGAAACGCCTGCGTCGGCGAGCCGACGATGAGCGCATCCAGGCCGGCCAACTGCTCCGGCGTCACCGCGGTGGCGCGGCGAGCCTCACAGCCCAACGCCGTCGCCATCGCCTGGGCGATCTTCTCCGTGTTACCAAAAACCGAGTCGTAGACAACCAATGCTTTCACGACATCTCTCCTTTTGTTAGTCTGATAGTCGTTAGTCTGATAGTCGGCGTTAGGCCGTAGAAACGATCATGCGCCTTTAAGAATAAGAGTGACAATAACTATGGCAATGATCAACACCACCGGCGCAACCCGGTGGATGGTGAGCATAAGCGCGTAATCCAGTTTGCCTATGCTCATCAGTGCGCCGCTGGCAAACAAGGCAATCACGCACAGCGCCGCCACGACGAGCAGCACAATGACAAGCGCCAGTGCATCAGCGCCTTTGAACAGTTTGACCAGTTGGACAACCGTGACAACGACCGCGCTGAGGGCAATCAGCTTGTGGACGTTGAACAGGAAACCGTTGTACGGCTTGCCCACATGGCTCAACCAGAAGCCGAAAACCAGCGTCAGAATAAAAGCAATGCCGGGAAATACAAATTTTGATACCATACCTCACCTTCTCTCTGCCTATACTCCGCGCACCATTTCCCACATAGGAAGGTTAATGATGGGGAGGGTAATCTCTTTGACAACCTCGAAGCCGAAATGCTCATACATACGCACATTGCTCTCGGTCTCGGTTTCCAGATAGATAGAAACGCCCGCACGCTCGCTTTTGGCGATAAGCGTTCGTATCATCTTACCGGCGTATCCCTGCCCTTGAAAACGCGGGGCCACGCCGATGACAAGGAGATAGAGATAGGATTTCCCCTGCATCGTGGCCTTCCGGTCTTTCTCGATGGGAGCAAAGACCGGCATCATTTTTCTCGTCGCGGCTATACCCATTTTCATCCCTGCCCACATCGCGCCACTCAGCAATACCCTCCAGGGCGTCATATCGGCAAACTCGCCCGGCACCCATACCGCGACGCCTTCCAGGGCAGCAGTGGGG
>DAOUAQ010000141.1:0-34912 GCA_034433375.1 Anaerolineae bacterium | reverse complement strand
AGCAACGGTTGTGTCAATCCACTGGCGATGACGTCATCCGCCACGCGCTCGATCCAGGCGTCCATCCCCAGGGCGGCCTGGCAGCGCGCGTCTTCCGCGCAGACCAGCACGACTGCGCCGCCGCCGGTCGAATGGCCGAAGAATCCCACGTGTTCGACGTCCAGCCGGCCTGTGAAGCGCCCGGCAGGGTCGGCGGCGTTCAACTGCGTCACCTGATTGAGGACGAAGCGCGCATCGGCGGCGTAGGTTTGCACGAGGGCCGTGGATGCGCTCACGTCATCTTCCTTGCCGTCGTTGCCCGAAAGCGCGCGAGGGTCGTAGATGGCGGTGCGCCCGTCGGGAAAGCGGGTGACGAGCGCGCCGTAAGTGTGATCGGCGCTGACGACGACGTAGCCGCGTGAGACCAACGCCTCGATCTGATCCTGGTTGATGTTGCGAAAGCCGCCCCAACCATGCACGTATACGATCACCCGGTAAATGGCCTGATGATCGGAGATGGGCGCGCCGGCGTAGGTGTGCGTGTAGGCCAGCGCCGTTTGATCGAGCAAAAACCCCGGAAACTGTCGCCATGCGGCCATCGCCCGCCCAACCATCTTGCCGCCGGCCAGCCAGCGTTCGGGTCGCCCGCCGCTCGGTTCGGCGGGATACCAGACCTGCGCCATCAGCTCGCGCGAGCCGCCAGGTGTGTGACCGTAGGTTTCTTTACGGTTAGAATCAATCCAGTGGTAAGTGACGGTTCCAATCGTATAGGGGCCGTCAGGACGCGGGAAACGCGGTACGGGCAGCAGGATCAGTAGCGCGGCGCCGAGAGCCAGCCCCGTCAGCGCCAGGATCAGTCCGGCGTATCTCGGTTTTGTTGCGCGTTTGTTGCCTGTGCGGAGGCAAGCAACCAGCACACCGGCAGTCACCGCGTAAATCGGCAGCATTTGCCACCGGTATCCCTCGAAAAGCGGGTGGATCATCGTCAAAAATCCGCCGATGCCTGCCAAAATCGCCATTGCCGTGCGTCGTTTTGCCAACGCCGGCGTCCACATCCACGCAATACTCACCAGGTTGATCACAACGCAGCCAATTTCGAAGAGTCGCATAGATTCCCCCAATTCTCCGTTATTTTCTTCACTTTATGGTCTATGTGTGGTAACCATCCTGAAACATGACTTTAACCGCATCTGTCGAATCATGTGTTAGGATTTAGATAGTCACTGACACAGTGTAGTTTTACCGTTTGATAAAGTCAAGTACCCATAATGTGGATTTTGAGTCAGGAGAAAGAGATGGCCTTGATTGTCGTGATCGAAAATAGTCCGCTGATGCGCCCGGCCTTGCGCGATCTGCTGCAACTCGACGGGCACACGGTCATCACGACCGGGCGCACCGATGAGGCGTTTGGCTTGTTGGAAGATATCATCGGTGTAGATTTGGTGATTGCGAATTATGCGATGCCGAATATGGACGGGACCGCCCTGGTGCAGCGTCTGCGCGACGACGCGAAATATCGGACGATCCCTATTCTAGTGTTGGCGCTCAATGGGGATCAGCGAGTAGGCCGGCAGGCTTTGAGCGCCGGCGCGAATGATTGTTTGGTGCCTCCGATTACGGTGGAAGGGCTGAAAAATGCAGTCAATCACATGCTTACCGGTCACCGAACTGGATAATTTCCCGATATTTCTCGGATTGGGAAATGTGGAACCGCTTATGTACAGAATGGAGCACAATGGGATGTCTGCCACTGTAGAGAAACTGCAAGATGTGGTGGTCGTGACGATAGGGGATCGGATGGATATTTTCAACGCGCCTATGCTGATGCAGCAGTTGAATCAGCTTGTGGACGGCGGCGCCACCCATTTTATCGTTGATCTCTCGGCGGTCCGCGTGGTGGATGCGGATGGCGATTATCCCCTGCTGCATCTTCTCAAGTGCGCTCAGGAAGTCGGCGGCAGCGTGAGCCTCGTCTGTCCATTGGGGAACCCGATCCGCGTGTTTTACGAGATGATGCGATTGGATACACTCTTCGAGATGGCCGAAACGTTGGATGAAGCCCTCATTCTGGCGGAACTGGTGCCGGAAGGGGTGGCGTAGGGCGAAGTTCTCTCGTGGTTGCGGCCTCGGTGAGCGCCTGTGTTTGACGAGTTTTCGTACAACGCAGGCGCTCTTTATTCGGGCAGGCAAGCCTGAGTCTTCTGCGCCTGGTCACGGTTTGCGGTTTGACATGGCGGTTGAGTTTTCTATAATAGCCCGTGTTGTTGCGCGCTCTCGGCGTTTGCAAGGATGAAATTGGAGATTGTGATTGCCATCCCCTTATAATGATACTGTGTTCCAATATGCCGCAGCCCTGCGCCGCCGGTTGGTAGAGACGCGGCGCAATTTTGCCATGCACCCGGAACTTTCCGGCGAGGAAAAACGGACGGCGCGGGTGATTGCTGCCCGGCTGCGCAAATTGGGACTGGCCGTGCAGACCGGCGTGGGCGGTTATGGCGTGGTGGGCGTGCTGGAAGGAGCGCGCCCTGGTCCGACTATCGCCTATCGCGCCGATATGGATGCCATGCCCATCCAGGACACGCTGGAGAAGTCCTATCGCTCGCTGATGCTTGGGGTGAAGCACGCCTGTGGGCACGACGTCCACATGGCGGTGGCGCTTGGCGCGGCGGAAGTGCTCGCGGCGCTGCGGGATGACATTGCCGGGACGGTCAAGTTCATCTTCCAGCCGGCGGAAGAATCGCTTGATGGCGCGCGGGCGATGCTCGCGGCGGGGGTGTTGGAGGCTCCCAAACCTGCTACGACCCTCGCCTTGCACGTCTCCCCAACCCCGGTCGGGACGATTGGCCTGGGGGCGGGGGCGTGTCTGGCGGGAATGGAAGAATTTCGCGTTTCCTTTTCCGGCCGGACGGGCAACCTGGACGTCCTGACCGCGCGGGCCGCGTCGGCGTTGCGCGCGCTTGGCAGCGGCGTTGCGCCACGGGGCCTGGCGACGTTCAACGCGCTGGTTCGCGCCATGCGCGCCGGCACAGTCTCCGAGCAGGATGTGCTGGTCAGTTGTTGGCCGCTGAACGACGATCTGGCCTCGAGCGATCATGTGCTTGGACTGGTCAGCCTCCCGTATATGGACATGCGTGATGTGATGCGCGCGCGCATCCGCCAGGCTCTGGATAACGTTGTCGCCGAGGTGGGGGCGGCATACGACCTGCGTTTTACTTTCTTCAATCCGCCCCTGGTCAACGACGCGACCGTGGTGCGCGAGATGCTTCCCGTCCTCAAAACCGTGGTCGGCGAAGACAATGTGTGGGTGTTTCGTTCTCCCTATCCCTTCGCCCACGAGGATTTTGCGCTTTATCTGGAGCACACGCCAGGAGCTATGTTCTGGTTGGGGATCGCCAACCCGGAAAGGGGCATTGCCAGCCTCCTCCATGCTGCCGATTTTGACGTGGACGAAGACGCGCTGGTGATCGGCGTGCGCGCTGTAACGGCGCTGCTGCTGCATTTCCTCGAAATTAGTGTGTGAAATACCCCCCTTGATTGCACGTGCTTATGCGTTATAATCTAAGTGTTTTCAAACATAGCCGCATCCTGCACAGTGCATACGATGACTCAATCCGAAATCAAACCGAAAGTTCTATACATTGACGACGCCCCTGCGTCCAGGCGGCTCGTCCAGCGGCTATTGTTCAACCATTACGAGTTTTTTGAAGCGCCAGATGGTCTCACCGGCATTGACAAAGCTGTTGAAGTCCAACCCGATTTGATCCTCGTGGACCTGAATCTCCCTCAGTTTACCGGCTACGAAGTTGCCGCGCGCGTGAAGTCATTGTTGCCCAACGTCCCCGTCGTCGCGTTGACGGCGGACATGGCCGAACACGTGCGTGAGCACGCGCTGGCTTCTGGCTGCGATGGCTACATCGCCAAACCGATTGACGCCGATACCTTTGCGGAGCAGATCGCGCACTTCCTCGGCGGGCAGCGCGAGACCTTGACCGATGATAGCTTCCGCAGCGCCTACCAGCAGACGTTGGTTGCCCGCATGGAAGAGAAGGTCCGCGAGTTGACCAGGGCGTTGAAGAGCAATGCAGAATTGAACGAACAACGCGCTCAGTTGCTCAAGGAAGTACAACGTCATGCCCGTTTGCTTGAAGCTGTCGCCAGGGTCAGCCACACTGTCACGTCAATCCTGAACCTCGACACGTTGGTGAAGACCACGGTACAGGTGATCGGCGAGGAATTCGGGTTTTACTACGTCGGTATTTTTCTGGTGGATGCTACAGGTGATTGGGCCGTCTTACGCGCCGGTCACGGCGAAGCTGCTGCGGAGATGGTCAACGCCGGCTACAAGCTCAAAATTGGCGGTTTGTCCATCGTTGGCATGAGTATCGCCGAACGCAAACCGCTCATCACGTTGGACGCGAGCGAGGCGCAACTCCACCTTGAGCATCCCCATCAGCCCTCAACGCGCTCCGAGATGGCGCTGCCGCTCATTGTGGGGGACAAGGTGATCGGGGCCGTTTTGGTGCAGAGCCGAGAAGATGCAGCGTTTGCCGAAGAGGATATGACCACACTGCAAACCATGGCCGATCAGTTAGCCGTCGCGATTGACAATGCGCGGCTGCTCAAAGACCTCGAATCTACCCATGCCGAGCTGGTGCGCACGAAAACCTTCGAGGCGATTGCCACCGCCACCGGCGAGGCCATCCATTGGGTGGGAAACAAAGCCGCGCCCATCCCCGGCAGCGTCTACCGCGTGCGCGAAGACGTGACGCGCTATCTGCTGATGGCGCGCGCGCTGCTGGCCGAAGCGCCGGCCGAGTTGCACGAGCACAAGTTCGCGCAGATGTTGACGTTAGCGGCGGAGAGCCTCGCTGAACATGATGACCGTTACAATCTGGACCTGTTGGGCATACGCGAGGAACTGACGCGGCAGCCCCTTAAACGGTTGCAACGGATGTTGAGTGTGGACTCGATCTTCGAGGACCTGGACATCGTTGAAAAAAGCGCGCGCTCGATTTTGAACATCAAAGAAGACTTGATCGGCCCGGCGCGGCAGAAACGCCTGGAGCGGGTATTCCTCCCAGACCTGCTGCGCGAAACAGTGCGGTCAATGGGCATACCGCAGGATGTCGTCCGCTTTCTGCTGGTCGAGGACGTGAAACCCGTCATAGCCGATCCCGACCAATTGGCGCACGTCTTCATCAACTTGATCAAGAACGCCATGGAAGCGATGTACAAGGTGGAAGACAAAAAGCTGTTCGTCTGGGTGCGCACGGCAGATGATCCGCAGTTTATCGTCACCGACATCACGGACAACGGGGAGGGCATTCCACCGGACGTCATTGACAAAATTTGGGTGGCGTTCTATACCTCCAAAGCGGATCGCGGTGGCACGGGATTGGGACTTCCGGCGTGTGTTAAAATTATCAACCAATTGGGCGGTAAAATACGCGTCGAAAGTGTGATTGGCGAAGGAACAACGTTCAGCGTATACTTGCCGGTTATCAAAGACTAATTGTGTAATAAGGAGATGGTATGAAAGAAGAGATCAAAGTGCTGCTGGTTGATGATGAGAAGTTAGTGCTGCGGAGTATGGAAAAGTCGCTGCTGCGGGCCGGGTTTGACGTGGAATCCGCCGGAAACGTGACCGACGCTCTGGCGTTGTTCCAGGAAAAAATGAGCGGTGCGTCGCCTTTTGACATCGCGATTCTGGATTTGAACATGCCGAATTTTGAGGGTCGCGAAGATTCTAACGCGGGGTTAAAGCTGTTGAGCAAACTCTTGGAACTACAGCCGGACTTTGCAGTGATCGTGCTCACAGCCTTCGACGAAGTAGAGCGCGCGAAGGAGGCGGTCAAGCGCGGCGCGCGGGCCTACTTCGTCAAGGGGCGCGAGGCGGATTTGATCGCGTTGGTGGATAATATCATCAATGCAGCTTAAAGGAGAGGGTGGGGATGGAAAAATCAACATTAGCTGAACGTCGCGCAGCGTTACTTCATGCCGGAGCGCAGGTCAGTCGGAATATCACCTCCATTTTGGATCCAGACATCTTGTTGGCGCAGACGGTGGACATCATCTGCGAAGCCTTTGGATTTTATTACGCCGGAGTCTTTCTGCTCGATGAAACCGGCGAGTGGGCCATCTTGCGCGCCGGGCGCGGCGAAGCCGGCGCGGCGATGGTCGCCGAAGAGCACAAGCTCCGGGTGGGGGGCCTGTCCATGATCGGCGCGGCTACGGGGCGCAACAAGGCATTGATCGCGTTGGATGTTGGCGATGAACCGGTTCACTTCAAAAACCCGCACCTGCCGTTGACCCGCTCCGAGATGGCTTTGCCGTTGGCGATAGGCGACCAAGTCACCGGCGCGTTGACCGTGCAGAGCGTCGAGGAGGCGGCTTTCTCCGAGGACGACATCACGGCGCTACAAGCTATGGCCGATCAGTTGGCGGTGGCGATCCACAATGCCCGCCTGTATACAGAAAACGCGCGGCTGTTGGCGCAGGCTACGCGCCGCGCGCGCCTGTTGATGGCCGCCGCCGATGTGGGCAAGGGCGTCACGTCCATCCTGGATTTGGACAAGCTGCTGCACCGGATGGTGGACATCATCTGTGAGGCGTATGGCTTTTACTATGCCGGCGTCTTTCTGCTCGACCCCACGGGAACGTGGGCCGTGCTGCGCGCCGGGCGCGGCGAAGCCGGCGCGGTGATGGTGGCGGAAGGGCACAAACTCCAGGTGGGCGGCCTTTCGATGATCGGCGCCTCCATCGCCGGGCGCAGAGCGCGCATCGCGCTGGACGTGGGAGAAGAAGCCGTCTTCTTCAAGAATCCTTATCTGCCGCTGACGCGCTCCGAAATGGCGCTGCCCCTGGTCGTGGGCACAGGCGCGCAGGCGCACGTCATCGGCGCGGTGACGGTGCAGAGCGTCGAGGCGGCGGCCTTTAGCGATGAGGACATCAGCTCATTGCAGGCCATGGCCGATCAACTGGCGATTGCGCTGAACAACGCGCGCTTGCTCCGCGAGCTGGAAGCGGCGCACGCGGAACTGGTCCGCACCAAAACCTTCGAGGCCATTGCCACGGCGACCACCGAGGCCATCCACTGGATCGGGAACAAGGCGTTACCGATTACCGTCAGCGTGCGGCGGTTGCGCGAAGATCTGGAAGACTTGTCGGGTGTGGACGCCGACGCCCTCGATTCGATACGCGAGGACTTGCTGCTGATCGAAGGCGGCGCACGGTTGATCGTCCAGGTGAAGGATCATCTCATCGGCCCGGCCCGCGAATACAAACCCGCCCCGGCGATGCTCGAAGACGTGCTCAAAGACACGGCGCGGGTGATGGGTATCCCTGCCGCGCTGATTGACTATGCCATCGCCCCTGATGTGCCATTGGGCGTTGTTGACACGACACAGTTGAACCGCGCCTTCCGCTACGTGCTGCAGAATGCGCTGGAGGCGACAGAAGATGTCGCCGCGCCGCACATCCACGTCGAAATGGCTCCGGTCGAAGAAAAAGGCGTGTTGTATGTGGCGACGCGCATCAGCGATAATGGGCCGGGTATTCCCGAAGCCGATATGCAGAAGATTTGGGTCTCGTTCTACACGACCCGAGGCGCGAAACACCCCGGCTTGGGATTGCCGGCCTGCGTGCAAATTCTCAAGCAAATTGAGGGCAAGATCACAGCCCGTAACCTGCCGGAGGGCGGCGTCGTTTTCGAGTTGCTCGTCCCGGCTTTTGTGGGGACCGAAGCGGAAAGCGCCGCCAGCTTGCCGGCGGGAAAACGCTTCCTCCTGGTGGACGACGACGATGTGTGGAGCCGCTTTACCGAGCAGGCGTTAGCCGAGGCGCACAACACCGTCACCCGCGCGGCAGGCGGCGAGATCAATTACGCTGATTTTGACGCGATCATCGTGGATGAAGTTTTGCGCGAAGCAGACAGTGTGGCGCTGCTGAAGGGTATCGCCAAGGCCGGGGCTGCGGGGAAGACGTTGGTTGTCGCTTCAAGTGTGCGCGTCGAGCGGATGATGGATTTGCTCCGCTGCGGGGTGCGCGATGTGGTGATCAAGCCGTACACGCGCGGCGCGTTAGCCGATACGCTCAGTTAACCACGGGTTCCGGTCGTTTACAGAGCGTCAAATTCTTCCACTGCGCCGGGGTAAATAGCCAATTCCCGGCGCAGTGTTTCTGTCAGCCAGGCGCGCTCCTCTTCGGGAATGAAGGCCGCTTCCACCGAATTCCGCAACATGTGATAGATCTGCTGTGGTTCTATGCCGAGAGCAGCGACGGAAACCGCGTATTCGTCGCTGAGGGTCGTGTCGCTGATGCTCGGGTCGTCGGTGTTGAGGGTGACACGCAAGCGCAAGTTGTACAAATCGAGCAGAGGATGCTGCGATATGCTGTATACCGCGCCGGTTTGGAAGTTGCTTGTGGGACAGACTTCCAGGGCAACATTCCTTTCATAGAGCAGGCGTATCACGTTCGAATCTTCGATAGAATGGATGCCGTGCCCAATTCTCTGAGCGTCGAGATGCCGGACGGCGGTATAGACGCTCTCCGGGCCGGCCCACTCCCCGGCGTGGATGGTGATGTTGAGTCCTGCTTCCCGCGCGCGTCGAAATGGCGCAATGAACAGTTCTGCCGGGAAATTGACCTCATCTCCTACCAGGTCAATCCCGCGAATCCAGGGACCGAAATGGGCGATGCCGAGTTCCAGGATTTTGTTGGCGGTGCGCATGGGTTCTTTGCGCGGAATCGTCAGAATCAGGCAAGTCCGCGTGCCGGTGCTGGTCTGTGCCTCTTCTGTCGCCTCGATCACCCATTCGACGACGCCATCCAGGGAGAACCCCTGGACGTTAGCGAGCGCCTGCGGATTAAAGCGCAATTCGAGATAGCGGATATTGTCGTTGGCTGCATCCACAATCGCTTCACGAACTACACGTTGTACGGCTTCTTTTGAGGTGTAGAAGCGGTGCAAAAACTGGAACTTCTTCAGGAAGCTAAGATAATCCGGCGGGTCGTCGGTCACCTGGACGTAGGGGCGGAGTTGTTCAATGTCATAGCCTGGTAGGTCAATGCCATGCTCCAGGGCAATTTCTGCCAGGGTGTTCAGCCGCAGCGAACCTTCCAGGTGCCGGTGCAAGTCAATTTTAGGTAAGCCGTGCGCCCATTCCCATAGATCGTCTGACCTCTGGGGGCGCACCGCGTTTATAGGTTTGCCTGTATTTCGCATCGTGCCTCAGCGTCTTATCTTGATCCCTGTGGCGCTTCCTTGAACATGCCTGGTTTCTATCGTTGAAATTTACACCATTATAGCAGATGCAAACAACTTGTCAGATTTTTCTGGTTGACGTTGTGCTTTATCTCTGCAAAAATAGCCAACCCCAATAAATGAGGGCGACAATCAAATTGATAACGACGCCCAAAGCCAGCGGAAGATAAAAAGTCGTCAGCACAAAGGCAAATTCTCGTATGCTTGCCGGTTGCTGTGCCAGGGCCGCGTTACACTGGAAGATGTAACTCAACGTAGCGATAATGATGAAAGCGTTGCCCACATCATAGCCCCGGTAATACGAACGCATTTTTGTGACCTCGCCCATGCGCCGGCTCAGAGCGCGCAATAGCCAGCTTATGTACAAAACGCCGATGAGAATCCCGGCGCCTAGATGCGAAGTGAGGACTTCAATATCTCTCACCGTGTGTATCTCCTATCATTTTCTCGTGTAGCAGATTGCCAAGCACGATCAACAACAGGCCAGCCGCCAGGAATAGCACATCGGTCGCCGGATCGCCCGCAAAGTCTGGATGTTGGCTTGGGATGAAAATACGGCTGAGATAGCGTCCTGCGCCCAGGCACGTCAATAGAATCGGAATCAGGTAGAGCTTATACCAAGTCTGTTGTCGAGATGTGCGTTCAAAAAAGCGCGCGATAGCCAGCAGGATCACCTGGAGAGCCACGACGCCTCCCCAGATGATGATGCCCAGGATCATTCTCAGCGTGACGTTGTGCATCGGCAGCCTTATCTTCTGACAAAAGCCTTCATAAAGGAATCCGCCATCCGCTTGGGCGTCCCGCTCAACAATCCCTCCTGCCCCTCGAAGGGTTTCAACACTTTCATCCCCTGGGCGTTGATCTCGTACTGGCGGATGGTGCTCTCGTGGGCGCTGCCGCGCATTTTCAGGACGACGATGGCGCGTTGGATGGCGCTCTCGATTTCCACGTAGCGCAGCATGATGTACGAATCCACCAAAAACTGGATGCCGGCGTCCGCCGGGTGGTATTCCGCGCCCGTGCCGAAGATATGGGCGCTCTCGCGCGTCAACACCGTCGTCAACTCCTGGCGTTTCAGCGCGTTGAGGAAGCCGTACATCAACTTACGCTGTTCGACCGGGTCCTGGCGCAAGCCCTCAAAGTGCGTGACGCTATCAATGAGGATGCGCTGCGCGCCGATCGTGGTGATCAGGCTTTGAATGGTTCCGCCGACGTTTTCAAAGTCGGCTTTGGTGACTTCCGGGCTGCTCATAATGACCTTGAGCAAGTTCTGGCGCTCCAGTTCGCGGAGATTCCAACCGAAAGCAGCCGCATCGCGGTAGTAGTGCTCGGGGAATTCCTCAAATGTAAGGATGATGCCCGGTTCTCCATTGCACGCGCCTTCGTAGATAAACTGCATCCCGAGCGTACTTTTCCCACTTCCCGGCGCTCCTTCGACCAGATTGGCCGACCGGCGCAGAAAACCACCGTTGAGCATGGCGTCTAAGCCCGGGACGCCTGTCATGACTCTGTCTGTGTCGTTCATCGTTATCACCCTCAGCGTCGCACCATATGATAGATGACCTTGCGCCGAAACTCACGATCCCTGGTCGCCTCTATGAACTGCTCCAGGCGTGTGCGAAGCGCGGGATCGGGTTTGAGCATATAGACAAGCATATTGTCCACGGCTATTTCGTCGAGCAGACCTTGCCGGGCGAGGCTTTGCAGTCCCACTTGCACATCTGCGACGGTGCGCCCGGCATAGCGCGCGATGTTTTCCGCAGTATCAATCGTGTGTGGGTTCTCGTGGAAGAAACGCAGTAGATCCCATTTGATGAATGAATCCATGTAGGTCGTCAGAAAGTCGAACAAGTCTGGATCCATATCTTTCATAACGCGGGCGGTCAGATCCTCTCTTCTCATCATCCCTCTCAACCCTAAAACGTTAAGATAGCGCGCTAATGGCGACGCCGTTGTGTGGACGGCTCCGGTTCCGTCTGACTTACAAAGCGTGTGATGTTCGCTCGTTGATCGGCCTGGAGATGGCAATCCTTGTATTTTTTGCCGCTGCCGCACCAGCAAGGGTCGTTACGACCGAGTTTTTGCGTGCCCGGACTGGCGCGTGTGGGCATCGGCTTGGCTTGTTCGCTGCCTACATTCGTGCGCAGGACAGGCTGGCGCGCTCCCCCTCTTGGTCCCCCGAACTGCGGAGAATGCCCCTGCGGCGCGCGGGCTTGCTGCGGAATCAAGAAGAGCGCGCGCACAATTTGCGTCTGTACCGAGCCTAACATTTCCTGGTAGGCTTCGTAGGCTTCTTTTTGATAAGCGACGATGGGCTTCTGCTGCCCGATGGCGCGCAGCCCGATCCCCTCGCGCAACACTTCCAGATCGGTCAGATGCCGCACCCAATGATTGTCGAGCTGCTGCAACATGAGCCGCCGGTCGCGGAACAGCCGTCCTACGTTGATGATCACGTTCTTGACCTGCTCCTCGACTTCTGCCGGCATACGGCGGACGGGCTGATCGTACCACGGGGCGACCGTCTCCTCGCCGATGTCGGTATTGATCCGCTCAATGACCATTGCGGTAAACGGATCGCGCGTCTCGGCCAAGGCTTGCAACGACGCCTCCTCTTGCCGTAGGGAATGGTACGTCATCTCGCCGAGTTGCCGATTGATGTCCTGATAGTGCTGGTCGGCTCTCTGGATGAATTCCTCCATCATCGTTTCTGCCGTCATCCCTTGCAGCTTCTCGACGGTGTAACCGTGGAGTGCGGGCACAGCCTGGCGCAGTTCCGCCAGCAACCCCTCCACGTCCCATTCGTCTTCGTAGCCCTGGGTTTTCGGCGCGACGATGCGCTTAATGGCGCTCTTGACCATGTCCATCAAGTCGTCGTGCAGGTCTGCGCGGCTGAGCAGCTTGGCGCGCTCGGCGTACACAACTTCGCGCTGTTTGTTGACCACGTCATCGTATTCGAGCACGTGCTTGCGAATGTCGAAGTTGAACCCCTCCACGCGCTGTTGGACGGATTCGATGACTTTGGCAATCGCGTTGAACTCCAGCGGCGCTTCGTCCAGCCCCGCGCGTTCCATCCACGGCTGGAGGCGCTCGCCGCCGAACCGGCGCAGCAATTCATCTTCCAGCGAGATGTAGAAGCGGCTGGAACCGGGATCGCCTTGCCGTCCGGCGCGCCCGCGCAACTGGTTATCAATGCGCCGCGCCTCGTGTCGCTCCGTGCCGATGACGTGCAGCCCGCCCAGCTCGTAGATGCGCTTGCGGTCGCGCTCGCACCGCTGCACCCGGTCGAAGAGGACTTTCGCCCACCGTTCCGGGTACTTGCGCGTCGGGTCTTCGCCCTGGCGCGCCATCTTGAGCGTCTCTTCCCACGCCAGGGCGGGGATTTGGGTAAGGTCTACTTCCTCGCGGCGCAGGTCGTCGCGCGCCATGCCTTCGGGGTTGCCGCCCAAGAGGATGTCCACACCACGCCCGGCCATGTTCGTGGCGATGGTCACAGCGCCCGGCTGCCCGGCCTGCGCGATGATGACAGCCTCCTGCTCGTGATACTTCGCGTTGAGAACGTTGTGGGGGATCTGGCGCGCCTTCAGCATCTTGGAGACTCGCTCAGACGTTTCGATGGCCGTCGTGCCGACCAGTACAGGCCGCCCGGCCTTATACACTGCTTCAATCTCGCTGATGACCGCTTTGAACTTCGTCATCTCGCTTTTGTAAATCTGATCGGGCATATCCAGGCGGCGGTAGTAACGCTCACCATTTGTCCCGTCGTAGACAGTCACTTTGTAATTGTGCTGTTCGGGAAGCACGCCCGCAAACGCAACGTTTGAATCCTGCGGCGGAACCTCGTGCTCTTTGAGATTGCCGAATTGCGCGTGATATTCCACGTTCGTCGGTAAGATGACGACCTCCAGCCCGTAAATTTTTCGCAGTTCCTCGGCCTCGGTCGCGGCAGTGCCGGTCATCCCGGCGAGCTTGTCGTACATGCGGAAGAAGTTCTGGAACGTGATCGTCGCGTAAGTCAACGACTCGCGGCGGATTTCCACGTGCTCTTTGGCCTCGATGGCCTGGTGCAGGCCCTCAGAATAACGCCGTCCAAACATCAACCGGCCCGTGAACTCGTCCACGATGATGATCTCGCCGTCGCGCACCACGTATTTCTTGTCGCGGTCGAAGAACTCTTTGGCGCGGAGGGCGTTGTCGAGATAGGGCAGCATGTGCGCGTGTTGGGGATCGTAGAGGCTTTCGCCTTCGGGGATGTGGACGATTTGCTCGACTTTCGCCGTGCTTTCCTCGGTCAGGATGACGGTTTGATTGCGTTCATCCACTTCGTAATCCGTTTCCGGGTGCAGGCGGGGCACAATTCCCGCGAAACGCTGGTACAGCTCGGACGATTCCTCCGCCGGCCCGGAGATGATGAGTGGCGTGCGCGCTTCGTCAATGAGGATGCTATCCACCTCGTCAACGATGGCGTAATGCAATGCGCGCTGCGCGCATTGGTTCAGGTCAATGACCATATTATCGCGCAGGTAGTCGAAACCGAACTCGTTGTTGGTGCCGTAGGTGATGTCGGCCCGATAGGCTTCCCGCCGCGTGATCGGGCGCAAATTTTGGTAGCGGTCGTCGGCGGAAGTGTAGTCGGGATCGTAGAGGAACGAAGCCTCGTCCGGCCTGCCTGCGCCGGATTGAATGACGCTAACCTGAATGCCGAGCGCGTGATAGACCGGCCCCATCCACTGCACGCCGTATTTCGCCAGGTAGTCGTTAGGGGTAACAAGATGCGCGCCTAGTCCCTTGAGCGCGTTGAGGTACAGCGGCAGCGTCGCCACCAGCGTTTTGCCCTCGCCGGTGCGCATTTCAGTGACCTGCCCTTCGTGGAGGATCATTCCGCCGATCAGTTGCACATCGTAGGGCCGCAGCCCGATGGTGCGCCGGCTGGCTTCGCGTATGGCGGCGAAGGCTTCCGGCAAAACATCGTCCAACGTTTCGCCGTTGGTCAGTCTGTCTTTGAATTCCTGGGTCTTTAAGCGGAGTTCTTCATCTGAAAATGCCTGGAACGCGGGTTCCAGCGTGTTGATTTTCTGAACCGTCTTTTGCAGCCGCGCAATGGTGCGCTGATTGGAATCGCCAAAAATACGTTGTAGGAAGCCCTTTGCCATCCTGTTCTCCTGGTTGATAACTGTATCCTATTATACCATAGGCAAGACGCTATACAATTTTACCTGGATGGCGGGAATTTTTACGGATTACGTCTTACGTTTTACGTTAACGGCTTGGCCCCCCGGCGAGGGGGTTTCCGGGGGGCCACCAGCCAAGGAAAGGAGGAGAGGTGCGATGGAATGTTGTCAACCATCAAAACCTCATTCACTCTTATCATAGCGAATTTCGACCCTAAACAAAGTGACGAATGGCTACTTCTTCTATGACGTAAATCCGTGGGGGTTGTGGATGGAGGAAATTTGCTCTAAGACGTAAACAGCCCCTTATGTTTTACGTATAACGTCTTTTCATTTCTATGCAATGCGTCATCCTGTGCTATACTTAAAGGGTAGTATGACCCATAACTGCTACCACAAGCAGGATTTTACGTAAATCTATGAGGTAGTCAGCTCAAACATAACCAGGAGGAACGATGAACGAGGAACTGAAAAGTGAAGTGGCGGAAGTTGAGGAAGCCGTGACCGAGTGCGCGGCGGCCCCAGAAATGCTCGGCGACGTCGTCGCGGAGTCGGTGACGATTGACCAGGGCGGCGCGCAGAACATCAAAGCCGAGACGGTTCACATTGACCAGGGCGGCGCGCAGAACGTCGAGGCTGGCGAGGTTTACGTCAACCAGGGCGGCGTGGCGCACGTCGAGGCCAAGTTCATTGACGTCAAGGAAGGCGGCATCGCTCTGGCGATGGGCGAAAATATGACGGTGACCGATGGCGGCGTGGCTGTGGTCGTGGCCGAAAATGTCAAGATGGTTGACACGGTCGCACTGTTTGTCGCTGCTAACCAGATCAGCGGCGAAGATACGAAGGTCATCTTCGACGTGCGTGCGGCGGTCATCTTTGGCGTGGTGATGGGCGTCGTTGCCGGCCTGTTCAGCAAGCTCTTCGGACGCAAAGCCTAAATGTTCCACCGATAGGGCAGGCCCCAGAAGCTTGTCCTATCGGCGATCCTCCCCGTGTGAGAGCGTGTGCCACAATGAGTGTTGCTCCTGACGAACAGTCGCCAACGCCGCAGGAATGGGCGGCTATGCGCGAGCGGATAGCCGCATTGGAAGCCCTGGCAGCCGATTATGCAGCACTGTCCGCGCGCTACGAGCGTGAACGGGCGCAAAGACGGCTGTCGGATGCGCTGCGCCAGGTGGCGCAAATCATCAGCAGCACGCTTGACCTGGAGCGACTCTTGGCGCTGATCCTGGAACAACTGAAAACCGTGGTCTCCTACGACCGCGCGACGGTTTTGCTGTTGCAGGATGATCAGTTTACCCTGGCGGCGGGATACGACAGCAGTGAGCAGGACATGGTGCCCTTCACCCTGCCGCGCGACCACAACGTCATGATCACGGAAATGTTGCACACCAGGCGTCCCCTCTTGATCCCTGACGCGGCGCTCGACCCCCGTTGGAATTTCAGCACGGCCATGCAGACGGCGCACTCTTTCATCAGCGCCCCGCTCTTGTTGCAGGATCAGCCCATTGGCACCCTCTCTGTAGGGCGGCGTGACGCGGTTGCCTATACCGAAGCCGATGTAGAAATTGTATTTGCCTTCGCCGGACAGATTGCGATTGCCGTGCATAACGCGCAGTTGTTCAGCCGGGCGCAAGAACGTTCGCGGCGACTGTCGCTGTTGTACGAAATTGCGCTGGATGTGACTTCAACGCTCGACCTAAACACGGTGTTGACCACAGCGTGCCGCAAACTGGTCGAGCATTTCCCTGCCAGCAACCATAGCGGACTGGCTTTTTTCGATGAGGCGCAGCAGTATGCGGAAGTTATCGCTGAGTATCCCGATCGCGGCGCGGTGGGGATGCGCCTGTCATTGGCGGATAACCTCGCAACCCGGAAAGTGATCGAGACGCGGCATCCCCTGGCGATTGATGACGCGCAGCACGATCCCTTGATGCAGCCGGTCTGGGGTGAGATGGAAGTCCTGGGAGTGCGCTCCATCCTCATCATTCCCGTCGTGATTAAGGGGCGCGTGGTCGGCACGCTTGGCCTGGACGCGCTGGAGATTTCGCACCACTTTGCGCCGTCGGAGGTTGCGCTGGCGCAGACCATCGCGGCGCAACTAGGTGTTGCCATCGAGAATGCCCGGCTGTACACCTCGGTTCAACAAGAATTGGCTGAGCGGCGGCGCATCGAAGAGGCGTTGCGCCAGCACACGCTGGAACTTGAAGCCAGCAACGCGGAACTAGACGCCTTCGCGCACACCGTCGCGCATGACTTGAAAAACCCGCTGTCGGTGCTGATCGGCTTTAGCACACTGCTGGAATCGCGCTACCTCAGGATGCCACCGGAAAAGGTGCTGGAAAACCTGAAGCGCATCACCGCGACCGGCTACAAAATGACCAGCATTATCCAGGAGTTGTTGCTTCTGGCGAGCGTGCGGAAAATGGAGGACGTGCCTACCGCACCGCTCGATATGGCGGAGATTGTTGCCGAGTCGCTGTCGCGTCTGACTGGATTGCAGGCGGACGTTCGCGCTGAGATTGAGCTGCCGAAAGCGTGGCCGACTGCTGTAGGCTATGCGCCGTGGGTTGAGGAAGTGTGGACCAACTACATCAGCAACGCGCTGAAGTATGGTGGACACCCGGATGAGAATATCCCCCCGTGTGTCACGTTGGGATTCGACGCCTCGCAAAACGGAAAGGTCCGCTTTTGGGTCCGTGATTATGGTTGCGGTCTATGTGACGAAGAGCAAAGCCGGCTGTTTGCGCCGTTTACCCGGCTCCATCAGGTGCGCGCAGAAGGTCACGGTTTGGGCTTATCCATCGTGCGCCGAATCGTTGAGAAGCTCAACGGCGAGATTGGCGTCGAAAGCGATGTGGGACGCGGCAGCCTGTTCTGGTTCACGCTGCCGGCGTAACCGTACAGGAGTGGCACATGATGATCTGCCGCCAGCGCGCAGCGAACGTGCGCCGGCGGCCTGTGTGCTCAGGGGTTGATTTTCTGGATGCTGCCGTCCGCGTTATAGAATAGCTCTGCAACCTTGATGTTTCGTTTGTTGTCTATGCCCCCCGAAAGCGAAGCATCGTGGTAGAAAAAGTACCACTGCCCTTGAAACTCAACGATGGAATGTTGCGTCGTCCATCCTGGCACCGGATCCAAGATACGCCCTCGGTACACGAAAGGCCCGGTGGGTGAATCGCCGGTGGCGTAGACGATGAAGTGCGTGTCGCCGGTGGAGTAAGAAAGATAGTAGACGCCGTTGTATTTGTGTACCCACACGCCCTCAAAGTAGCGCCGGTCATGGTCGCTAGCCAGCAGCGGGTGACCGTCTTCATCAACGATGGAGACTTCACCAACGGGGCCGTCAAAACTCAGCATGTCCGCCGACAATTTCGCCACGCGCGGGCCTAGCGCCGGAGCCTCGCCGGTGGGTTCCGTTGCGGCAGGATCAAAGGTCCCCGCCTGCCATTGTTGAAGCTGCCCGCCCCATAATCCACCAAAGTACAGGTAACCCTGCCCGTCGTCATCGAAAAAGACGCAAGGATCAATACTGAAGCTGCCGGGGATGAACGTGGGGTGGGGCGCAAACGACCCGACGGGCAACGGGCTGGCGGCTACGCCGATACGAAAAAGCCCTGTGTCGTCCTTCGCCGGGAAGAACAGGTAATACGTACCGTCTTTGCAGATAGCATCGGGCGCCCACATCTGTTTCCTGGCCCAGGGGACATCCTGCACGTGCAGAATTTGCCCGTGATCCACCGGCGGTGTATGCATGTTCTCCATCGAGAAGACGTGGTAATCCACCATGTCGTATTGGTCGCCGGTATCATCTATCGGATTGTCGTGGTCCAAATCATGCGAGGTATAGATGTACACATGGCCTTCAAACACGCGCGCAGAAGGATCGGCGGTATAAATGTGGGTCACAAGCGGTTTTCTCATCATGTTCATAACAGGATCTCCCGTGGGATGTACTGAGTTATTTATGCGAATATCGAGCCTTCATTCATGAAGATAGAATACCGCAAAGCGGAAAATTTTCAACCTTTTAACCGCGCCTTTGAAGTCGTTTCGTTTCAACCCGCAATGCCAGCAAGCGTTTGATGTCTTGCGCGTCCTCCGCCGAGTCAATGGGGATGAACACCCACCGTCCCTCCGGGTAAGGGTGCGCCCTGGCGATGGCTTCGCGCACATTCTGGCCTGGCTGCATCGCCAGCGCCTGTTCCACGGCTTCTGGGCTGAGATTGACCTGCACTTTGAATCCGCCCTCCGCCGGATAGAGTGACGTCAGCAGTTGCTTGCGGATGCGAAATCGCCGCGCCCAGCCATACTGCTTGCCGTACAAGAACGTGAAGTCTTCGTCTGAAGGATACTGCTCCCGGATAAACCGGATAAGTTCCTCCCAGAGCGGCACTTTGGAGCCATCATGGCGAGAACCTCTTCTTCTGTCGGGCGTTGCTTTTTGTCGGTAAATACACTGATGCTCATAAGTATGATCCTTTGCCATATTAGCCCATCCGCTGCAAAATGTCAAAGCAAAAGCGGGGGATGAAGAAATGATATCGCTATTGACCCACCTCTCAGACTCAAGTATAATGTGGGCAGGAGGACACCGATGAGTGACGTCATTGCTTTACCGAGTTATCTCTATGCCCGGTTGACGCGCAAGAGCCGACGGGTTAGACGCATACTGGTGACTGAAAAGGAGTATCAATGGAGACATTGACCGTTGCTTTGCAAGTGCCGCGTGATTTGGTGGGGGCATTGGATATACCGCAGATCCAATTAGAGCCACGGCTGCGCGAATTGATCGCTCTGGAATTGTTCCGGGAAGGGCGGATTTCTTCCGGCAAAGGAGCTGAATTCCTGGGCGTTTCTAAACTGGCTTTCGTCCAACTATTAGCGCGGCACGCGATTAACTACTTCACCGAATCGCCGGAAGAATTACAAGTCGAAATGTCGGTGTTGGATCAACTTCTGGATGCGCGCGTATGATCGTTGTCTCGAATGCCGGTCCCCTGATTGCTCTAGCGCAGATCGGACAATTCAACTTGTTGCGGATGCTGTATGGACAGTTATACATACCGGTAGCTGTTCATACAGAAGTGGCGGCTTCTGGCTATAAGCGACCAGGAGGAGAAGAACTCCGCGCGTCAACCTGGATCCACATCACTGAAATTTCTGAACTGATAGCGATTCCATTGCTCAAAGAACGTCTTGATGCTGGTGAGAGTGAGGCCATCGCTCTGGCGCTTCAACTGGGCGCCGATTTGCTGCTTATGGATGAAGGACGCGGGCGGCGAGTGGCAGAAGCGCGCGGCTTGCATAAAACCGGTACAATCGGCACATTGATTGCGGCAAAGAAACGAGTGCTTGTGCCGGAAGTGACAGTATTGCTTGATGCTCTCTGGGCTGCCGGTTTCCGTATGAGTGAAAATCTATACCGGACAGCCCAGAGATTGGCGGGCGAGGCTTGACTACTGATACACGCTTCAAACTATGGCGCGGTCTCCAGACCGCGCCATAGTTTTTGGAAAACGCGCCTACGAACCCGCGTCAGGCTGATAGCTGACTGCTGACGGCTAATCGCTAATCGTGAACACCTCTCCCGCGCTGCGCCCGCGCACCTCCGGGAAGTACATCTCGCTCGCGTTGGCGGGCAGCACGCGGTATTCGCCAGGGATCGCCGCGCGCAGGAAGTAGCGCACCTGGTACGTCCCCGCCGCTAGCTGCCGGGCGTAGAAGACGGCGCGCTCATCCCGCAGCTCCTCGTGATCGAAGGTGGGCCACCACCACACGTTGCCGGTATTGATCCGCCGCGTTTCCGGCTCCGTCCCCTCCTGGACTTCAGTGTTGAGTGTGGGGTCTACCGGTTCCATCCCTGCCGGATAGAAGTCTTCGAGGATGAGATAGTTGCGCATCCGCGGGAGCGTCAGTGTCAGGCGCACTTCCACCAGGTCGCCGGGCCGCGCGGAATTGACGGGCGCGCAGTCCCCGAAGTTCTCATCCCACGCCAGCGCGTCGAGTGTGCCGGCGACGGCGCAGTATTGGCGCTGCACGGTCATCCCGCGACTCTCCGCTTCAAGCTGCTCCACCGGTTTGTAGAGCGCCAGGTTGGCGCTGTAGTACAGCGTTCCGTTACCCGCGCCGCGTGAGATTTCCACGGCGTTCGGCCACTCGCGCAGCAGGTCGCTCACCGGGATTGTGTATTCGATGGGTTCGCGCAGATTCTCCGGCGTCACCTGCCCCGCGCCGCGCGGCTCGGCATTGACCGCCGCGCCCCAGGCGTAGTCGGCCTGCAGCTCGCCGGTCGCCAGCATAACGTCGGTGAGAGCGATGACGGCCCACGCGGTTTCCTGCGTCGTCTCCCAGCGGTCGGCGCGCCGGGCCACCATCAGCCAGCGGGTGACCTGCGGGATCAGCGGATCGTCGGGCGCGAGGCGCGCCAGCGCATCCAGCACGATGGACGTTGCCCGCGTCCACGTCACCCAGTATTCGGAGGCGATGCTTTCCCAGTGCGCGCCGCTGGCGGTGATGGCGGCGTCGGCGCGAAGATCGTCCAGCAGCGTCGCCACACGCGGGTCGGCGGGGTCCTTCAGCCCCAGGGCCAGCGCCAGATATGCGCGCCCGGTCACTTCCAGTTGATCCCGCGCCTCGAACAGCGCCGCATCCGCGCCGGCCGGCCATTCGTGATCGGCCTCGGCCAGCACGTACAGCGCGAAGGCTTGCAACAGCGTGCGCGCGTCGCCGCGCAGTCCTAGCTTGAGTGAGTTCTCCAGGTAATTCAGCGCGCGTTGCAGCCGGTTCTCGCTGATGGCGAACCCGGCGCGCTGCGTCTGGATCAACGCGAAGGCGACGTAGGCCGTCACCTGCATGTGGCTGCTGTCCTTCCACCAACCCCAGCCGTAGTCGGATTTCTGCCGGGTGTAGAGTTCTTCCAACGCCTCGACAACCAGGCGTTCCAATTTGGCTTCCAGTTCGGGATTGGGCGTCCCCAGCGACTTGAGCGCGCGATAGCTGACCACATTGGGCAGGAAGCGGCTCACCAGTTGCTCGGTGCAATCGTAGGGGAAGTATTCCAGGTACGTGAGACCTTCGGTCATCCCGGCGGCCAGCGTCGGCTCCAGGCGCACGGTGAGATAACTGTCCGGCCCGGCATCCGGCGGGATGACGACCGCTTCCAGCCGCGACCCGGCTTCGGTCAGCGCGCCCGACGTGCCGAAAACGTCCGGCGTCTCGTAGCGGTAGATGGGCAGCGCGTGATCCGATTCACGGCCCACCGTGGGACGCGCCGCATCGCGGTACCCGCCGCCCTCGGCGCTGAAGGTCAGTTCCGCCGTCTCCACGCCGCCGGGCACTTCTACCGTCCAACTCACCCGCACCCGCCCATGCGCCGGCACACTGATTCGCTCATTCGCTGATTCGCTGATTCTCATATTCGTGTCCAAAGCCACTTCCACGCTCAAGTCTGTGTCCGTGTTGTTGTGGATGACCGCCGCCACTTCGGCGCGGTCCCCGGCGACGAGGAAGCGCGGCGTGACCGGGCGCACGAACAAGGCTTTGCTGACGACGAACTCGGCGGTCGTCTGCCCTACCCGCGTGTCGGCGGTGATGGCGCGCGCGTCGGCGACCCAGGTGGTGAGCGAGTCCGGCAGGTCGAGGCTCACCTGCGCTGTGCCATCTGCGCCGGTTTTCAGGTGCGCTTCCCACAGCGCGGTGTCGGGATAGTCCTGGCGCGCGTCGGCCATATACATTCCGTCGCCGCCCCCGCCGCCGATGCCGCCCATCATCATTTCCTTCGCCATACGGTCGGCGGCCTGTTGCAGCGCCTCGAGGTTGGCGGCGGCGCGGTTGAAGAGCGCGATCAACCCGTCGCCGGTGAAGACGCCCAGCGGGCGCGGCTGGTAGAAGGCTTCCACCAGCGTCGGCGCGTTGGGATCGGCCAGCGCGAGCACGGCCTTATCCACGATCGCCAGCGCGACCTCGGCCTGCACCGGCTGCCCGCGATAATCCAGCGTGCGGACGGTGAGTGTGGCCCGGTCGCCGGGTTCGTAGGCGGTATCGCGGTCGAGAGCGACTTCCACGGTCAACGTCTTCTCGACCGGCTCAACTTTCAGTTCTACCATCCCGATGCGCACGTCGGGAACCGGGGTGGCGGCATCCACGCCCTTGACGGCGACGAAGGAGACGATGATATTGGGCACGTGGATGTCCACGATAGGGATATTGATGAGCAGATTGGTCTCCTGGGCGGTGAACCGTTGCACGGAAATGATCCCCCCGCGCTCAATCGTCATCAGCACCTCGTAGGGCGCGGCGAATGGCGTGGGCACGAGCACGCGCGCCGTGTCGCCGACGCGGTACGATTGCGCGTCCGCTACCGGCTTGATTTGTCCTTCGGGCGCTTGCCAGGCGGCATATTCCGGGCCGCTCACCCACAGGTAGGTCTCGCTGCGCACCGTTTTCCCGGCGGCATCCTGGCTTTCGGCGAGGACGACGTAGGGGCCGCTGCGCGGCGGTGTGAGGACGCTCTCGGCCTTGCCCGCGGCGTCGGTGGCGACGACCAGCGTTTCCACGCTTTCATCGGTATACGTCCACGTGCCGCTTCTGTACGGCTCCTTCGCCGGGATGTATTTCCAGGTGCGCCGCGCCAGCGAGATGGTCACATTCTGCCCGGCGACGGGTTGCGCGTCCCAATCCAGCGCCAGCAGATCAACGCTGGCTTTCTGCCCGGCCTGTGTGACCCACGCGCGCGGCTTGAGGCCGATGTAGAAGCGCGTCGCGTGGACGGTCAACGCGCCTTCATTGGTGACGGGGAAGCCCGTTTCATCGGTGATAGTCGCCGCGATGCTCCAGCTTTGTGAGCCGATCGTCGTCGCATTGTCGCTGAGGGCGGCGAGCGCGGCCGGCAGTTCTAGCAGAAATTGGCCTTGCGCGTCGGTCACGGCGTCGCCCTCGGCGAGCACCTTTGGCTCATAGTAGCCCATCCAGCCCACGTCGCCGGCGCTCCAACTCCACCAGCCGGGCACGCCGGGCGAGAAATAGAACGGCGTGGCGCGCACGATCCAGTGGACGTGCGCCTCGCTCGCCGGACCGCCGGAGTAGTACTGCGCCTCGATCAGCGCGCGCAGCGTGTCGCCGTCGAAAATCTCCGCCTGTTCCGGCGTCACCGTCACCTCGAATTCCGGCTTGCGGTAGGCCGCCACCGTGAAGTTGAGGCTCCACGTGCGGTCGGCCTCGCCGGGGACGTTGGCTTCCAGCGTATACATGCCGAGCAAGGCATCCGCTGCCAGCGCAGTCTCGCCGGAGAACGTCCCCTGGTCGTTGACCGTGATCTGGGTTTGCGTGACGGTGTCCCAATTGGGATTGCGCACTTTGAGTTCGACGGTCTGTCCGGCCGGCGGGAGCGTGTAGCGCGCGTCGTTGTCGGTGCGAAGCACGAGTTTGAACCCGACCGTCTGCGCGGGGCGGTAGATGGGCCGGTCGGTTTGCAGGTACATCTGGAACGCCGATGGGCGCTGATAATCGGGCTGCAAGTCAAAATCCCACACGGAAACACCCTGGTTCCAGTCCCGGCGCGCGACGCCGAAGCCCGGCTGGCCCGGCGCGCCGGTGACGGCGGTGTAGTTGTCCCATTGCTCCTGCTGCACGGGGATGGCGAACCGGGCGACGCCATCGGCGTCCGTCACGCCGGCGCCGATCTGACGACCGGTGCGATCCAACAAGCGCGCCTCCGCGCCGGGGATCGGCTCCGCGCTGCGCAGGTCTGTCACCCACACGAGCGCCTCGGAGGCGGTCATCTTGAGCGTGACGTGGCGATCCACGACGACGAAGCGCAGGTTGGTGTTCCACCAGCTTTCCGCGCTGGGCGTCGTCCACGCGATGTGATAGTAACCGGTGGGCAAGGGGCCGCCGTCCTCGGCGAGGTTGACAGGGATGACGGCGGCTTGGTTCTTCCGGCTGTCCGGCGTCACCGTCCAGCGGCGGATGGCGGCCTGGGGATTGCCTTCGTAATCCATAAAGCCGCGTTCGGCCAGCGTCGAGAGCGTGAGGTTGGCGCGGTCGGCGTTGACGGCGACGAAGTAGAGCCGCGCCGCCTCCGCTGCATCAAGCGCGATGGTGTTCTGGCGCGTGGCAACCATAAACATCGCCGGCATGTCGCCGCCGGTGAAGCATGAGGTGGTCTCCTCGTTGATGGTGTTGCCGTAGCGGTCGGCGATGCCGGGCAACACGGTGAGGCAGTATTCCGCGCCGGGCGTCTTGTCCCAGTTGATATAGGCGTAGTTTTCATTGCTGTACGCATCCCACCAGAAGTTCATCTCGACCGGCGTCCCGTTTTCGGTCAGGCGGAAATGGCCTTCCAGGGTTTCCGCATCAATCAAGCCGCGAAATCGGACGCGCAGCGACTCGTAGTAGCTCAACGTGTTCCCGCGCGCGCTCTCGTCCGTGCCCTCGATGCTCACCACGCCGGGGTAGGGCGTCGTCTTGAAGGTGGCGTCCTGACCGGCTGCCAGCGCCCCGCCATTGACGGCGCGCGCCTGGTCGGTGACGCGGACGACGCAGTTGGTATCCAGCGCCAGGTTTTGCGTGGGCGTGAAGACCAGCGTGGCATTGTTATCCTCCCAGGTGATGACGCCGGGGACGGCGCTCCCGCCGGGGCCGCTGAGGCTGAAGGCCGCAGCCGTGGCCTGCGCGTCCATCGGCGTGTTGAACGTGACGCGCACGCCGGTTTCCAGCGGCGTGTTCGTGCTCCACGCACGCGGCTCGATGCGGATGATTTTGGCCGGCGCAGTGCTGAACGTCCACGTCACCGCCGCTTCCAGCGCTGCCCCGGCGACGGACATTACACCAGCGGAAAGTTCCACGGTATAGTCTGCCCCGGCATCCCAGCCCGGCAGCGGATCGAAGCGGTAGGCGCTGGTGTTAACCCACGTTCCCTGACCCACCGCGCCGGGGCTAAAGGTCAGCGGCAATGGCGCGCAGCCGGCAGCGGCGTCAGCCACCTGCCCCGTGCAGTTGATGGGGACCATCGGGTGATTGAAGACGACAAGCGCCGGAACGTCGCCGCGCAGGTCGGCGCTGCCATTGGCCGGCGTGGTGTGCGTCACCGTCAGCACGTCGAGCGTGGAGAAGCTGAAGGCCAGATCGCTGGTGAGGGGCAGGCCGTTGTCGGCTTGGGCCGTCGCGTCCAGGGCGACGTTGTAGCGCGTGCCGGCCGCCAGCACTTTGGGCTTGAACGTGACGGTCGTATCATCTTGCCAGGTGAACGTCCCCTCGATTTCCGGCGTAACGCGCAGCGCCGTTTCGACGCTGGCGCGGTTCATCGGGCGGCTGAAGCGCAGCAGGATACCGGCCCGCGTGTTGACTTCCTCGCCGGGGCGCGGCACGGCGGCTGTGAGCGCCGGCGGCAGGGCGGCGGCGAAGGCCGGTTCCGGTTCGGGCGTGGGCGCCGTTGTGCCCGTCGCCGCCGGCGCAACCGTCGCGGCGGGGCGCGTGGTCGCCGTAGGCAGCACTTCGGCGACCTGCGCCGTGCCTGCGGGCAGCTTGTCTCGGCCGGGCAAGAGCGCCTGCGCGCCAAAGGTGACAAGGAGGATGGCGGCAACCGCCGCGCCGAGCCAGCCCCACAGCGGCGCGCGGCGCGTGGCCGGCGCGGTTCGCAATTTTAGCTCCCGCCGCAATTGCAGCGCCAGCCGCGTCACGAAGTTGGGGTCCGGGTTGATCTTCGCCACTTTGCGCCGCAGCGCCTCTTCCACCGGATCCATTTGTTGATTTTCTGATTTGTTGATTGGCAGATTAGCTGATTCGCTCATTCGCCCATTCTCCGATTCTTTTATTCGTTGATTCTCTATTCTCTTCATTCTGTCACACATCTTTCTCTCAAATCTGAGATCGCGCGCGAGACGAGCATTTTGAGCGCGGCCTCGCTGCGTTGCATCACATAGGCGGCTTCCTGCATACTCAGGCCGCCCCAGAACCGCAGGCGCAATGCCTCCAGCCGGTCGGGGCTGATGTACGCGAGCAAGCGTTCCACACAGGCCAGAATACTATCGAGTATCAGATGCTCTTCGACGTTCTCCGGTTCCGGGTCGGCGGGTTCGATGTCGTCAATCGGCTCTTGCCGCGTCGCATAGGCTTGCCGGTAATGATCGGCGCACTTATGCCGCGCAATGCCGAAGAGCCAGGCCGGGAAGCTCCTCTGGCCCCGGTAGCGGTCAATGGATTCCACCACCGCCAGAAACGTCTGCGCCGTCAGGTCTTCGGCGTCGGCCACGTTGTCGGTGCGCGCGTAGCAGTAGCGATACACGGGCGTCACATAGCGCCGGTACAGCACCTCGAAAGCATCATGATCCTCACGCGCAAGTCGCGCTAAGTCGTTGTCGTTCAGGGCTATATACTTTTGTTCCACGAGTGCTCCTCCGGTCAATGACCGTTTGTTCAGCGCCGATAGGAGTTCAACCAGTATGTCGTGTTTATCGTGAAAAGGTAACAGGGAATATGATACTTCAGAATGTGGAATCGAAAACTCCTTGACTCTTGCGAAGGTTTCCTAACCTTCGCAAGGGTCACCCACACAAAAAGGCGACGCATGAGCGTCGCCTTTTTAGGGTGCGAAAGACCGTGTCGTTATGCTTGTGGGCGTGAAAACTCGCGCGCCGTCTGCACCACAGCGGCAAAGGCCGTGGGGTTATTGACGGCCAGTTCCGCCAGCATCTTGCGGTCAATAGCGATGTTCGCCTTTTTCAGACCGTCAATCAGGCAGCTATAGGAGACGCCGTTGATGCGGGCGGCAGCGTTGACGCGGATGATCCACAGGCGGCGCATATCGCGTTTCCGGTTGCGCCGGTCGCGGTAGGCGTAGGCCATGGACTTCATCCATGCTTCGTTAGCTCGCCGAAACAACTTACGGCGCGTCCCAAAGAAGCCTTTCGTCTGTTTGACGATCTTCTTATGGCGACGGCGTGTTACGGTTCCTGCTTTTACTCTCACAATTTCACCTCAATTCAATTAAGACTTCTCGTGCAAATACGGAGCCAAACGACGCACGCGGCGCTTGATGCCGGTGGCCGTTACAACGTGCAATTGATCGAACATCGCGCGCACGGCGTTTGATTTCTTGCGGCGGAAATGGCTCTTGCCCTGCCGCGTGCGCATCAACACACCCTTGCCGCCTTTGGAAATGCGGAAGCGCTTCGATGTTGATTTGTGGGTCTTGAGTTTCGGCACTTTAATCCCTCCTACAGCTACTTTTTCTTTTTCGGCGCTAAAATCATTAACATTGTCCGGCCATCCAACTGTGGGGCCTGTTCGACGACGGCGACATCCGCCAGTTCATTGACGATTTCCTGGAGCGCTTCTATCGCAACTTCGGGGTACGTGATTTCCCGTCCCCGAAACCGTATACGAACCTTCACCTTGTTGCCTTCATCGAGCCAACCACGCGCGCTCTTCACCTTAAATTGGGTGTGATGGTCATTCGTCTTCGGGCGCAGTTGAATCTCTTTGACCTCAACCTGTTTCTGCGATTTGCGGGCTTCCCGTTCCTTCTTGGCCTGTTCGTACACGAATTTGCCGAAATCCATAATGCGAGCCACCGGTGGTTCGGCGTTTGGCGCCACCTCCACCAGGTCAAGTTCAGCCTCGGCAGCCAGACGGATGGCTTCCGCTGTGGGGCGAACGCCCAAATTCCCGCCTTCTGCATCAATCACGCGAACTTCCGGCACGCGAATTTCTCGATTAATGCGATACTTTTGCTTACTGATGATGACCCCCCTTGCTTGGTTAGATGATCCAGTACAATTTCCCAGGTATCATAACATGAAAGTGCGTTCTGTCAAATACCCAGAATAGGAATTGCTCATATTCTAGCGTGCATTATAATACCTGTGCAATGCGCTCGGTGTGATATTTTCCATGGTTGCTTACATTCTGGGTTAAACTTAGCCTAACAGAAATGGCTGGATGGAGGAAAAATGCACAGATTAGTACGAACCCTATGCGCGATCATGTTGATTGTCGGTATGCTCCCTGGATGGGGCTTGACGGCGACGCCGGCGGCGGCTGCGCCGCAGGCCAATGCCCTGCGCATCAGCCAGGTTTATGGCGGCGGTGGGAACTCCGGCGCGACCTACACCCACGATTTCATTGAGTTGTTCAATGCCGGCAGCGTCGCTATCAACCTGAGTGGGTGGTCGGTGCAGTATGCTTCGGCCGCAGGAACGACGTGGGCGGTCACGACTCTTTCCGGTTCGATTGCGCCGGGGGGGTACTATCTCATCCAGCAGGCGCAAGGCGCCGGCGGTTCCACGCCGCTGCCAACGCCAGATGCCACCGGCACGATTGCGATGAGCGCCACCGCCGGGAAAGTCGCGTTGGTCAACAGCACAACCGCGTTAAGCGGCGCTTGCCCTACCGGCGGCAGCATCGTTGACTTCGTGGGCTTTGGTTCGACGGCCAGTTGTTACGAAGGCAGCGGTCCAACGCCTGCGCCTAGCAACATCAATGCCGTCTTGCGCGCCAACGGCGGCTGCACCGATACCGACAACAACGCCGCCGATTTTACGGCCGGCGCGCCAACCCCACGCAACACCGCTTCGCCGACGCATAGCTGCGGCGCTTCCGGCGGCAACCTTACCGTCGCCAAAACCGGCCCCTCCACCGTGCTGCCCGGCGCGGCCTACACCTATACCCTCACCGTGCAGAACACCACCGGCGCGCCGCTGACCAACATGGTCATCAGCGATACGCTGCCCCTCAGCGTCACCTACGCCTCCGCCAATCCCGCCGGGACGTGGGATGTGGCCGCGCACACTATCACGTGGACGGTCGCCTCGCTGTCGCACAACACGACGCTCACCTACACCCTCGCCGTGACCGCGCCGACGACGTGGGGGACCGTCTCCAACGCTGCTTACGCGGCCTGGGCGACCGAATGGGTCACGCCGACCTCCGGCGCGCCCGTCGCTACCGCCGTCAGAGATTGCGGCTCCATCGCGGCGATCCAATCCAATTACGACGCCAACGGCGATTCCTTGTGCAAAGGCCAGACGGTGGCGGTGGAGGGCATCGTTTATGCCGTTTATCCGGCAGGCTACGCGATGGCTGAAGGCGTCGGCGCATGGCGCGGCATTTACGTCTACACCCCCAGCGGCGCAAAACCAGCTATCGGCGATGCAGTGCGGGTGACGGCAACCGTCGGGGAATACTTTGGATTGACCCAACTGGGCAGCCCATCGCACACCGTGCTCAGTTCGGGCCAGTCCCCTTACGCCGCTTCCGTGGTCCCCGTCTCCGCCATTGCGCCGGGCGCGGCGACCGCCGAAAGCTACGAAGGCGTCTTCGTAGAGGTCCGCGACGTCACCGTAGATAACGCCAACCCGGACGCGCCGAATAACTACTATGAGTGGACTGTCACCGATGGCAGCGGCTCGGTGCGCGTGAACGACCTCAGCGGCTACCGGCCCGCGCCATCCGTCGGCGACTTTTTCTCGGTGGTGCGCGGGATGCTCAATTATGCGAATAGCAATTTCAAGATCGAGCCGCGCGACGCGGGTGACGTTGTGCCTGGAACGGCGACCGGTCTGCTGGTAAGCAAAACTGGCCCCATCACCGTGACGGCCGGCAGCGCGTTCAGCTACACGCTGGTGGTGCGCAACCAGACCGCCACGCAGTTGAACGATCTGGTGGTGAGCGACACGCTGCCGCTCAGTGTGACCTTCGCTTCGGCCACCCCTGCCGGGACGTGGGATGCGGCTTCGCACACCATCACTTGGACGCAGGCGAGCGTTGCGCACAACACCACGCTGACCTACACTATCGTCGTGACTGCGCCGGTTGTTTCGGTAATGCTCAACAACAGCGAGTACGCGGCCTGGGCCTCCGACTGGCTCACGCCAACGACCGGCGCGCCAGTGGCGACGGCGGTGCTGGCTTCCGGCGGCGTCACGCCGATTGCAGTGGCGCGCGCGGCCGGTACGGGCTGGAATGGCTCGCTGCAAGGTAAAGTGACCGTGCCGCCGGGTATTTATCGCGGCAATGCCTTCGTGATTCAGGATGATACCGGTGGTCTGTATATTTACACCGGCGCGACGACGTTGCCAACCATTGCGCTCGGCGACACGGTGCGCGTCACCGGCACGCTCACGGTCTTCGGCGGACAACTGCAAATGGATCCGCTGACCGGCATCGCTAACCTGGGCAGCGGAACGCCGCCGGCCCCGCGCATCCTCGCCACCGGCGTCGTTGCTGCCAACGAAGGGTGGCTGGTGCGTGTAACCGGCGCGGCGACCTGGGGCAGCGCGCCCCCGGCGCCCGGCGCGGCCAACTTCACCCTCAACGTTAACGATGGCTCTGGCAGCGTCCAGGTGTTTGTGGACCTGGACACCCGCATTGACATGCGCGGGTATACCAGTGGACAGCAGCTCACCTTTGTCGGGTACGTGGGCAACTATAACGGCACACGGCAGATTATGCCGCGTTACCAGAGCGATGTATGGGACATGCTCCCGCCGCAGGTGACGGCGACGTATCCCACCGCCAATGCGACCGATGTGTATCCCTACTTCCCGATCACCGCGACGTTCAACAAGGCCCTGGATGCGGCGACGGTGACGACGGAAACCTTCACGCTGGAAGACGCGCTCGGCCCGGTTGATGGCGCAGTCAGCTACGACGCGGCGACGCGCACCGCTGCGTTCGACCCTACTGCCGCGCTCGCCGCGCAGACGCGCTACACTGCCACGCTCACCACCGGCATCAAGGAGACGCGCGGCATCGCTATGGCGGCGAACTACGTCTGGAGCTTCACCACCGGCGACGCGGACGTAACGCCGCCCACCATCACCGGGCGCTACCCCGCCCCCGACGCCGCCGACCTGCCGCTTTCCGTCAACGTCGTCGTGACGTTCTCCGAAGCGATTGACCCGGCGACGCTATCTGGCAACTTCACCCTGACCGGGCCTTACGGCGCGGTACCCGTCGCCGTGACCTACAATCCGGCGGCCTTTGTCGTCACCTTGAACCCCACCTCCAACCTGCTGCCCACGGCCCGCTACACTGTCACCGTGGCAGCGGATGTGGCCGACTGGGCCGGGCTGACGCTTGGCGCGGCGAGTACGTGGAGTTTCGAGACCGCTGTGGAACCGCCGATGTCCGCCTATCACGGCGACATCCATAACCACACCTCCTACTCCGACGGCTCCGGCACGCCCACGCAGGCGCTGGCGACCGGAAAGGCTGCCGGCTTCGACTTTATGGCGATCAGCGATCACTCCTACGCGATTGACGATACCGAATGGGCCAACACGCTCGCGGCGGTCAACGCGGCGACGCTAGACGGCACATTTGTGGCATTGCGCGGCTTCGAGTACACGCAGGGCGCGGAAGGGCACATCAACGTCTACAACACTATCCGCCATGCCGTGCGCACCAACACCGGCTGCGCGTACTGCGACTACACGCCTAATCTCGAAGCTGGCGTGACCGTGCAGGGCTTCTATCCCTGGCTCGCCATCACCGGCACGCAGGCCATTGATGGGGCCGGCACGGTGATGCAGTTCAATCACCCCGGCTGGATCAACTTCAACGACTGGGCCTATCACCCCGAAGTGGGCGACACCGCCCGCCTGACTGAAGTAGGCAACGGGCATGGCACATCTTACGTTTTTTCCGAAGACGAATACATCCGCGCGCTGGATTATGGCTGGAAAGTGGGCGCGACGAATAACGCCGACACGCACTCCACCTACTGGGGGACGAACACCCCGCATCGCACCGGCGTGTGGATGGCGAACCTCACCAAAGCCGATCTGCTGGATGCCCTGCGCGAGCGGCGCACTTTCGCCTCCGAGGATGTTAACACCGAGCTATACCTCAAAGCCAATGGCGCGTGGATGGGCACGGAAATTCCCAACACCGGTCAGGTGACTTTCGAAGTCTACTACGGCGACCCCAATGGCGAAATCCCTGCCCGTTTGCAGCTCATCAGCGACGGCGGCCAAACGCTCACTGAAATGTCCCCGACCTCCGCTGACTTCATCTGGAATTTTAACCGCGCCATCACGCCGGGTGTGCATTACTACTATATCAAAGTCACACAGGCCGACGGCGACCGCATCGTTAGTTCGCCCGTATGGACGACGGGCGACGAAGACATCGCCATCACCGACGTCGTCATCCAGCCGACCATCCCCACGATTCACAGCCCGTCGCTGCTGACGGCGCGTGTGACCAACCGCGTTGCTGAAGTGCGCTCCGTCACCGTGACGATGGCCGTCAACGGCGTTCCCGTCGGCGATCCGCTTCTGATCTCAGTCTCGCCCAATGCCGATAACTACGCCAACTTCACCTGGCAGCCAACCATCACCGGCATAGTGACCATCACCGCGGCGCTGAGCGGCGCGCCCGTTGGCGACAATCCCGACGACAACGTGGGCCAACTCGTGTTGGATGTGACCGACGCGCATCTCCCGCTCATCCTCATCGACGCCGGGCACGGCAACACCAACGCTTCCGGGCGCGAAATGCGGATGTTCATCCAGGACTTGTCGGATCACCAGTACAACGTTCTCAAGAACCTGGACGCGCTCACCGCCGCCGACTTGAACCCGGAAACGGTCAAATTGCTCATCATCACCGCGCCAGAACTGCCCTACACCAACGCCGAGCTGGAGGCCATCGCCGACTACGTGGCCGGCGGCGGCAGCTTATGGCTGTGTAACATCGCCGACTACACCGGCAAAGTGGCCTGGGCCAACACCGTCGCCGACCGGCTCAACGCTATCCTCGGCCGGATCGAAACGCGCACCGGAACGCAGATCAACATGCGGATGAATGACGACGAAGTGATTGACGCCGACGACAACAATGGTTACGTCTTTGGCGTCTACTGGCGCGACTTCCCCGGCGAGGCCACCACCAGTATCGGCGTGAATGTTGACGTCCTGGCCTCGTGGAGTCTCAGTTCCATCCGTGGGCGCACGGCCAACGACCCGCTTACGGCAGCGACCCCCGGCGTGCAGATCATCGTCCAGGGCGATCTGGATGCTGGCTACGGCCCGGCGCCGTGGCGCAACCCCAACCACACCTCCAATGTTGACGCCGACAAGCAGGGTGACGCCTACATCTACAACCCCACCTGGGTCTATCCCAATCCCGCGCCAGTGAACCCCATCCCCGTGCCGATGGCCGCCGTCTCTGACCTGCCGGGCAATGCGGGGCGCATCATGCTCTACGGCGACGCCAACGACCCCTTCACCACCTTCGCCTACACCGCCGGCGACGGCAAGCAGAATGAGCTGTTCAACCTGCAAGCGGTGATGTGGCTGCTCGGCGCGCCGCTGCAAAAATCCACCATCGCCCAGGCGCGCGCCGATGCCGAGCTGAACAACACGCCCGACAACCTCGCCAAGCTGGTCTGGGTGGAGGGCAAAATCACGGCGGCTTACGGCGAATTCTTCAACGTCCTCTACGTGCAGGATGAAACCGGCGGCATCACCGTCCACGCGCCGGCCGGCGATATTTCCGCGACGCAGTTCACGCGCGGGACGCTGGTGCGCGTCGTCGGCACGCTTGGCGCCTACAACGGCGACACCGAAATCGAGTTCTTCGAGGCGGAGATGGTGCAGGTGCTTGCCGCCTCCACCGGCGAAGTCGCGCCCAAGCCGTTCACCACGGGTAACGCCAATCTCGAAATCAACGAGGGCTGGCTGACACAGATCACCGGCACGGTGACGAGTAAGGTGGGCGACGAGGCCATCTTCGTAGATGACGGCAGCGGCCCCATTCGCGCCTTCCTCGACGGTTACAACGGCGACTTCAGCGACATTGCTGTGGATGACGTCGTCACGGTCAAGGGGCTGATTTCGGAGGATGGCGACGGGCGGCGCATCCGCGTGCGCAACTACAAGATGCACTATCCTGCCATCGCCAATGACGTGACCCGCTTGCTGTCTGCCGCCGACACGCTCGCGCTGACCAAATCGGCGCAACCGACGCTGGTCTACGCGCCCGCCGTCGTGACCTACACGGTGGCGCTGCTCAACAGCGGTTACGTCGCCGCCGCCAACGCACTCATCACCGATGCGTTGCCTTCTGGTGTTGCCTTCGGCGGCTTCGTCAGCGCGCCGGGCGCGACTTACGACAACGGCGTTATCACATGGGCGGGCGACGCGGCCCCTGGCGCGACTACGCTCATCTTCACCGCCACCGTCTCCGTGAGCGGGCAAACGACGCAGACGATCATCAACACCGCGTATTACTCGCACACCTATGCGGCAGGGCAGGCGGCGGCGACGTTGCAAGCCGTTCCGCCGGTGCTGCCGGTCATCGTCACCGAATTCCTGCCCGATCCACTGGCGGTGGCGGATACGGTAGGGGAATGGTTGGAACTGTACAATCCCAACAGCGTGGATGTTGACCTCAAGGGCTGGAAGTTGAGCGACCTGGGCGCGAACAAGCACACGATCACCCGCACGGTGATGATCCCGGCCGGCGGGTACATCGTGTTGGGCGTCAACGCCGATCC
>DAOUAQ010000140.1:0-11126 GCA_034433375.1 Anaerolineae bacterium | reverse complement strand
GGTTTGCCGGCGCGCAGCCCCTCGTCGAGCTGCGCGAGCAGACGCGGGCGCGCCACCACGTTGGGGCGCGACGGCGGGATGTAGAGTTTGGTCACGACCAGGGATGTGAGCATAGCGTAATCTTAGCACATCTTGGGATTTGGGGAATTGGCGTTTCGGGGGGGTAAGGTGGGAGGAGGGTTTAAGGTTGAAAGTTGAAGGTTGGGGGTGTTCGGTCGGGGTTTTCCGGCGGAGAAAGTGCCGCTGGTCAAACAATTGTGCCAGGCCACACGTTCAACGTCCGTTCAACCGAACCGGCGGAAGCGTAGGGCTTCCACGACGCGGACATTCTCGATTTTATGGGCTACATCGGCGTGACGCGCATCCTTTCGATTGCCGGGAAGGAAGGCTGGACGCCGGATGTACACAGCGCCGTCGCGCTGCTGCAACGTTTCACGCAGCAGATGCCGCCGCTCTTGGTGACGCCGGCGGCGCAACATATCGGCGCGGCGCGTCTCGTGGAGATGAACGCCTATCTGGATGGTCTTTTGGCGCAGACGGCGGATTTGGATCTGCTTTAGGAATAAGTTGCAAAGCGTCCGGTATGGTGCGGTACAAGGTTGTAATTTGCATAGAAAGTTGTGCGGACGGCCTGTTCACGTAAACTCGTACGTCATCTCATATACAGGGCGCTGGCGTTGCGTTAAGGCATCACGCAAGCGTTTACGCGCATAGTAAAGACGGGATTTTACCGTTCCCACCGGCAAATCAAGTGCCTCAGCGACTTCCTCGAGGGATAAGTTCTCTAGATAAAAAAGAACTACTACGGCTTTGTGCGACGTCGGTAACTCCGATATCACATTACGTACCATTGCAAGCAATTCACGTTCCTCAATCTTGCGGTCAAGAGCAGAGAAAGCATTTTGCAGCTCACCCCACCAGTCCATAATTTCGTCGAGTGGCCGCGTTGTTGACCGTTGCGAGAACCAATCGTAAGATAGATTGACCGTCACCCGATAAAGCCAGGGTCTCAGCGGGCGTTCCGAGTCCACAGATGCAGCGTAGGTGTACAACCGCACAAAACATTCCTGTAGAATGTCTTCAGCGGCACGTTCATCGTGAGTGATCGCCAATGCAGTGTGGTAGACTGCATCTTTGAATGCCTCAAAAAGCTCGCCGAGTGCCGCAATGTCTTTACCTTGCAATCGTTGAATCAATTGTGATTCAACATCTGGCGGCAGGATGTTTTTGCGGTTCTTGTCACACGTCTTGTATGGATACGCTTCATTCATATCATGATTTGATCTGAAATACAGTGAAACTATTTGAGTGGAAGTCCATCCGCGACGCTCAGGAATTCAGCTTGCAGAAAAGCCGGATTACGGCGTGAGAATACCAATCCACATGCAATTTCATTCTAACATAACTTAACAGATGCACAAGACAAAAGTGTCAAACGGTATGTGTTATAATCCAAAACTTGTGTTTGTGTGTAAGCGATCACCACCAGCAGCGTGCGCAGCGCGCTTCCCTCGGTATACGGCCACGGCGTCAATCCGGCGAAGCGCGGATCGAGGATTCCGGCGAGCCAGTTCATTCCGGTGAACGGGATGATCCCGGCAAGCCAGCCGATACCTCCAAACGCGGCGGCCCACACGAGCGTTGTCAGCAGCGTGGACGATGACCATGCCCCCACGATCCCCGCCACTCCGCCGCTGACGAGCAGACACGGCAGTCCCAGCAATAATTTGGCCCAGGCCATATCGGCCGAACTCCGGTTTAACGCCAGGGCGTCGTAGCCCCAGACGAACAGCGCAAACCCCAACCCAAACAGCAGCCCATAGCCAGCTCCAGCGCGCAACAGCGCGCCGCGGGCGATCTTCTGGCGCGGCGGGGAAGCTGAGGGCTTCCGGTCCGGCTTTGCGAATGTCCGGTTTTGCATCGTTATCTCCTCAATGGACTTTGATCCATTTTGCTACGATAGATTCTACCAACTGGTATTGGTTTTGGCAAATAGGGCGTTACAAACTACAAAAATCCCAAGTGATTCACCATCATTGCTCTGCGTGGAAAATAAACATATAATCAAGATATGCACCGGACTCACAAAACTTAATCGTCAAAAATCCGCGTTGTGAACCGCAGTTTCTTTACGTAACGCCTAAGGAGGGCTACCATGTTGCAAGGAAAAGGGGTTTTCATCTGGCAAGTCCATAAGTGTGATGGCGGAAATCCGGCCAAAATCGTTCAGGTTGCCCGTGATGCCGGATTATCCCACATCGCCGTCAAGATCGCCGATGGGGCGTACAGTTTCCCCGATGCTCCGTATGAAGCGATGACTGTGGCGGCCATCAAGGCGTTGCAAGACGCCGGTTTCACAGTCTGGGGCTGGCATTTCGTGTATGGGCGCGACCGGTACAATAAGCCTGTGCGCATCGCCGAAGCCGAAGCGCAGATTGCCATCCAACGGGTGCAAACCCTGGGTTTGAGCGGTTTCATTGTTGACTTTGAAAATACCGGCAACGCCGTGTTCACCTATCACGGCGACGCTGAGGATGCCGATGTGTACATGCGCCTGCTGCGCGCGAATCTGCCCGACATTCTGCTGGCGGCTGCTTCTCATCGCTACCCGCGCTATCATTCCAACTTGCCGTGGGAAGCGTTTATGCGGTACTGCGACCTGGCGATGCCGCAAGTTTACTGGGTGGGCGGCGAGCCGGCCAGGCAGTTGCGCGCATCCTGGGAGGAATATCAAGCCCGGTGGCCGCACCTCCCTTATATCCCACTCGGCGCGGCTTATGGCGAAGGTGGGTGGAGCGCCTCTCCCGATGAGATTACGGCCTTCCTGCAAGAAGCCCGGCAACTCGACGTGCCGGCCGTCACCTTTTGGAGCTGGCAAAATGCCCGCAATGACCCTACCAATAGCGCCTGGCCGCACACCGAGTTGTGGGACGCGCTGGCGGCCTTCGCTTGGCCCGGCGGGCAACCGCATCCCATCTCCGAATATCCGATGTGGGTGCTGGCCTCCGCTGGCCTCAAGTTTCGCAGCGAGCCGGCGAGCAACGACGCTTATTGGATGGATGGCATCATCTTCCCGGTGGGCACGAATCTGACCGCCGTTGGCAATCCCACCGCGTCTGACGTTCAAGGCTACCGTTTCCAGAAGATCAGATCGCCGCAGGGCCGGGAAGGGTGGGTCACGTTCAGCCTTGGGAGTGAAGTGTTCTTGACTTCGCGTCCCTTGACGCCGCCGCCGCCCCCCGGCAGCCCGCAGCGCGCGGTGAAGGTGACGGCTTCGCTGGGCCTCAAGTTCCGTTCCCAAGCCCTGGTTGATGATGCGTTCTGGATTGACAAGATCGTATTCTCGCCCGATACCCTGCTCACCGCCATCGGCGCTCCCACAGGCGTAGACACTCAAGGCTATCAATGGCAATACGTGCAGACGGCGACCGGGCAGAAGGGGTGGGTGGCTTACAGCATCGGGGGCGCGGTTTATCTGCCAGATTGGGAAAAGCCGGCGTTCTTCTCGGTTCCTCCCGCGGATAGCCCCCGGCGGGTCGCGCAGGTTACGGCGTCTCTGGGCCTCAAATTCCGCAGCCAGACATCCACGGATGATGCGTATTGGATGGGGAGCACCGTGTTTTTGCCCAGCCAAACCTTGATCGCCATTGCCGCTCCCACGGCGGCTGATCTCAAAGACTATCGCTGGCAGTATGCGCAAGCGCCGGATGGCCGTCAAGGGTGGGTTGCGTACAGCATCGGCGCGGAAGTCTACCTGCGCGACGTGGGGCACACGCCGAACACGACTGTCTGGAGTAAGGTGCGCCTGAATGTGCGTGAAACGCCATCGGCGCAAGGCCGGCGGCTGTGGACGGTGGCGGATGAAACCCCGTTGGCTGTGTTGGAAGACGCTCAGGCTGCCGGCGTCAAAGTCGGTATGCCTGGGGAATGGATCCACGTCCGCACGCCAGGCTTGAAAGAGGGCTACGTCGCCGCTGAGTATGTGCATAACGGGCAGACTGCCGATTCCCGGCCTGCTGTCGCCCAGACGCCGCCCGGCGAATCCCCGTACATTTTCGGCATTCACGATCCTTTCGACCGGTCTTTGTTCGCCAACAGCGGTAAAACCGGCTGGGTGCTGATCACCGAACAGGTTGGCGCGAATCCGGCGACAGCGTGCGGGAATCGCAATGCGTATTACGATTGGTCGCGGGCCGGCTTCGGCGTGATTGCTCGCTTGAATTACGGCTACAATAGCGATGGTACGCTGCCTCCTCAAGCGAACTATGCCAGCTTTGTCGCGGCCTGCGCGCGTTGGGTGGAGCTTTCTATTGATCCCCTCGATCGCCAACACGGTTGCCACATCTGGATCATCGGCAACGAGATGAACAATCCCCGCGAGTACCCGGGGAATCAGGAGGGCATCGGCGGCGAACCGATCACGCCGGAAGCCTACGCCAGGTGTTTCAACGCCGCGTATGCGGCCATCAAAGCCGTGCAACCGGGCGCTATCGTCTGCCCTGGTGCGATTGATCCATACAACGCCAAGGCTGGAGATTCCAAAGAATGGTTCACGCAGATGTTGTCACAGATTACGGCGCTCGACGGCATCGTGCTGCACGCCTATACCCACGGTCCCGCGCCGAGTTTGGTTACGAGCAAGGCAACTTTCCAGGACGAACCTTTGACGTGGCAGTACTTCAATTTCTACGCATACCGCACCTTTATGGATATGATCCCTGGTCAGTGGCGCGAAGTTCCTGTGTTCATCACCGAAACCGATCAGGTTGCTGCATGGCTCGACGTGGACGAGGGCTGGGCGCGCGAAGCCTACGCCGAAATCCACCGCTGGAACCAGAGCGCCCATCACCAGCAAATCCGCTGCTTGTTGCTCTACCGCTGGCAGTGGGATCAGTGGGCGCTCGACAAGAAACCGAACGTCCTGAACGATTTCAAACGGGCGCTGCAAGCCGATTATCGCTGGCGCGCTACTGCCGGGACGAAGGAGAACTTCATGTTTGGCGCGCCCGCCGTTGAGGCCCGGCCGGGGCTCGCCGGGGTCTCATTTGGTGCGCCGCAGGCCGCCGCCGCGCCGGACGATCTCAAGCGCATCTGGGGCATCGGCCCGCGGATCGAAACCGTCCTGCACGCGGTGGGCATACAATCTTTCGCGCAGCTTGCCGTCCTGCAACCTGCGCAAATCAAGGCCTGGCTGGCCGACGTCAATATCCTGGGACGCGCCGTCGAGACCTGGCCCCAACAGGCCCAGGCGCTCGCGCAAGGCTAGAGGAATTTCTCCTATGGCGAGCGGTTCGATCACGCCGGGCGGATAGGGCAGGGGCCGGATTTACAGATATTGTTTGATCTTCGCCAGCAAGACCTCCGGCTCGACCGGCTTGGAGATAAACTCGCGGATGTCCAGATATTGGTCGGTGGGGAACGCCGCTGCATATTGTGACGTGGTGATGGATGAGATCATAATGATGGGGACCTGCCGCAATTGGGGATCGTCGGAGATTTGTTGGGTGGTGTGATAGCCGTCCAGTGGATTCGCCATCATCACGTCCATGAGGACCAGGTCGGGCAGGTTGGCGCGCATTTTTGCCAGACATGCGCTGCCGCTTGTTGCTTCTTCGACGGTGTAGCCGGCGCTTTCCAGGACCAGGCGGTTCGCCAGGACAATGTCTGGATCGTCATCTACGATGAGAATGGTTTTCGTCGTCATAGTTTTCCTCCGCATATAGTTTGATAGTGGTTAGTCTGATAGTCTCTCTGACGCCAGGGGACAGGTCACGGTGAAAGTCGCGCCCTGTCCCAGTTTACTTTTGACCCGAATCATACAGCCGTAGCGGGTGAGAATGTCCTTCGTAATCACCAGTCCCAGCCCGGTGCCCTCTTTAATCTGCGCTTTGGCGTTGGGCGCACGATAGAATTCCTCGAACAGGTGCGCCTGCGCCTCGTCTGGGACGCCGATGCCGGTGTCGCTGACGGTAAGCTGCGCGTGGCCTTCCACGGCCTCAAGGCGCACCGCGACCTGACCGCCTTCCGGCGTGTATTTCACGGCGTTGGAGACCAGGTTGTTGAACGCCCGGTCGAGCTGCTCGGCGACGCCCGTAACCGTCAACGGTGTGTCTGTTATCTCCGCCGTCAGCGCGATGCGTTTTTCTGCCGCCGGGATGGTGTGACGCTCCACAATCTGCGCGACGACCTGGTTTACCTTGACCGGCTGCGTGTTTTCTTCCATCCGCAACCCGGCTTTGCCGGCCGCCAGGTCCAGCAAATCGTCAATGAGCGTCTGCAGGAAGTCGGTGCGCCGCAACGCGCGGGCGAGCATGTCGGCCTGCACGTCTGTGAGCGCGCCGGCGTAGCCGCCCGTCAGCGTGCGCAACAGGCTGCGCACCACGCCCACCGGCGAGCGCAACTCGTGCGTCACCGTCAAGATGAACTTGCGCTTGGCCTCGTCGAGGTTGCGTAGCGCAGCGTAAGCCAGCGCGTTCTCGATGGCGATGCTGCCGTGGTTGGCGACGGTGGCGAGATACTGCTTGTCATCGTCGCTAAAGCAGCGGGTCTCTCCGCAATACACGCGGATGATGCCGAGCGGCCCGTCGTGCCCGATCAGCGGCGCGGTCAGCATGGCGTGAATCCCCTCGGCCAACGCGGCGGCGGGATATTGCAGCCGCGTGTCGGCGGTGATGTTGTCCACTGCCACCACTTTCCCGGCGAGGACTTCGCGCACCAGCGGGTTCTGATCCACCAGCAGGCAGCCCTTTTGGAAGTACGCGTCGCGTAGGCCGTAGGTGCTGGCGAGACACAGGCTTTGCCCACCGGCTTCCAACAGCCGGATTGTACACGCCTTCACGCCCATCACCTCCGCCGTGCTGCGCGTCAGACGGTCGAGCACTTCCTGTAGCTCCAACGTCGAGTTGACGGCTTGCGCGCTCGCGTAAAGGGTGTGCAGGCGGGTGTAGGCGCGCTGCAAGTCCTGCCCCAGGGTCAACATTTCGGCTTCACGTTTGCGCAGGCGGCTGGTGGTGCGGGTCGCCAGATAAACCGATCCCATCACGGCGCTGGCAAAGAAGAACAGCGCGCCGCCGACGTAGATCGCCTGGTCGTATAGTCGGGTGGGCAGCAGGCCCGCAACCGGGATGTGCGAGATCCAGCCGACATATTCCAGCCCCGCCAGGCCGCCGATCAACACGATGGCTAATCCCGCAAAGAGATAGGCTTCGCGCCCGGAGAGCAAAATCGTCGCCAGGATGATGTGGAAGAAAAAATACAGAATGGCCGGGCTTTCGATCCCGCCGGAGAAGTGGATGAGCAGGGTGATAGCGAGCCAGTCGGCGGCGATGTGGGCGCGGGCCTGCGCGCGCGCGGGGACATTCGCGCCGCTCAAATCGCACGTCAAGCGGTTGAGCCAGCGGAGGAACAGCACGTTGTAGCCCAGGATGCCGAGGCCGATCAACGTCAGCGACCAAACGGCCAGGTCAAGTCTGAGCACGCCCCGCGCCAGCCACGTCACCAGGATCACACCCGCGCCGGCGATCCAGCGCAGCTTGCACAGCCATTCCAGGCTGAGGCACAGCTCATAATCCACCGGCGCCTGGTTCAACCGGGCCGTATGTGCAGGGGAAAACCTTATATCCATTGCTCTGCCCGACCCCGACAACTGTGACGAAAGTGAGGTTTTGGTATAGAACCTATCCGAAAATTCACCGTTGATGCACCAGAAACGCTCGAAAGCGTAATTTTCGGATAGAGACATAATCTAAGTATAGCCAAGAGGGTGGAGAACGCAAACTTGATCGTTCTCGACAAAATGCCGCACTGGACTATCATAGGGGGTGTCACGTTCGTCGCTTAGCGACGGGCTATGCGCTTTGCCATTTTCGCCGGAATTTCTCATGAACTGGCGTTCATCAGCGGCTAGATGAAGACGACTACGAGACGATCTGATTTATGACGACAAGACAACTTTCAGGGAGAGTCGTGCTATGACCGATGCAGATAGAACCCGCGAGTCTTTGCTCGTCGAGGTGCAGGCGCTGCGTCAACGTGTCGCCGAGTTGGAAGCGGCGCGGATCGCAGCCGCACAAGACCTTGAGAACCGGCTCGCCGATCTGGTGCAGCATGTGCCGGTAGGTATGCATCTCTACGATCTCCACCCCGATGGCCGCCTGGTGTTTGCCGGGGCCAACCCTGCCGCCGACCGTATCCTCGGCTTCGAAAATGCGCAATTCATTGGTATGACCATCGAAGAAGCCTTTCCGCCTTTAGCTGAGACCGATGTGCCAGATCACTATCGTCGCGCTGTTGTAGAAGGGGTCTCCTGGAGTACGGATCAAGTCATGTATGAAGACGAAAAAGTGGCCGGCGCTTTCCAGGTTTATGCTTTTCAAACCGGGCTTGACAGCATGGCGGCTTTGTTTGTTGACATCACCGAGCAGGCGCGGACAGAGTATGCACTCCGCGAAAACGTGGCCCAACTCACCGCATTGATTGAGAGCTTGCAACAAGGGGTGCTGTTTGAAAATGAGTCGCGCCGTGTTATCTATACTAACCAGGCATTCTGCAACCTGTTTGCCATCCCATTTCCTTCTCTCATCATCGGCGCGGATTGCGCCGCCGCCGCCGAGATGTCCAAACCCATGTTTAGCGACCCCGAAGGCTTTGTGCAGGGCATCAGCGCCCACCTGGCGGCGCGCCAGACTGTGCGTGACGAAGTTCTGACCCTAGCCGACGGGCGTGTGTGGGAACGCGATTATGTGCCGATCACGATTGACGGCGAACCGCACGGCAATCTGTGGCTGTACCGCGACGTGACCGCGCATGTACAGTCCGAAGACGCGCTGCGCCTCAACGCCGAACGGATGGAAGTTTTGCTGCAATTGAACCAGATGCGCGATGCTTCACTTCAGGAGATTGCGGACTTCGCGTTGGAAGCAGCGGTGCGTCTCACCCGCAGCGCCGTGGGCTATCTGGCGTTTGCGAACGCGGATGAAACGACGCTCACGATGTACGCCTGGTCCAAGCGGGCGATGGAGGAGTGCGCGATTGCCGACAAGCCCTTAGTCTATCCGCTAGAGACAATGGGGCTGTGGGGCGAGGCGCTGCGCCAGCGCCGTCCCATCATCACTAACAATTACACTGCCCCCAATCCCTGGAAGAAAGGGCATCCAGAAGGACACGTCCCCTTGCGCCGTCACGTCAGTGTCCCGATTTTCTTTGACGATCATATTGTGATTGTGGCCGGCGTGGCGAACAAGCTGCACGATTATGATGAGACAGACGTGCATCAACTCACCCTGTTGATGGAAGGTGTGTGGCAGTTAGTCGAGCGCCGGCGGACAGAAGAGGCGTTGCGCGTGAGTTTGGAGAAATATCGCGTGCTCTTTGAATCCTTTCCGCTCGGCATCACGATCAGTGATGACTACGGACGCATCCTTGAAGTCAATCGGGCCTCGGAGCGACTGCTGGGCCTGCCAGCGCGCAAACATAGCGAACGCACGGTTGACGGGCCGGAATGGCGCATCATCCGTCCGGATGGGACCACGATGCCTCCCGATGAGTTTGCCAGCGTGCGCGCGTTGCGTGAAAACCGGTTGATCGAAAATGTGGAGATGGGCATTGTTAAAGAGGGTAGCGAAGTTACCTGGCTCAGCGTGACTGCCGCCCCTATTCCACTGGAAGATTACGGTGTTGCGGTCGCGTATGGCGACATCACTGCGCGGGTGCAGTCCCAAACCGATTTGCGACAGGAACGTGACCTGTCACAGGCGTTGACCGAAGCCGCCGTGGTAATCAGCCGCACGCTGGATCCTGACGAAGTTTTGGAGCGTTTTTTGGAGCAAGTGAGCCGGGTGATCCCCAACGATGCGGCCAACGTGATGCTCATTGACGAAAACAACCCGATGGTGCGCGTCGCTCATTGCCGAGGCTATGAGCGTTTTGGCTCAGAACCCTTTGCTTCTACCGCGGTCTTCGATTTGAAAGCGGCGGTTAACTTGCAACAGATGATTGAAACCGGGGAGCCGATGGTCATCCCGGACACGGAACTCTATCCCGGTTGGATTCGCGTGCCGGAGGTGGCCTGGTTGAGATCGTATGCGGGCGCGCCTATTGTCGTGCGCGGTACGGTCATTGGTTTTTTGAACATTGACAGCGCGACGCCGGGATTTTTTGCGCCAGCGCACGCGGACATTCTCCGTATCTTCACCTATCACGCGGCCATTGCTTTGGAAAACGCGCGGTTGTATCAGCAGACGCAACAAGAGTTGGCGGCGCGCCGACACGTCGAGGCCGCGCTGCGGGAAAGCGAAGCCTATTTCCACGCGCTGTTCGACCAGGCCAGCGATGCCATCTTCATCCAGGATTTGCGCGACGCGATCATTGACGCAAACTTGCGCGCTTGTGAAATGTCGGGATACACCCGCGAGGCATTGCTGCAACTGACCATTGCCGATCTGCAAGCCCCGGAACGGCGGGGAATTCCGGGGCAGATCATCAAAACCGAACTCGCGCAGTATAGTGGGATGCCCTTCGAAGGTGTTGATGTGCGCAAGGACGGCACGCGCGTGCCGGTCGAAGTCACGACATCGCCTTTGCGGGTGGGTGAGCGCGACCTGGCATTTTCCATTGTGCGGGACATCACCGAGCGTAAAGAGATGGAGGAGCGCCTGCGTCGCCAGGAGCGTTTGGCCGCGATTGGGCAACTGGCCGCTGGTATCGCGCACGATTTCCGCAACCTGCTCACGACCATCATCCTCTACGCGCAGTTGGGGATGCGCAGGCCCGGCATCTCGCCAGCCCTGGCGTCGAACCTGGAGATCATCGTCGGCGAGGCACGCAAGGCGACCGATCTGGTGCAGCAAATCCTCGATTTTAGCAGCCGTTCATTGATCGAACGACAGTTGCTCGATCTGGCGGCGTTTATCGGCGACGTTTTCACCATCCTCCGGCGCACCATCCCCGAAAACATTCACATCGCGTTGGAAGTCGGCCCCGGAAAGTTTATCGTTGAGGCCGATCCGGGGCGTATCCAGCAAGTGCTGACCAACCTGGCGCTCAACGCCCGCGACGCGATGCCGGGCGGTGGTACGCTCCGCATCAGCCTGGAGCATATCTACCTGCGGCCCGGCGCGCCGCCGCCG
>DAOUAQ010000139.1:0-7684 GCA_034433375.1 Anaerolineae bacterium | reverse complement strand
AAGTGCGCGTCGCCCGATGAGATGCGCAGCACTTCCATGATCGGCATCAACGGCTGCCCGGCGATGTCTTCCAGGAATTTGCGCTCCTCGTAGCCGCGCTTCACCAGGGCGGGATCGGCGAGGAATTCGCCTTTGCCGGTGACGCGCAGCATCTTTGCGGTCTGCAAGGTGGGCGGGTTGTTGTAGAAACACACCTCCAGCTTGGGGTTCACCTTGAGCTGTTTGGAAAACTCTTTGGGCGACATCGTGAGGAAGTAGAACCCCGTCTCATCCGCAAACCACATCAACAAAGCCCGCACGTGGGGTTGATCGCCATCCACCGTGGCGAGATAGCAGACCGGATTGGCGGTCGCAAACTGAACACATTCCTTGAAATCCATTGCAATACTCCTTTCGATTGAGGGGATAACATATAGTTTGAACAGGTAACGCTTCGATTCATTCACCTGAGGAATTCAGGCTATGGCGGAGGGCGTACCTGATTGACTCCTTTTGCCAACATCTCTTGGATGAGAGCACTAAGCACTGCCCAATCCCGAAAGTATCTCCGCAGCCCGCTGGTCACATGTTCCACATAACCGCGCCATTCGACACGGCCTTCGCTCAGGTCTTCCCGCCAGACGCGCACGGTGAACAACTCCGAGTGGGACGGACTTGCCGGTTTATCGAGGGGTGCAGGTGATTCAGACACACATCCCTCCGTTCAATGCTCTGGACAATGACTATACTGTTTGGACATATTCTTTAACCGTATGGTCAAAGCCAGGTTGGCCCGAACCGATAGATTCAATCAACGTATCTACTGCTTCACACAGCAACCGGGTGATCTCTGTATGGCTGACATCCTTCATCGCACTTCCTCCTGACTTGAGATGAGCCTTTACATTGAAAACAGTATAGCAGCCGGGGCGTTCCTAAAGCGTTCCGTGGGACGTTTCTTGAGGTAAGTTTTGGGTAAGAAATAAAAAACCTGACCAGTTTCACAAAACCGGTCAGGTCTCTATAAAAGAATGGTCAGCTATTCCAGTGAACTAGCCCATTTGCTCCAGCGCATAAGTGGTGGCTTGTTCCAATGTCATGGCCTGGCCTTCTGCCCACGTCGCGGCAAAAGCCGACTCACTCAATGCGGCACGTGTGGCAGCTATCTCTTGCTCATGCCACGCACGCAGCACGGGCGGCGTCGGCGAACCGATTACGTCGCGTGTGGCTTGGGCGGCCCCCAACATCCGCGCGGCAGATTGGGATTGCCCGTTCTCTAAGGCAAGGCCGGCGCATCCTTCCAACGCCTGCGCCTGCACTAACTTGTTACCGTTGATGTGACTCAGGCGTAGACATTCCGCATATAAAGCGCGGGCGGCCACGTCGTCGCCCAGCCGCCGCACGGCATCGCCCAGATGCGCCAACACATGCGCGATATAAAACTTGTCACCCAACTCCCTGGCCATGGCCAGGCTGTCCTGCAGGTAAGTGCAGGCCGACGCATAATTGCCCTCACAATAGGCCAGCCTGCCCAGATTGCTCAGTGCCCAGACGATCATCTGTTTATCGCCAATCGTCTTGAGCAACTCGCAGCTTTTTTCGATTCGCGTTTGCGCCAGGGCAAATTGACCTTGCTCCCGCGCCACACTGCCCATCAGACCCAGGGCTTGGGCGTAGTTGAACGTGTCGCCGATTTGCTCGTACAATACCAGAGATTCTTGCAGCAGCGACACGGCGCGTTCGTATTGTCCTTGTCGCCAGGCCACATTGCCCAAGTCTGTCAAAATCCCCGCAATAACATCTTTGTCTCCCGTTGTCCGCGCGATGTCCAGACTGTCCTGTAGCAATGTGGCCGCGTCGGACTGGTTACCTTGTAGACGCGCGAGGTAGGCCAATCGGCCCATCGCTTTGACGATACCTGTCGGGTGCCCCGCCGCCTGTCGCAGTTCCAACTCGTGGGTAAAGGCCCGCTGCGCGCAAGCCAGATCACTTTGCACAAGGGCCAACAGCCCTAATCCTGCCAGCGCTGCGGACTGTAACTCGGGTGGCGCAGCGGTGTTGCGCGCCAGTATTGCTTCTAGCCAGTGGCGGCCTTCGCTGATATAACCGCGCGCTTTCCAAAACCGCCACAGTGTGCCGCACAATTGGAGGGCTGCTTGTTCCCGGTTCTCCAGTGACCAGGACAGGGCAGCTCGCAAGTTGTCGTGTTCCACTTCAGCCCAGCGCAACCACAGTGCTCGTCTTGCGCCGCGCAGTTCTACCTGGGACTGCTCGACCAGGTCAAGATAATAGTCCAGGTGACAGTCGCGCGCCTGGGCCAACTCCAAGCGGCTGGCTTTCTCCTGCGCATATTCGCGTATGATTTCAAGCAGCCGATACCGTGCTTCATCATAGTGGTGCTCCACGACGACGAGCGATTTATCAACCAACTGCGACAGGATGACCAGGATTGGAACGGACAGGTCGCCACATACCCGCTCGGCTGCCTCCATAGAAAAACTGCCCGCAAACACGGCTAATCGGTGGAACAAAGCGCGCTCCGGTTCGGAGAGCAGAGCATAGCTCCAGTCGAGAGTCGCGCGCAACGTCTGATGACGAGGCGGCGCTGTCCGACTACCGCCGGTCAACAGACGGAACACATCATCTAGCCGCGCCGTGATCTGCTTAACTTGTAGCAATTTGACCCATGCCGCAGCCAGTTCAATCGCCAGCGGCACCCCGTCCAAACGGCGACAAATCTGCACGATATCGGCCGCGTCGTCACTGGCGAGGGTGAAGCTGGGTAATGCGGTTGCGGCGCAATCGAGAAACAGGTGCGCCGCTTCCGAGCAAGCCAATGCCGCAGGCGCGGGCACATCGGTCGGCGGCAGCGAAAGGGAGAGCATTTGCAGCGGGGCTTCGCCTTCGATGCCCAACGCTTGACGGCTGGTGGCGAGCACGTGCAAACCCGGACAGTGAGTCAACAGATGCTCCGCCAGTTGGGCGCAGGCATCGAGGACATGCTCGCAATTGTCCAACACCAGCAGCGCCGTTTTCTCGCGGAAATAGTCGGTCAACATTGCCGACGGCGAGCGCCGCGCATCTTGCGGCAAGTCGAAAATCGCCATGACAGTCTGCGGTGTGAGCGCCGGATCTGCCAGTGACGCGAGTTCCGCCAACCACACGCCGTGCGGGTAAAGGGATAGTACCTGATGACCCACCTGAATTGCCAGCCGTGTCTTGCCGATGCCACCCGCGCCCGTCAGCGTCACCAGGCGATGCGTCGCCAGCAATTGTTTCACCTCGCCCATTTCACGCTCGCGCCCGATGAAGCGTGTCAGCAAGTGCGGCAGGTTGGTGGGGTGGATGCTCGCCCCCGCTGGCGGCGCTGGCTCCACACTCCGGCGGGGCATAGGAGGCGATTTGACGTATTGCTCATACGCCGTGCGTGTCTCGCTGTCCGGCTCAAGGGCCAATTCGCGCTGCAGAACGGCGACGCACGTGTCGTAGGCGCGCACCACGCCGGTGCGGTCGCCGTTCAAGGCGCACAGACGCATCAGCAGGCGATAGGTCTCTTCGCGCAGCGGGTCGTGCCGCAGCAGGCGCTGGGTGTACTTGATCGCCGCGCCATAGTCCTGGGCGCCCTTCAACTGCTGGATCAGTCCCTCCAATGCTTTCACGCACACCTGCTGGAGCCGTTCGCGTTCCGGCATAATCCAATCATCGTAGCACGCCGGCAGCAGGTCGCCACGATACAGGTCCACCGCCTCCCGCAGCGCCCCGCAGGCGACCGCGCTTTCGAACTCGACCACATCGAGCATCCAGGAAGCTTCGGCGCGCCATTGGAGCGTGGCGACCTCCGCATCCAGAAAGTCGTCGGCGTGCGGCAAGCTCTGCCGCAACAAGTGGACCAGGTGGCGCAGGTTGGTGCGGGCCTGCGCCTCATCCGAGTCGGGCCAGAATTGGAAGGCGAGGTGGTAACGAGGTTGCGGGGCGTCCCGGTGCAGCACGAGATAGGCTAGTAACGCCTGTAGGCGCGCGGTGTTGACGGTCGTTACCGGCCGGTCGCCGTAGACGAGGCTGAATTCACCCAGAAGGCGGATGTGCAGAACTTCTACCACGGTCATCCCTTGACATATATGCTGAAGCTACAGGGCCAAACGTGCATAGTCTGGGAACATCGCCAGCCCTTGCGCGCGGGCCGCATCCCATAATTGTCGGTCGAATGTTGCCAGGGTGATGGGTTCGCCTAGCCCCTCCTGCCAGAGTAGGGCAGAGGCCAGGTGGACGGCGTCGTAACCGCGCAGGTTCAGTTCCCAGGCCAGGGTATCGGCCCGCGCCAGTACTGCCTCGGTCGCCTGCACCCGGATGAACACCGGCCATTCGCGGCGAAAGACTTGCAAGGCCGCAGCGCCACCTTCACGGGTCAGCGCACCCACACGGACGGCTTTCGCCAGGGCCGCGCTTGTCTCCGCCCGGCTGATCAGCGATGTGCCGACGGCTGCCGCCGTAGCGATGAGCCGGGCCACGTCTTCTGTCCCTGGCTCCACCAGATACCGCTTGACAAGGGCGCTGGCGTCCAGATAGACGATCACGCGCGATCCTCCACCAGCAACTCGGCAACCGTCACCGGCCCTTGGGTTTGTGCGACCGGCGCCTGCGGGGGCAACTGTTCGCCGTTCCAGGCCAGCAACCCGGCCTGTTCCAACGCTGCAAGGCGCGCTTCCAGCGTTGTTTCCACCGGCACGATGCGTCCCACGGGCTTGCCGTGCCGGGTGATCGTCACCGTCTCCCCGGCTTCCACCCGGCGCATATATGTACTGAGTTGCGCTTTCAACTCGCGGATTGTCGTTACAGCTTCCATAGTACTCCATTCTTGGCGAATTGTAACCACATTATATCACGAAAGGTCACAAATGGTAAGTGGTGCGCAAGCGCGGATTGTGATCCGCGCGAAGCGTTATCGGTGAACTGGCTTGCGGCGGATCATAATCCGCCGCTTTTTTGCATCGCTCACAAGTTGGACTAGAATGAAAGCATACTAACCGTTGCCCAGACCTGTCAGGTCTGGCGCGAGGAGATGCCGCAGATGATCGAAGTCACCGACTTGACCAAAACGTTCGTGACCACGGAAAAGCAGCCGGGTTTGCGGGACAGCCTGCCGAGGATCGCGGCCTTTGTGGTGACAGCGGCGCTGGCCCTCCTACTCGATGCGCTGATTGCCGTCTTGATCGGTCTGTCGGCCTTGATTTTCGTCGCGTTCAGCGTGATCGCCGGGGCGCTGGCCTTCTGGATCGGGCAATCGCAGAATCTGGCGATGCAGTTGCAGAACGCCATGCTCACGTTTGGCCTGTATCCGGTGGATATTTTCCCCGGCTTGGTGCGGGTGCTGCTCTACACGCTCATTCCGGCGGCGTTCGTCGGCTCGATTCCGGCGCTGCTGCTCGCCGACTTCGATTGGGGACGGTTGGCGGGACTGTTCCTGGTTACGGCGGCGCTGCTGCTCGTCGCGCGCACAGTCTTCGCGCTGGGCCTGCGCCGCTACGAATCCGGCAACCTCGTCACCACGCACAGTTGAGAATTTGAGCCACAGAGAACACAGAGCACTCAGAGTGTGCGTTGTCCGCAACGCCTTTCTCTGTGACCGCTGTGATCTCGGTGGCTGTTCTGGAAGGAGGGTAAGATGGCGATAGATGTCCATGCAGGGCAGAGTTTCCCGTTGGGGGCGACGGTGTACCCGTGGGGGGTGAATTTCTCCGTCTTCTCCAAGAACTGCGATGCGGTGGAGTTGTTGCTCTTCGATGACGTGGATGCGGCCCGGCCTGCCCACGTCATTCACCTCGATCCCCAGAAGAACCGCACGTTCTACTACTGGCACGCTTTCGTGCGTGGGATTGAGGCCGGGCAGTTGTACGGCTATCGCGTCCACGGTCCGTTTGTGCCGGAGGAGGGGCTGCGTTTCGACGGGACGAAGGTGCTGCTCGATCCATACACGCGCGCGGTGGCGATGGGCGCGCACTACGACCGTGAAGCGGCCAAACGGCGCGGCGACAATGCCGCGCACGCGCTGAAGAGCGTTGTCGTCGACACGCGCGCCTACGATTGGGAGGGCGACTGGCCGCTGGCGCATTTCTATTCGAGCACCGTCATCTACGAGATGCACGTGGGCGGGTTCACCAAACATCCCAGTTCGGGCGTCGCGCCGGAGAAGCGCGGGACGTATGCCGGGGTGATCGAGAAAATCCCCTACCTGCAATCACTCGGCGTCACCGCTGTGGAACTGCTGCCGGTACAGCAATTCGATCCGCAGGATGCGCCCAGGGGCTTGAGCAACTACTGGGGCTACAGTCCGATCTCGTTTTTCGCGCCGCATCGCGGATATTGCCATTGTCCCGATCCGGCCGGGCCGGTGGATGCTTTCCGCGATATGGTCAAGGCGTTGCACAAGGCGAACATCGAGGTGATCCTGGACGTCGTCTTCAACCACACCGCCGAGAACGACCACACCGGGCCGACGTTGTCGTTCCGCGGGTTGGAGAACCGCGCCTATTACCTGCTCGAAGAGAATCAGGCGCGTTACGCCGATTACAGCGGCACGGGTAATGCGATCAACGCCAACAACTCGATCGTGCGCCGGATGATCATCGACTGCCTGCGTTACTGGGTGGCCGAGATGCACGTGGATGGCTTCCGCTTCGATCTGGCCTCGGTGATGGCGCGCGACAAGCGCGGGCGGTTGCTCGAAGACCCGCCGATTCTGTGGGAGATCGAGTCCGACCCGGTGCTCGCGGGCACGAAGATCATCGCCGAGGCGTGGGACGCGGCGGGCTTGTACCAGCTCGGCTCGTTCATCGGCCACCGTTGGGCGGAGTGGAACGGGCAGTTCCGCGACGACGTGCGGCGTTTCGTCAAGGGCGACGATGGAACGGTGGAGCGGCTGGCCGCGCGCATCGCCGGCAGCCCTGACCTTTTTCCGCAGCAGGATCGAGAGCCGAACCGCAGCATCAACTTCGTCACGTGCCACGATGGGTTCACGCTCAACGACCTGGTCTCCTACAACAAGAAGCACAACGGCGCGAACCTCGAATACGACCTGGATGGGGCCAATGCCAACTACAGTTGGAACTGCGGCGTCGAAGGCCCGTCTTTCGATCCAGAGGTCCAGGCGCTGCGTCTGCGACAGATCAAGAACCTCATCACCATTCTGTTCGTTTCGCAGGGGACGCCGATGGTGTTGATGGGCGACGAGGTGCGGCGGACGCAGCGCGGCAACAACAACGCCTATTCCCAGGATAACGAGATCAGTTGGTTCGATTGGCGCGGACTGGAACAGCACGCCGAGGTGTTGCGCTTTGCGCAGAACGTGATCGCCTTTACGCAGCATCTGGCGATTCTGCGTGAAGAGCAGTTCATGACGGAGAACGCCGGCGGCAAAGCGCCGTCGATTGCGTGGCACGGCGTGCAGTTGTACGCGCCGGATTGGGCGCAAAACTCGCACAGCCTGGCCTTCGAGTTGTACCACCCGGGCAAACACGAGCACCTGCACGTGATGCTCAACGCCTACTGGGAACCGCTTACCTTCACGCTGCCGGCGCCGCGCGACGGCCGGCACTGGCGGCGCATCATCGACACCAACCTGCCCACGCCGGATGACTTCCGCACACCGGACGTCGCGCCGCCGGTCGAGGACGGGCGGTATACGGTGATGCCGCGGTCGGTGGTGGTG
>DAOUAQ010000138.1:0-6128 GCA_034433375.1 Anaerolineae bacterium | reverse complement strand
CCCTGATGTGCAAGCGGTGATCGTCTCCGCCGAAACGTCGTTGCACGCGGATTTGGTAGAACGCGCGGCGGCGGCCGGCAAAGCCATCGTACTGCAAAAGCCGATGGCGCTCATGCTGCCGGAGGCCGACCGCATCGTCGCAGCCGTGGAGCGCAGCGGCGTCCCGTTCACGATGGCGTGGCAGATGCGCGTGGACCCGCAGAACGTGCAGATCAAGGCGCTGATGCAGTCCGGTGACCTGGGACAAGTCTTCATGGTGCGCCGCCGCCACGGATTGGGCGTCCACCTGTGGCCCAATTTCGAGCAGATGTGGCACTTCAATCCGGCGCTCAACCGCGACATCTGGGCCGATGACGCCGCACACGCCATCGACTTCATCCTGTGGCTGCTGGGCGAGCCGGAGTCGGCCACGGCAGAAGTCGTCTCGCTGTACGATCCCGAACGTCTACCGATGGACAACGGCGTCGTGATCTTCCGTTATCCCAACGGACCGTTGGCCGAGGTGACGTGCTCGTTCGTCACGCCAGCGATGGAGAACACGGTCGAGGTCATCGCGGAGAAGGGCAGCATCGTGCAGAACTACGGCGACGTGCCGAGTTGCAACGTTCCGCGTCCGGCGGACACTTGCGGCCTCAAGTGGTACACAGTAGCGCATGGCGATTGGACGTGCAGCGATATCCCCAGCCCGGCGAACCACGGCGAGCGCATCGCGGGTTTGGCAGGACCGCTGGCCGAATTCCTGCGCGGCGAGCGCCCGCCCATCGCCACGGCGGAAGAAGGCCGCGCGGCGCTGCGGATGACGCTGGCGTGCTACGTCTCCGTCCGCGAAGGGCGGCGGGTACGGTTGGATGATCCGGCAATAGCCCAGGTTTAACCACGAATGTGGCGCAGACATTCGATCCGCCCCAAGTCACAGTGTAACTTGGGGCAGATCAGGTTAAGTTACCCGGCAATGTTACCAGAACGTTGCCGCTCTTAAAACATCAGGGCATTAACACGGCAGGCATCCTGCCCCAAGATAGACCCAGGGGCCGGTATAGCCGAAGCAGGGATCAACGATTCGCCGCCATGTGTGAACCCTTTGACTGCCTGTCCCACACGATCCGCAAGGTTCAAAATAGTAAGCGTATTCGGTATAGGGACAGCCATCCGGCGCTACATAATCCTCTGGCGTCGTAGGTGACTTGACGCAGAAGCTCCGCCCTCCGGTTTCTGGATAGACAGGCGAAACCAGCACCGTAAAAGACGTTTCGGTCGGCTCTAAACAGGAAGGAAGATGTGTTGGGAAAGGCGCGACTGTGGGTAAAGATGCGGCTGGTACTACGTTGGGATGTGCGGAAACGTCTGCGGGGGGCGGGGCCGGCATCTCGTCCGGTGCGAGCAATCGAACTTCGACTGGCGGCGTCGAAATGTCTTCTGCATAGGCAGTTCCTCCGCCAAGCAGCAACAGCAGGCTGACCAGGATGAGTGACAAATTGACTATGTGCTTCATCGTGACGACTCCTTTCATGTACAATTAAATGGATATCCTACGCTCAGTGCAAGTTTTTTGGTTTTTGGGTCATATCGTTTCTGGGCGCGCCTCCTGAATGGTAATGGGTTAGCGCATCGTGGCGGCAATTTGTAACAATTCATCTTTTGAAATGCGCTCGGGGTTAGCCGTCAGGATATAAGCTGTGCCTTCGTCCTGTTGCACCCAGGTCAGAGAAATCAACCCGCTCGCCCCCGGTTCCCGGACAAACGAGGCGGGTTGACCATTGATCTCCACAGTCTCTTCGACTTGCATCCTGATACCACCCGCCGGCCACCACACATTCAGGCGCAGCGGTATCTCATCGCCTTTGGTCCATCCCGTCGAAAGCATGCCGATTTTCCCCTCAGGAGGCTCTACAAGCGCTATCTGGGTTGGCTCAAGTCCGTCCGGCAGCCACGTCGGAAAGTGCAGGGGAAAGGGAATTCTTTCTCGCGCCTGTTCAATATCCAGATAGACAACTTCGAGCGGCACCCGCTGCTCGGTGTTGCCCGCTGTTCTGAAAATGGCCATTGCCGGTTCTCCGATCACCCTGGCGATGGGCGTCTCAATAGCTTCCAGAATTGGGGTACGGATCTGCGGCGTCGCGCACGCGATGATGGTCATCACGGTCAGAATGACCGCTGCAGCCGGACCGATCCCACGTTGCGGGCGACGCTCAGGAATGGTTTGAAGTCGCGCGTACAACGCTTGAGTAAATTCTGGGCGCACTGCTTCTGACAACTCACGCAAAAACTTATCGTCCATCGTGATCCTCCCATTGCTTGCGTAACTGCCCAACGACGCGATGTAGGATCGTGCCCACGTTGGTCTCGCTGTATTTAGTCAAACGCGCAATCTCCCGATTGGTCAGTCCTGCTCCATATTTCAGGGTGATCAGTTCCCGTTCACGAGGAGTGCGTTGAGCCAGCCAGACGCGCAGACGGGCCTGGTTCTCGCGTTTGGTGAGCACGTCCTCGATTGAGTCCTGCGCTGCGCTCTTGGAAGCCTCTTCCAAAGGGGCTTCCCGCTGCGGTTGGCGAAAGTAGTCGCGGGCCACATTACGCGCCAGGGTGAACAACCAGGTAGAAAAAGCGCCGAGATTGGCCTGATAACGCTGGCGGTTCCGCCAGGCTTTTTCAAAGACAATAGCTGTCAAGTCCTCCGCTGTCATCGCGTCGCTAACCCAATAATTGAAATAATTGTACACGCGCGGCAAATACTCGGCATACACTGCCGCCCAAAATATCTCGGTTGGTGTAGCATGTGAGCCGTCTTCCTGGATTTCCGCGAGAGATTTCATGGATTGCATGTGTCTTTCAACCAGGTGATTGCTATGTTGGTGATGGTCGTTCGTTCGATTCGGATCAACTTTGCTTAATTATACGTTCCAAACCGAAAAGTATCACAACTATTTCAAAATTTACCTTTGACTTTTAGCGCACTCATGCGAAGATATGGGGAATTCACTTTGAAGTCAGGAGAACACTATGCCCAGAAAACGCAAACCCAACATTCTGTTAATCGGCATCGATTCGCTGCGCGCGGATCACATGAGCTGCTACGGCTACCCCAAGTTGACGACGCCGCACATGGATCGCTTCGCGCAGGGTGGGACGCTGTTCGAGCGCACGTATAGCGCCTACATCCCCACGACCAGCGGCTACGGCTCGATGCTCACCGGGATGGACGTGATCAGCACGCAGATGGTGGCGCTGCGTCACCAGGGGCCGCTGCGCCCAGAAGTCAAAACGTTGGCGGAAATCGTCAAGGAAGAGGGGTACAACACCACCTGCGTTGGATTCAAAGGCAATCCGGCGGCGCGCGGGTTCGACACGTACATCGATTTCGCGGGTTGGGGCAGTTGGAATGAGGGCCGCAGCCCGAAGGCTGAGAATCTCAACGCGGTCACCATCCCGGAACTGAACCGGCTGGCGAAGGAGAAGGTGCCGTTCTTCCTCTTCCTGCGCCATATGGATCCGCACGCGCCCTACTTACCGCCCGCGCCCTTCGAGCGGATGTTCTACCACGGCAACGAGTGCAATCCGCGCAACCACTCGATGGACCCAGTAATGGCGTTCAAGCCGTTCCGCGACTTTTTCGCCACGTGGATGCCACCGGGCATCCGCGACAAGGATTACGTGATCGCGCAGTACGACGGCGCAGTCGCCTACATGGATGCCGCCATCCAGACGATCCTCAACGCGGTGGAGACGTTGGGTCTGCTCGACAACACCATCGTCGTCATCAACTCCGACCACGGCGAAACGCTCTACGACCACGAGTGCTACTTCGATCACCACGGGATGTACGATCAGACGCTGCACGTGCCGCTGATCCTGCGCTATCCGGGCAAAGTCCCCGCCGGGAAGCGCGTGAGCGGCTTCAACCGCCAGCAGGATTTGGTTCCCACCCTGCTGGAGCTGGCGGGCATCGAGACGGATATTGCCTTCGACGGCAAGAGCCTGATGCGGCTGGTGGACGGATCGGTGGCCTCTTACGACAGCGAATTCTACATCACCGAATGTACGTGGATGCGCAAACACGGCTGGCGCACGCCGGAATGGAAGCTCATCGTGGCGCTGGAGCCGGATTTCCACTTCAAGCCGGAAGTCGAGCTGTACAATCTGATCGCCGATCCGGGTGAGAACAACAACGTCGCCGAAGCCGAACCGGAGATCGTCGCCATGCTCCGCGCGCGCATGGATGCCTGGATCGCCAAACGCGAAGCCGAGACCGGCCTGCCCAACCCCATCCACCGCCAGGGCGACTGGCACGGGCACGCGGGCGTCGGCGCGTTCACCAGCTCGCAGCAAGCCTACGACACGCTGCACATCGGCGATCCCACGCAGGCGGCGAAGTTGCAGGCGGGGGAGAAAAAATAGAGACGGGTAATTGGTAACTGGTAATCGGTAACTGGTAATCGGTAACTGGTAATCGGTAATCGGAAACTGGTTACCGGTTGCCAAAGTTGCGAAAGTAGACGGCTTATCGAGATTTGCAGACACCACGGGAGTGAAATGATGAATGAGAAAAACGAATATGTGAAATGTATCCAGGACGCACATAAGCAGGACAACGAGAATCAAGCGGATCTGGTGTCTGAAATGATGAGCCGCTATCCTGACGAATGGGTTTTCTTTGAAGTTGTAACAGAAGACGAATATGGCGCACCGCATACAGGGCGGTTGATTGCTCACGACCCAGATCGGGAAGTGGTTGAAAATGTTGTGCGTGAACGCCGCGAGCTTTACGACATCGCCGTGTGGTATAGCGGCGAGTTGGTGCCAGACGGAGAATTGGTGCTTCTATGAATAGCGTCAATCGCTTCCCATTGGTGGGATTGGCGCAAGGCATGGTACTGACGGTTGGCGATTTCTATAGCTCTACGCAACGGTTACGCGCCATTCTGCTTCTGGATACCGGTTCATCCATCACGACTCTGACGCCTACAGCTATGCATCGTTTGGGCCTGGATCCTCAAAATCCTCAAGAACACCGCATTACACACGTTTGGGGCGGCGTGCATCAGACGCCAATCTTGATTATGCCACGGTTGCGCGTCTTTGGACAAGAACGATGCAATATCGAGGTCGCCTGTGGCGATCTCCCTCCCGCGATCAAACTTGACGGTGTACTGGGACTCAACTTTTTACAGCATTTCGATCTACGTATCAATTTTCGGGATGCATACATTGAGCTATGCTAACTTCACAACAGGAGGACTTCAAAAAATGACGCTCGACGTCGCTATCGTCGGATTGGGCAACATCGGAAACACGCACGCGCGGGTGTACCAACAGCGCAGTGACGTGAAGCTGGTCGCGGTGTGCGACATCATCAAGGAACGCGCGGATAAGGCGGCGGCGGCTTATGGCTGTCCGGCGTTCTACTCTGTGCAAGAAATGCTGGCAAGCGGCATCAAGATCGACGCCGCCAGCATGGCTACCGCCGGGAAGGAAAACGGCGGCGATCACTACACGCCCACCATGGAACTGCTCGAAGCCGGCATCCCCACTCTGGGCGAGAAACCGATCTCGAACGAGATTGATAAAGCCGAAGCCATGGTCGCGCTGGCGAAGAAGAAGAACTTGCGCTACGGCATCAACCTCAACCACCGCTTCACGCCGGCTGCGCTGCAAGCCAAGAAGTGGGTGGAGGCCGGACGGTTGGGCGAGATCAACATCATCAACATGACGATGTGGATCAACAACCCCAACGAGACCTCGCCGTGGTTCCACATCCGCGCGCTGCACCCGCACTCGCTGGACGTGATGCGCTATTACGGCGGGGACGTGGAAAAGGTGCAAGCGTTCTTCAAGCGCGGCCCGCGCGCCGACGGCCCGGACGGGCGGCGCGTGTGCTGGTCGAACGTGCAGGTAAACCTGCTCTTCAAGAACGGCGTCATCGGCCACCTCACCGGCAGCTACGACGCCGGCGGCAGCTACGGGCTGGAAACGCTCGAAGTCGTCGGTTCGGAGGCGCGCTTCGTGCTGCTCGACGCCTGCGAGCATCTCACATTCTACCCGCGCTTCAGCCGCCAGACCGAAACCTACGACTACCTCGGCGGGATGATGAACTTCAGCGAAACCTTCGGCAGCCGTATCGGCGTGTGGGT
>DAOUAQ010000137.1:0-6667 GCA_034433375.1 Anaerolineae bacterium | reverse complement strand
TTGGTGAAAATCCACTCGCTCTCGCGGCTCACGGCGGCGATGGTTTGCAGCACATCGTAGACGTTGCCGGCGATAGACACGTCCTTGACGCGCCCGACGATTTCGCCCTTCTCGATTTTGAAGCCCAAAGCGATGGGGTTGGAGAACGCGCCGGAGAGCACGTTACCCTGTCCCAGCCCCAAGACCTCTTCCACCAACAAACCCTGGTCAATCCCGGCGATCATGTCGGCCAGCGATGTTTCGCCGGGCGCGATGACGAGGTTGGTGGGGGCTGGGTTGGGCTGGTTGAACAGGCCACGCGAGCCGTTGCCGGTGGATTCGACGCCGGATTGGGCGGCGGTCTTGAGATCGTAGAGGAAGCCGTTGAGCGTGCCCGCGCCGATGAGGACGTTGCGGCGGTGCGGCACGCCCTCGTCGTCGTAGGCCGCGCTGCCGAATTTGCCGTCAACGGTTGGATCGTCCACCAGCGTAAGTTTGGCGTCGAACAGCTTTTCGCCCACCTTGCCCGCCATGGGGGAGATGCCTTTGTAGACGTTCTTGCCGTCGACGCCCTCCATAAGCGGGAGTCCCAACACCAACGTTCCGGTCGGCGAGAACAGCACCGGCATCCGGCCAGGAGCGAGCGCGCTGATCTGCTGCGCCTGCCGGAGCTTGTCGCCGAGCCGCCGCGCGGGCAGCATGTAGTCGGCGTCCCAGACGGTCGCGCCGAGCATGTCGAACATGATGAGGATGTCGTCGCCTTTGACGCGATGCACTTCCACCTGGAGCGAAAACGGCGAGCGTTCGAAGGCCACGTCCGCGCCGGCCTGGTTGCGGATGGTCGCCTGGTTGACGCCGCGCCGGAGGGTGACGTTGAGCAGCACGTCGGGGTCAATGTCGCGCAGATAGGCGATCACTTCCTGCCCGATCTCGACCATGCGCGCTACCGGGAGATCGGCGATGGCGGCGTCGAAGGTGCGCACGTCCGGCCCGGGCTGCAAGCCGGGGAAGACGAGCGGCACACGGTCGCCGTAGGCCGCCGATTCCAGGGCGTTGCGCACGAGCTTGTCCGTCGCCGTCAGGTCGCTGGTCGCGGCAAAGCCCAGCCGCCCGTCCTTGATGACCCGCACCGCTATGCCGGCGGTCTCTTCCACCTTGCTGGTCTTCAGCCGATTGGCTTCGAAGTTGACGGTCGTGGTTTCGTTGCTGAGATGGATGACTTCCACCTGTTCCGTTTGGGGGACTAGATGCGCTAACACGTCCATGGTTATTTCCCTCCAATCACGACGTTTTGAATCCGCACGTGGGGCGCGCCGAACGCGACGGGCAAGGGGAACTGTCCACCCTTGCCGCAGCCGCCGGCCCCTTGAATCCATTGGAAATCGTTGCCGATGGCGTCGATGTTCAGCAGGGTGGTGAACAGGTTCCCGGCCAGGATCACGTCCTTGACCATTTCGGCGATCTGCCCGTCGCGGATCATATAGGCGTAGCCGGAGCTGAACGAGAAACTTTCCAACTCGGTGTTGCCGCCGTAAGCGTCGCAGGCGTAGATGCCGAGTTTGATGTCCTTGATCAAGTCCTCGAACGGCGTTGTGCCGTTTTCGATGGCCGTATTGGTCATCCGCACGATCGGCGCGTGGCGGTAGGTGATGGCGCGGGCGTTGCCGGTAGGGCTTTCGCCCATTTTGGCCGCCGTCTCGCGGGAGTGCAGCCGCCCTACCAGGATGCCGTTCTTGATGAGGTCGTTGCGCCGGGTGGGCGCGCCTTCGTCATCGTACTTGTGCGTGCCGCGCAAGCCGGGAAGCGCGCCGTCGTCGAAGACGGTGAGGATGTCCTGCCCGAAGCGTCGCCCCAGGACCATCATCTCCCGCGCCCTGGGGTTCTCGTAGATGAAGTCCGATTCGGAGAGATGGCCGAACGCTTCGTGGATGAACACGCCGCCGAGCAGCGGGTTGACGACGACCGGGTACTGCCCGCCGACGACCGTCTCCGCGCTCAGAAGTTCGACGGCGTGGCGAGCGGCCGTCTGCGCCAATGTTTCGTGATTTTGGACGAAATCGAAGCCTTCCTGCGCGGCGCAGCTTTCGATGGCTTGCTGGATGTTGTTGCCGTCGCGGGCGATGGCGACCAGGAACAGGCTCACTTCCGGGCGCTCTTCCTCGATCCACGCGCCTTCGGAGTTGGCGAAGTGAACGCGGCTGAAGAGATCGCGGTAGCCGACGGCGGTATCTACGATCTTGTCGCTGTAGCCGCGCACGATGGCGTTGTAGCCTTCGGCCAGCGCCTTTTTCTCGGCCAGCGAGACGCCGCGGAAGTCGCGCGCCAGCGTCACCGTGAGGCGCTCTTCGGTTACGGGGATCGGCGCCAGCGCGATCGGTTCTTCGGCCTGGACGACTTTGGCGCACTGGTAAGCCTGCTCCACTTTGGCGATCAGGTCATCGCGGTCGTTGAACGTGGCGACGCCCCAGCCGCCGTCCTTGCACAGGCAGCGCACGATGCCGCCGGCATCGATGATGGCGCCGGCGTTTTCCAGGTCGGCGCCGCGATAGGAGACGGTGGTTGCCTCCCGTTCCTCCAGGCGGATCTCGGTGTAATCCGCTTTGCTGCTTTTGAGGGCAGCCTCTATCCTGTCTTTCATACAACCTCCTTTTAGAAATAGTCCAAAGTCCAAAGTCCAGAGTCGAATGATTTTCGGAATCTGCTCAGTCTGCTTAATCTGCTGACAGTTTTCTACTGCATTTCCTGCCCGCCGGTGACGTTGATGGCTTGGCCGGTCATGTAGCTGGCCTGATCGGATGCGAGGAAGACGACGACGTTGCAGACGTCTTCGTAAGTGCAGCCGCGCTTCATCGGCACCTGATCGATGTACTTCTGGCGCACTTCGGCTTCGGTGATGCCCTGGTTGCGCGCGTACTGTTTGAATAGCGATTCCGTCCACAGCGGCGAATCGAGCAGGTTGCCGGGGCAGACGGCGTTGACGCGGATGCCCTCCTCGGCGAGTTCCAGCGCCAGGCTTTGCGTCAACCCGATCCCGCCGAACTTCGAGGCGGCGTAGGCGGAATTCTTGAAGCTGCCCTTCTTGCCGGATTTAGAATTGATTTGAATGATTATACCACTGTGCTGCGGTTTCATCACGCGGATGGCGTGCTTGGCGACGAGGAAGTAACCGACGAGGTTGACGTTGATGACGGCCTGCCATTTCTTCACGTCGAACTGATCCGCTGCGCCGGAGATGAGGATGCCGGCGTTGGAGACGAGGATGTCCAGCCGTCCGAACTCCGCGACCGTGCGATCCACCATGGCGGCAACCTGCGCCTCATCGGTCACGTCCACCTGCACGGCGAGCGTGCGCCGTCCGGTCTGCGCGGCGACCTCGGCGGCAGTCGTCTCCGCGCCTTCCAGGTTTAGGTCAGCCACAACGATGTGCGCTCCTTCGCGTGCGAGTCTATGGCAAAGCGCCGCGCCAAGTCCCTGCGCGCCGCCAGTCACAATAGCGATTTTGTCTTTTAGCGTTTTCTCCATAAGGGGTTTTCCTTATTCTTCACCACGAATCTTCACGAATCAAGAAAAATTAGTGGAGATTCGTGAAGATTCGTGGTTTGATTTTTGACGAGCTGCACAATGCCTCTTTTGCCATTGATAAGCCAGGTTGGGTCTTCTGCTGTGAGGCTTTCGGCCTGGCCTGGCGGTAAGCCGACCATGATTTCGCCTTTGAGGGTGCGGAGGAGGAGGTAGGGGCGGGGGAAGGCGGCGTCGGCGTGCTCGACGGGCGTGTGGTGGGGCCAGTGGCGGTCGTCGAAGAGGCGGCGGTAGTTGACGTCGCCTTTGAGGATGCGCAAATCGGCGCGGGCCAGGTCAGCGCGCAGGGTGGGCGGCAGATCCCAGAAGCTCAGGCAGCTTGTCCAGAAGGGGTCGGTAATCAGTAACAGGTGATTGGTAATCAGGGATTGGTGGAGGCGATGGCCGAGGTGCGCGACGGCGGGTTCTTTAGTGCTTTGCAGTTGGCGGATGACGAGTTCGATGTCTTCCGGCATCGCATCTGAGACGAAGAAGGGCTGGTTCTTGAGGTAGAAGACGACGCGCTGCGCCCAGCCGTGCGTGAGCAGAAAGTCCGCCAGCGCCAGGTCGAAGAGGCTGTCCGCGCCGACGTTGTCGTTGATGAAGGCGACAGTGTCAACGGATTTTTTGCCTATGCTCTGGCCGGTCTCTGACCGAGCCAGCGCAGGTATGGCTGCGGGGGGCGCGGTCGGAGACCGGCCCCAGCGAAAGGCTAAGAGAGTGTTGGTATCGTCAATCAACAAGTTGACGCGCTCGGTGTGAGCGTCCAACCCACGATGCGCGCTCTCTTTGACGGTGAAGTTGCTCAGGTCGGCGCGGTTGCCCCACAGGGCGGAGTGCAGGAGCAGCACGAAACGCTCGTCCGGCGGCAGTTGTTCGATAGCGGCCCACACGGTCGCCAGTTGCGCGATGGCGGCGGCTTCCTGCGCGCGTTTCTGCGGCGCGAAGGGGTCCACGCCGCGCCACGGCCCCGGCTGGAAGTAGCGCGTGGCCTCCAGCAGCCGCCGGTAGAAGTACGTCTCGGCGAAGTACCACGGGACTTCGAGCCACGTCTTGCCCGCGTGCTGCGCCTGATGCGCGTTCCAGAAGTCCACGTCCGGCGCGTCCTCGCGCAACGGTATGATAGGGTGATGCGCGATTTCGTCCCGGAAGACTTCCAGCGCCGCCACGATCTCCGGCGGATAGGCGTGATCGGCCATGACCCGCCGGATAATCTCCGGCTTCCGTTCCACAATCGTCGCCCGCGCGAACGATCCCGGCTCCGAGGTCATCAGGGGGGGCGGGTTGTGGGTTATGGGTCGTGGGTTATGGGTTATGGGTTGTGGGTTATGGGCCGCCAATCCCCAATTACTAATTACCATTTACCGGTTACCAATTCCCATTACGGCAACATCACCCGCAGCAATTCCGCCTCGGCCTCCGTCGTCCACTCGCGCCCGTCCTTGAGTTTGGCCGCGACGGTGGGCAGCACGTCCTTCAATTCGGTCAGTGCGGTGAGGGGCAGCGGTTTGATGTGCGGGTAGATGACGATTTTGCCGGGGAAGCGCGTCTCGTCCACAGCCTTGAGGCCGTCGTAGGAAGCTTCCAGCGAGCCGATGGCGGCGACGGAGCGGTTGGGCGAGAGTTGTCCGGTTTCGGCCTGATCCAGCATAAAGCGCATATTTTCGATGGTCGAGGCTGAGTGCCCGATGACGCGCGCCTGCTTGAGGTAGGCGTCGCTCAGGTCGATGTCGGCGAATTTGCCGCGCGGCACGCCCGCGAAGATGTTCATCACGCCTTGCGGAGCCAGGTAGGTCGCCGCGTCGGCGATGACGGGTGTGACCGGCGCGAGCGCCATAATGTCGTCGAAGCCGGTTTCGCAGAACGGCGCTAATCCGGCGGCGTAGGCTTCCTTGTTCATCGGATTGAGGCAGATGAAGGCGATGCCCTTGTTCTGCGCTTCCAGGCTGAAGCTGGTGCAGAGATCGTCCAGCCGCAGGTCGCTGACGTCGGTGCAGACGATGATGGCTGGGCTGTCTGCGGATTGAATCGCCGCCTGAACGTGCATCCGTCCCATGGGGCCGCCCGCGCCGACGAACCACGCGCGCCCACCCGGCTTGAGCGTCGAGCGCGCGGGCGTGTCACTGTAGGCTTTGGCGATGTCGGTATCAGTACCGCCGACGTAGAGCCAGCGGTTGTAGTGGATGCGCCCCACGTCGAGTTTGACCTTGCGCGGCATCGGCGCGTCGGCGATCAGCGCCATGATGCCGTAACTCGCCAGGTTGGGGCTGGCGCGCTCGATGAGGTCGGGATCCGCGCCGAGGAGGATGATGTCGTCCACACCTTTGCCGCTGCCGCCGGTCGTTTCCGCCGGAGAGACGGGCGCGTCGTCGGTTTCGACAGTGGTTGGGTCGGGCAATTCGGGGATGTCTTCCACGGGGATGCCCAGGTGCGCGGCGCGCTCGCGGAGCCACATGGCGAAGGGCGCGGGCACGTTCGTGAGCAGCAGCTTGGCGGGGTGGGCAGCCTCGTCGAAGCCCTGGCTGAAGGTGTACATAGGTTTGGCGCGCTCCGTGCCGATGATCCACATCGTCCCGTTGGCGCGCGGCGCAGTGCGGTAACGCAGTTGGTACGCGGCGATAACGCACGCCCAGGGTTCCGTCAGCGCGGCCTCGGCGTAGCCGGTCTCGGCCTTCTGGATCGGGATGAGGTAGTTGCCGTGGTCGCCGTTGAGCACACGCTGGTCGATCACGGTGTACTCGGAAAGCCCGCCGTCTATTTCGTAGCCGTAGGAGCAGTTTTCGCCTTTGTAGAAGATGTCCGCCTGGACGATGAAGCGGTCGCCGACTTTGTACTGGTCGCGCAGCGCCTCACCCACGCCAACGACGGTGATGCTCACTTCGTGGCCGAGGATGACCGGCCGTTCGCGCATGGTGCGATGGATGCGCGGGTGGTTCTGTCCCGCGTTGATCACCTTGATGTCGGAGAAGCAGTGCCCGCAGGCGTCGTGGCGCACGAGCAGCTCGTCCGGGCCGTATGCGGGCATCGGGACGGTAATCGGTTTGCCGTCCACGCCGAGATTCTCGAACCCCGCGCCGTAGAGGGGCCAGAGGCGATTCGTTGCGGGTAGGGGAGCGTCGGCGCGGCGGTA
>DAOUAQ010000136.1:0-33699 GCA_034433375.1 Anaerolineae bacterium | reverse complement strand
ACACGATGGATGCTGATGGCAGCACCATCCGCCGTCTGACCGAAAACACCGACGACGACCACGCGCCGGCCTGGTCGCCTGATGGAACCCGGATCGCTTTCTATTCCAACCGCGACGGTAATGAGGAAATCTACGTGATGGACGCCGATGGCAGCAATCCTCGTAACCTGACCCACCATCAGGCCGCAGACTGGTTCCCGCGCTGGTCGCCCGACGGCAGCCAGATCACCTTCAGTTCCGGACGCGCCGGCCATCTGGACATTTACGTGATGAACGCCGATGGCAGCGACGCGCGGCAGTTGACGGACAATCGCAGCAAGGACTTCAACTCCGTCTGGCAGCCGGCACGTACCCAGTCGAATCCCTGGATAAAAACTTACACCGGAGACCCCAATTGGGCGGCGCTTGATGGGTTGAGCACTGAGGATGGCGGCTATCTCCTGGCCGGCGCCATCAACTACAGCCACGACAACACAGCGCGCGAGGACGTTTACCTGGTCAAGGTTGATCCCGTCGGCGAGATCGTCTGGGCCAAGACCTTCGGCGGCGATAGGTTCGACCGTGGCGAGGCAATCATCGCTACCGCAGATGGCGCTTTCGCACTCGCCGGGGAGACAGCTTCTACTGGCGACGGCGATTGGGATGTATATCTGCTCAAAGTCGACCAGGACGGCAATGAACTGTGGGCCAAGACCTTCGGCGGACCCGGAAAAGAACGGGCCAACGCTCTGCTACAAACAAGCGATGGCGGCATCATCATCGTCGGCAGTACAGCGCCCGCCGGTACTGAAACAGGTGACGTTTACCTGGTCAAAGTGGATGCCTCTGGAAACGAACTCTGGACCAAAAGCTACGGCGACGATTACGGCGAAGAAGGGTACGCCATCCACCCCACCCCGGACGGCGGCTACCTCGTCGTCGCCGAACTGGTCCACAACACAGGCATTTACACCCAGCAGAACCCGGATATTTTCCTCTTGAAGATCGATGCGTCGGGCAATTCAGTCTGGTCCGAGGTGTGGGAGGAAGATGGAATCCAGGGTGGATACGCGCTCGCGCCGACGGCCGATGGCGGCTACATCATCACCGGCTTTCAAGCGCCGCCGGGAAGTGAGTCAGACGCAAACGTGTTGCTCGTCAAAATAGACGCCGAGGGGCGCAAGCTCTGGGACAAACCGATCACCGAGGGATTCGTCTACGGCAGTGATGTGATCGAAACAGCCGACGGCGGCTATCTGCTGACCGGGATGGCGCAGAACGCTGGACAGGGCAGCATCCCACTGATCAAGGTGGACGCAAACGGCGATGTTGTCTGGACGCGCACCCTGATCGAAGGCCGGGGCAACCGAGTCGGTCTGCAACTCTTGTCCACAGCGGATGGCGGCTATGTGATCATCGGCCACGACAACGCGCGCAGTGGCGGCACCCGCTTCGAGACGGTCTTGATCAAAACAGACAGCGCAGGAAACGTTACAAATATGCCACCGGCGTCTGCTTCTGGTGCTAAACAAGCCCTCATCGTTCTCTATCCCCTTTTTGAAGAGCGGGAATATGGCCAGACGCGCCAGGTGTTGGAGAGAGGCGGTGTGACCATCATCGTCGCGGCGCCCACATTAAAGCCTTTAATGGGACACATGGGGGCCAACATAACGCCAGACACAACACTGCCCGACGCCCACGCCGCCGATTATGATGCCATCATCTTTATCGGAGGCTACGGCGTTGACTTTGACGAGCCGGAAGGCGTCCGCCTCGCACAAGAGGCCGCGGCTGAGGGCAAGATACTGGCGGGGATCTGCGCAGGCCCTGGCCTGTTGGCCAAGGCTGGTGTTTTACAGGGCAAACGGGCGACCTCGTCGTTGGCGTCCAGCACGCTGGAGAAGGCCGGCGCCATCCCCACCGGCAGCGCCGTCGAGCGCGATGGGCTGATTATCACGGCGAATGGTCCTTACGCTTCCACGGCGTTTGGGGAAGCGATCCTCGCGGCGCTGCAAGAACCCGCCGCGCCCTGATTTTGCTAACCTTACCTGTTGCTTGACACAAGCACAACGCACGTGGTTTCGCACCGAAGAATCGGCTTTTGAAGGAGCTAATTATGTTCCTCGACATTGAGTTAATCACCAACTCGAAAGGCAAATGAGAAAGATGAAACCAAGTACATTTCGTTCTATTGTTCACATTGTGGCTCTGATTACCCTGATTGTCCTGAGCAGTGCGTGCATACCGACTGCAATCGATGTTTCCCCCACGGCCACCGCTGTTCCACCGTCGCCTACTGCCGTTCCACCCACGGCAAAGCCAACGCAAGCTCCTGCGACAGCCACGCCGCCGACTGCCACAATGACGCTGGCACCAACACCATCCCCCACGGCGCAACCAACACCGACGGCCACGCCGACAGCGGTGGTCAGCATTACCTGGCAGCAAACCTATCGCGTGAGCGGCAGCGAAGTCGTTCACGATGTACTCATGGCCGAGGACGGCGGCTATTACCTCGTGGGAACCAAGAATCTGGTATTCGAGCCGGAGCAAAACGGCGACGTCTACCTGATCAAGACCGACGCTGCCGGCAAGAAGCTGTGGGAGAAAACCTATGGCAGGGACCGGCTAGAGGAAGGGAACACCATCTTGCCCACGAACGACGGACAGTTGATGATCATCGGGTACACCGCCTCTTTCGACGCCAACGGCATAGATGTCTATATGATCAAAGTGGATCACGACGGCAATGAGTTGTGGTCGAAGACGTTCGGCGGGCCGCTGGATGAAATGGGCGGTGGCAAGCAGATGCCAGATAGCGGCTTCATTCTGGGCGGTAACATCGTAGACCCCAACGACATCGTGGCCGATCCGGGCGCGGTGGGGTACGCCGGCTATGCCGGGCGCAGCAACCTCTTCATCACCCGGACGGACGGCGACGGCAACCCGCTCTGGACGCAGACATTCGGCGGCGAACAGAACGTGCTGGCGATGACAGGCGTCCCCTTGCCGGATGGCGGCTTCGTGATCCTGGCGAGCATTATCGCCTACCCGGAACCCGGCAATCACATCTATCTGCTCAAAGTGGACGCGAACGGCCAGGAAGTCTGGTCACGGACCTGGGCGGAGGATGATGCCAGCGGCTACGCTCTCGCGCAAACGTCCGACGGCGGCTATCTCATCACCGGTCCCTACCTGTCGCCGGGCAGTGAGAAAGAGGATTTCCTGTTCATCAAAACCGACGCCGAGGGAAACGAAGAATGGCGTAGCACGTTCGGCGATCCCGACATGATTGACTACGCCGTGGTGTTCACCGAAGCGGCGGATGGTGGCTACATCGCGGCTGGGGAATGGGTGAAGGACTACTATGCAGGGGATTCGGACCTGGCGCTGGTCAAGATTGACGCTCACGGGCAGCTCATCTGGCAGGATAAGATCGAGACCAATGCGCATCACATGCTGGCCCGGATTCTCCAGCATCCCGACGGCGGCTACGTCATCGCCACCTCAATCGTGAGCAACCGCGCCTTCGACTTTGACATCATACTCATAAAAATCGGCGCGCCCGTGTCGTCAACTAACAGGAGTGATGGTCAATGAAAGTCATTGTGCTTCATGGAAGTCCCAAAAAGCATGGGGACTCGGACACCCTGGCGGCATCCTTTTTGAGAGGAATGGCGGAAAGGGTAGATTGCGAAGTCCAGCATTTCTACACAAATGAGATGAATATCCGGCCCTGTCAGGGGTGCCTTTCCTGCGCAACCGCCGAGGATCACCGTTGCGCCATCGAAGACGATATGGAAGCCATCTACACTGCCTTCAAAGAAGCCGATATCGTGGTTTGGGCAACCCCGATGTATTGGGGTTATCTGACCGCGCAATTGAAAGCCGCGCTGGACAGAATGGAAGCACTTGTAGCGGGCGATCACTTTGCCGGGAAGACTTTCGTTGTATTGATCACATATCATTACCACTGTGCGTCGACGGTCGCATTTTTCGAACGTATATGCCCGTTTTTCGGGGTCGCACTACACGTTGTAACTTGCCGCACCCTGGATGTAGATACGGATCGAGCCATTCCCATAACGAGTTGCACTGCGGAGTTAACGGAAGTGTATGAACTGGGGAAAAGACTTGGTTGAGAAGTTTGGTATCCAGCCGATTTTCTGAGGTGAGCAAGAAATGAAGATCCTGATCCCAACCATTGGCTCACGCGGAGACGTGCAGCCCTTTATCGCGTTGGCGCAAGGGCTGATGCAAGCCCGTCATAGCGTCACACTCGCCTCTCATCCTGTGATGAAAACACTGGTCACATTCTATGGCGTGCCGTTTGCGCCTATGGGACCGGATATTGATCTGGCGGAGGAAGTGGCGACCATCCGCCAGCAGGCTCGCAATACCACGATTGGACTGATACAAGGAATGCGGTTCGGCTTCAAAATGCTGGAACGTTCCCATCAAGACATGATGGCGCTGTGCCGGGAGGCCGATCTGGTCGTTGTCCCCACCGCTGTAGCCGCAGGCAAGAATGAGGCCGAGCTATCTCACCTGCCCTATCTGAGCGTCAACTTGATGCCCTGGTCCATTCCCTGGGATGATCCGGCCCGGCCCTTCGTCAAGAAAGTGGTTTATCGCGCGCTAGATGGACTGATACAGTTGATCACGACTCAGCCGCTCAACCGGATTCGCCGGCGGCAAGGACTCCTGCCGGTAGGGAAGGGAGGCTTCACTTCGCCGCGCCTTGATCTCGTGCCGGTCAGTCCAGCCGTCTATGCCCCTAACCCTCTGTGGGAACCTCAGCATCGGGTCGTGGGGTACTGGTTTGCCGAAACACCCGCCGAATGGGCGCCGCCCGCCGACCTGTTAACCTTTCTCGAAAAGGGCAGCCCACCGATACTAGTATCCCTGGGCGCCATGAGCCTGGGGAAAAGAGATACGCTGGAATCCGCCAGCCTGTTTGCAGATGCGATTCAGCAGGCTGGTGTGCGGGCGATCGTTCAGGGATGGGAAGCCGGGATCAAACAGATGACACTGCCACCGACTTTCTATGCCGCCGGTTCATTAAAATGTATGCAACGGCTTCGCAATTCGGTGAAAGGATTCGTTCCGAGACCGGTATCCAAAACGCAGTACAGTTGATCGAACAAACATTTGCATGAACAAATGCCGGAGAATTTGTGGAGGAGAAAGATGAAAATCTGGGTGTGGCTTGTTTTACTGTGTATCATCGGAGCAACAGCTTGTACTTCGAAACAAACATACCAGACGCCGAAACAAACAGATGATGACTGGCAAACCGCCAGTCCCGCTGCTGTCGGTTTGGATGAACAACGACTCCGCGAGGCCGTCGAGCGCATCCAGGACAAAACCTATCAGGATGTGGATAGCCTCCTCATCGTCAAAGACGGCAAACTGGTTTTCGAGGCCTACTTCGACGGCTACGAGTGGGACTACGACAGCCCGCAATTTCGCGGTGAGTTGGTCAAATATGGACCGGAGACCCGTCACAACCTGGCGTCCGTCACCAAAAGTGTCACCTCGATCCTGGTGGGTATCGCGCTGGATCAGGGTGCGCTACACAGCGTGGATGATCCGGTGTTCGACTACTTCCCCCAATACGCCCACCTGAGCGACGCACGCAAAGCTACAATCACCCTGAAGCACCTGCTCACGATGTCTTCGGGCCTGCAATGGAACGAGGGCGAGCTTCCCTACAGCAACCGCGACAACGACCTCGTCCGGCTGTTCTACGAGCCTGACCCTATCGAGTACATCCTGTCTAGACCGCTGGTCACTGAGCCTGGCGCGAAGTTCTACTACGGCGGCGACAACACCAACCTGCTCGGCGAAGCGATCCGGTCGGCAACAGACCAACGAATGGATGCCTTTGCCGAGGAACATCTCTTTGGGCCTCTCGGCATCACCGACTACGCCTGGGATTTCATCAATCCCGATATGATCCACGCCTCCGGCAATCTCCAACTGCGTCCCAGGGACATGGCAAAGATAGGCCAGTTGTGCCTGAATGGCGGCGTGTGGGAAGGCCGGCGCATCGTCTCGGAAGCGTGGATTGCCGAGTCCACGCAGAAGCACGTCACCCACTCGGCAACGAGCGGCTACGGTTACCAGTGGTGGCTGGAGACCTACCGGGTGGGATCGACTTCAGTGGATACGTTTGCCGCGTTGGGATGGGGCGGACAAAGGATTATCGTACTCCCCGATTGGGAGATGGTCGTCGTTTTCACGGGTGGAAATTACGCTTCTGGCGATCCGTCGGAAGAAATCCTCACGCGCTATGTGCTGCAAGCAGTGCAAAGATAGGTTGTGAAGACAGAAAAGCAAACCGCGAATCACGCGAATCTTCGCTAATTATTCTGTGGACTCGGTGGCTATGTTGAGAGGAGGAAGACAAATGATAGATCAACAAGGTTTTCGCACACTGTTACAGACACGCAAGCTTTCCGATGAGAAGATTGAAGCCGCGATTGCTCTGGCCGAACGCTTTGAACGTTTCGTTGAGAGCGCCGGCGAGAAATCCACGGCAGAAACAGCCTGGGTCTTTTCGAACCAACTGATCCAGGAAGGACAGAACACCGATGATAATTACCTGGCCTTGGCGCGCTATGGTCTGTTCACCAAAGACGACGCACTCTTCGTCGCCATCCTCGAGCTGCTAGACGGTGCCGAAGCGCAGGGTAACTTCTACCGCCGGGTCGCCGAGATGTTCGGCGAGGACGTGCGGGACGAGGTCTTCGCCGGTATTGGCGTCGCGCCGCTGGGTCTGCCCACGCCCGACAAGCCGCGCACAATGCATCCCGTCGTCGAACGACTCGAAGCCAAAGTGGGCGCAGAGGCGTGTAAGGCGCTGCTGGCGGACAGTCTGCGCGATCTGCCGGACGAGTATTTTCTGGATGAACGGCGGCGCTACCAGGAGTCCTCCGGTGATCTGGACGAGTACCTGCGCCGGAAAAAGCAAGCGTTTGTGGAGCAACTGGAGACGTGCCGGCGCGAGGGCCGGCTGTTCTTCGCGCAGGAGGTCACCGACGAGGTGATCGCGTTCGTCAAAGACGATCCCGAAATCGGCGGCGGGCGGCGCGAAGGCGACGCATCCTGCGTCGTCATGTATGAGACAAAAATTCCCTTTATGACCCGAGAATATCTCGCGGAAACGGACCCCACCCTCAAGCGCTACTTCTACTGCCACTGCCCGTGGGCGCGGGAGGCCATCAAAAACGGCGACGTAACCTTGACGGCAACGTTCTGCAATTGCAGCGCGGGCTTCCACAAAAAGCCCTGGGAAGTCGCACTGGGAAAGCCGGTGCGCGCCGAGGTTCTTGAATCCGTGCTCAAGGGGGATGATCGCTGCCGCTTCGCCATCTACCTGCCACTCGAAGCGTAAAAAATCAGTGTACAATATCGGCAGAACACACGAAAGGAGACAAAGTTACCAGATGCTGAAAGAACTAACCCGCGATCAATTTGAACGTGCAAAGCCTCTGTTTGCCGGATTCGACTACAGCCTGTCCATCCGCGCGGCGATGCAGGGAAACAACCCGGGGCGGATCTTCGTGGATGACGTGGAACACCCGCGCACCGCGTTCGGACTGACGGTCGAAGGCTATCTGCTCACCGGAGAACACGATAACCCGGCAACGTTGGAATCGCTGCGCGCGTTCATCCGCGAAAAGCTCTTTACCGGCGAAGTGTTTGTGAACGGCGACGACTCTCTATCGCTCGCCGTGCATCCCGAAGCGTGGGAAGCCCGGCTGCCCGAGCTGATCCCCACCCACGAGGCCGAAAAACTCGTACGTTACCACTATCTGTGCCGCGAACTGGCTTTTGACTGGCGCGCCGCCCTGCCCGACGGGTATACCGTGCGCCGCATAGATCGGGACTTGCTACAGGCCGACGACATCATTATCCCAGAAGCTATCGGCGAGTGGAACGACGCAGAAGAGTATTGGGGCACTGTCGAGAACTTCCTCGCCAACGGGGTCGGATTTTGCGTGCTACACCAAAACCAGATCGTTGCCCAGTGTACGGCCGACTGTTTCGCCGACGAACAGATCGACATCGGCATCATCACCGTCCCGGCGTATCGCCGCAAAGGACTGGCCAGCATTGCCGCTGCCGCAACGGTGGAATACTGCCTGACGCACGGCTTCAAAGCCGTCGGCTGGCACTGCAATGCGGAGAACGTCGGCTCGTGGAAGACGGCGGAGAAGGTGGGCTTCAAATGCAACCGCGAATACGCCTACTATTTCTACATCTACGATTTGGTGAATCATTGGGCGGAGCTAGGCTGGCTTCACTTCCAGCGCGAAGCCTATCACCAGACCGTGGAGTATTACGAAAAGGTCTTTGCTGCCCGCGATGACAACCCTGACTATTACTACCACCTGACGGCCCTGGCCTGGGCCAATTTAGGGGATGCGCAAAAGGCGCTGCACTATCTCAACGCCGCCGTCGATCACGGCTGGACGCACGCCGAATGGACAAAACAACAACCCGCTTTCGCCATCCTACATGACTTGCCTGAGTGGGAGGAGATATTGGCTGCAATGTCGCTACGTACCGCAAGCTTCTAGCTTGCGACTTGCTGCCCACAACAACGGCGCACTAAAAATCGCACACGGATTTCACGGATGCTACGGATTTGTTACAAAGGAAAAATCCGTGTTTTCCGTGTTCATCCGTGTACCAGGATTCTAAGACCATATTGATGACTCAACTGAAAAAAACCGCCAAGTCGCCAAGAACGCCAAGGTTTTCAATGGTTAGATCAAGATAATTTGTAAAAATAGGCGAGTCTCTTGAGATTATTCATCAATTATTTGATTCTCTTGGCGAACTTGGCGTCTTGGCGGTTAGACAGGGCTTTTTGAAGTAGACTCGATGATGAGTACACATTCGGTGTTTTCAGGAGAGGATCCTATGCATCGCTGGTTCAAAGTGACACTCAGTATACTGTTTATCTCGGTTTTGTTGACCGGTTGTCAAACAGCGCCAACCACACCACCGGCAGCGCCGCAGCAGCCGACCGCCACGCCCACACCCGCAACAACCGCCACGCCTACCCCCACGCCGCACGTTGAAGCGCAGACGACCGCTGCCCCCGCTGCCGTCGAATCGCCGCCCACTACTACATCTGCGCCGCTAGAACTTCCCGCCATCGCCGACGGCCTGCAAGGGCTGGACATCGACACGTTCTTCGAGCAATCCTACATACGCCTGGTGACACGCTATCCAGAATACATCACCACCCTGGGCCTATCGGACGTGCTCGGCGTGCGAAAAGACCAACTCAACGACATGTCCGACGCCTACATCCGCGAAACTCAGGCTTTGGAGAAGGCAACCCTGACCCTGCTCAAAACCTACGACCGCGCCGCGCTCACGGCGGAACAGCAACTCTCTTATGACGTGTACGTCTGGTATCTCGAAGACCAGATTCGCGGGCACGAGTTTGCGGACTACGACTACATCATCCGCCCCGGCGCCATCGGCTACCAGGATAATCTGACGCTATTTTTCTCCGATCTCTACCCGCTGATGAACAAACAGGACGCCGAAGACTACATCGCCTGCCTATCCCAGGTGGAAACGCAAATGCAGCAGGTGGTAGAAAGCCTGGAACGCCGTGCCGAAATCGGCGTGGTGCTGCCGCGCGGCATCCTCCAGTGGATAGGGGGTAATCTCCGCAAAATGGCGAACAGCAACGCGGACGAAACGCCATTTTACACAGCCTTTGAGGCAAAGCTAAACGCGCTGGACAACGTGAGCGCCGCCGACAAGAAGGCGCTGCTCAAAGCCGCCGTAGACGCCATTGAGAAGTCCGTGCTGCCGGGCTTCGACGCGCTGGCCAGCCTGCTGGAAAAGCAACAGCGCACAGCAACCGACGAAATCGGCGTGGCAAAATTCCCCAACGGCGACGCCTACTACGCCTATCTCCTGCGCCACTACACCACCACCGACCTGACCGCCGACGAGATTCACGCACTCGGCCAGCAAGACCTGACGCGCATCCACGCCGACATGCGCGTCTTGTTCGACGAATTGGGCTATCCTGCAGACGAAAGCCTGCCCAACCTGTACAACCGTGTGGCGAGAGAAAGTGGTTTCTTGCAGGGCCAGGCCATTTTGCGCGAATACGAGGCCATCATCGAAGCCGTAAAAACCGACATTATCCCCGTCTTCGACCTGCAGCCGAAAGTCGATGTGATCGTCATCGGCGTGCCAAGCGGGGGATACTATCTCGCACCGGCAGTGGACGGCTCGCGGCCCGGTGCGTTCTACGCCAGCAGCACCGGCTCGGAACCCCGGTCCGGAATGCGGACGCTCGCCTATCACGAGGCGATTCCCGGCCATCACCAACAAATCGCCATCGCCCAGGAACTCCCCCTACCCTTCTTCAGGAAGGACGTGGGCTTTACCGGCTACGTCGAGGGCTGGGCGCTCTACGCCGAACGCCTGGCGTGGGAACTCGGCGTCTACGAGGACGACGTCTACGGCGACCTGGGCCGCCTGCAAGCCGAAGCCTTCCGCGCCACACGGCTGGTGGTGGATACCGGTATGCACGTCAAAGGCTGGACCTACAACCAGGCCGTGGACTATATGCTGCAAAACACCGGCATGTCGCGCGGCGCCGTCGAGTCGCAAATCTGGCGCTACATCACCTGGCCCGGGCAGGCGACCGCCTACAAAGTGGGGATGCTCGAAATCCTGGAACAGCGGCAGCGCGCCATGGACGCTTTGGGGGACGATTTCGATCTAAAAGCCTTTCACAACGTCCTCTTGGGCAACGGCGCCGTGCCGCTTGAGCTTTTGGAAAGGTTGGTGGACGACTACATCGCAGCGTCTCAGGATTGATAAGGAATCTCAAGAATGACCACTGTGCCGTAATCGGGGGCCGTCTGGATGTCGAGACGGCCCCCGATCATCGTTGCCCGCTCCCGCATCCCGGCAAGGCCGAAATGCCCTTCGGCCACAGAGCGCGCCGGGGCGCTGCTGCCGCCAGCGATGCCGCGTCCGTCGTCGGTGACGGTCAGGCGCAACCGGTCGGGATACTGCGTCAGGCGCACGGCGATTTCGGAAGCGTCGGCGTGTTGGAGCGCGTTGCGCAGCGCCTCCTGCGTGATGCGGAAGATCGCCAGCGCTACGTCGTCGGGCAGACGCAGGGCATCGGCGGCAATTTCGATGTGAACGGGAGCCTGCGAACGCGCATCCAACATCTCAACGAGGGTTCTGAGCGCCGTGGGCAAATCCTGTTCCAGCAACGGCGGGCGCAGATCGTTGCAAATGGCGCGGAGCGTCTGCACTGCCTCATTGGAGCGAGCCGCCAGGTCTGCGAAGGGAACGTCGTTGGGAACTGCCTGCGCTTCAAGCGCCTTGAGGTCGCGGGCGATCGCGCACAGGTCTTGCAACACGCCGTCGTGCAGCTCCCGCGAGAGCCGTCCGCGTTCCGTCTCTCGCGCCGTGACGACCTGCCGGTACAACGCGCGCAGCTCTTCAGCCGTGCGGCGCTCCTGTTCGGCGTGACGCGCGGCCTCCAAAACCGCCGCCGCCTCACGCCCTAGCGCCGTCAGACAGTGCAAGTCATCCGGTGTGTAAGGGGCGCTATCCTCTCGACGGCCTAGCAGCCACAAGCCCCGCAGATCGACGCCGCGCATCAAGGGCACCCACACTTGCGCCCAGGCCAGTTCGGGCGGCCCCTGCGCGATCAACTCAGCCAACCGTCCCCGATCCGCTCTTTGCGCCTCGCCGCCCGAAGCCACCCAGCGAACCGCTGCGTGATTGACGGGCAACTGCGGCAGCGTCGCGTCGGGAGCCACCAATTGGTAGGCTTCCGGCAACAGCAACGTCGCGCGAGTCGCCCCGCACGCGCGCGGGATTTCTTCGGTCAATACGCGCACCAACGCCTGCTGATCCACCGTCGCGGTCAGCTTACGCCCGTACTCCACCAGCAGAACACTGTGGTCAATCGAACGGGTCTTGCGTCGGAAAATAGAATTGAGGTTCATCAATAAGGTTGAAAGTTGAAAGTTGAAAGTCGGCTGACAATGATTACGTTTAGATCAAATGACGTTCTACCGCAATTTGAATCGCTTCGTAGCGGCTGCGCGCATCCAGTTTGCGGTAAATGGCGCTGAGGTGATTCCGCACCGTGCCCGCCGAAATGTGCAACGCCTGGGCAATCTGCGGATTCGGCAGACCGCTTTGCGCCAGGCGCAGAATTTCCACCTCGCGCTCCGAAAGCGGCTGTTCGACGATCTCCGCGCGCGTGGCCTGGGCCAGCGCCTCATACGCTTGCGGGCTGAGGTACAGACGGCCATCGTAGAGATCGCGGATAATTGCGCCAATGCGGGAGACGTAATCATCGTCTTTGAGAATATAACCGCAGACCCCGGCCTGCAGGAGAGCACGCACGCGGGCCGGTTCGAGGTAGGCGCTGAGGATACAGATGCGCAGATCGGGGAAATCGTTGTGTAGATCGCGTACCACCGCCAACGCATCGAAGGTCGGTTCGATGAACAAATCGAGGAACAAAACATCAGGGCGCGTTTTGCGCACCAACGCCGCCACCTCGCTCCCGCGCCGCGACTCGGCAACCAGCCGGATGTCCGGCGTGGCCTCGGTCAGCGCGCGCAACGCAATCGCAACATGCGGGTGATCATCCACGACAGCAATGCGAATCATCGTTCCTCCCTTTCAGTGAATGCAATAGCGCATGATGACTCGTCTCTCAGAACGTTGCGCCACCGGCTCGAAGCCCGCACGCTCGAACGTGGATTCGATGCCCATATAGCGTTCATAAGGGAGCATTTTCGTGATCGCGGCGCGCAGCGGATAAGCCTCCACGATCTCTGCGCCGTTCGCTCCGGCATACGCGAGGGCGGCACGCAGCAAGGCTTCCATCAGACCGCGGCGACGATAAGGTTGCGAAACGAAGAAACAGACGATAGCCCAAACAGGTTTGTCATCCACTCGCTTCAGCGTGCGCGAACGTTCCAGAGCAGAATACTCCTCACGCGGCGCGATGGAGCACCAACCGACGGCGCGCCCCTCGTGGTACGCCAGAATCCCCGGAGCCTTGCCGGATTCCACAACAGTTTTGAAGGCTTGCTTGTTACTCTCTCCATAACCTCGTTGAAATGCGGCGCGCGTCGTCCGCCAATACATGCACCAGCAGCCATTCTGTATCCCGTGCTCCTCGAAAAGCTGTTCGAAATCCGACCACTCGTTGGGAGTAAGTGGCCTGAAAGTCAGATTATCCTGGGTCAGGCAAGTCTCTGTCATAGACAAACTCAAGAAGCAAAACTTAGCTCCAGATGCTCCAGGTCCAGGATTGCCCCAGTTTGCAAAAGGAAATCCATTCCCAAAATACCACTGACGGTAAAACCGTAATCCATCCCGCCTACTTCAATCTCGAAGTCTGTTACCTCGCGCGAGCCAATTTGAAGACAGCTCATTTTCCGTGAAAAGACGACCTCAGTGCCACCTACACCTCTGATGGTGTACAAGACATCGTCCGGTTCAGGAGCAATATCCAATGCAACCAGTTGATCCGCAGAAAACATCGTCGCCGCAGAGCCAGTGTCCACAATGACATCTGGGATGACGCACGTTTTACCCGCATAGGTGACAACGACGGAGATAAAGGCTAAACCGTCACGCAGGTTGAGTTGCATGAGACCTCCGAATCCCCAGCCATTGGCGTTCCCGAATGTCCAGGATTTCGCGCGCGGTATGAACGTAATAAAATTCGCGTTGAGGATAAACTTGATGCAGGCGGCGATATTCTTGTAACGCTATCGCACTATCTGCACAAAGCTGCACAATAGTGATTTGATCGAGCCATCGTCGTTGGTTTTCGGTGTGAGCTTCCAGTGCTTCAATGATGAGCCACTGGTCGGGATATTTTGCGCGAATTTCAACCCATTTCATGATCGTCCTCCTTAAACCACTCGGACACAAAGGGCGAAAGGGCCAAAAGTTCTCAACATTCTCTGGAGTTTGTAGGGAAAATTCTCGTTCACTGGGTAAACCTTGATAGAGTATAGCCCCGGGAATCATAAAGTCAACACCGGCTCCCTCCCTACTGCCCAAATGACCAGTTCTTTCCCTATGATACTGTCACACTCGTCCATGATAGCCGCGCGTATGCACTATGACGCGCGCCTATAGAAAACACCGGGGGAAAAAGTTATGATAATGGACAAGAAACAGGGTCCAAGAAACAAGATGCAGGATGCAAGAACGATGGAGGGAAGGATACAATGTTACGCGGAGAAAATTTGACATTGACGTATAAGGACGGCGAATCTACGCTGGACGCCGTCCACGAGGTTTCGGTAGCCATTGAGGATCACCAGTTTGTCGGCATCCTGGGGCCGTCGGGATCGGGCAAAAGCTCGCTGCTGTACATGCTGAGCGGGCTGCGCAAACCCACGACCGGTGAGGTCTACCTGGACGGCCGCGCTTACGGCAAGATCGCAGAGCGGGAGCGCGTGGCCTTGCGGCGCACCGAATTCGGTTTCGTCTTCCAGCAGCACTTTCTCATCAACTACCTCACCGCGCTGGAAAACGTGATGGTCGCCGCACCGGTGCAGGATAAAGCGCACATGGAACAGGCGAAGGCGCTGCTGGCCGACCTGGGCCTGGGGGACAAGCTCCACCGCTTCCCCTACGAGCTTTCGGGCGGCGAGCGGCAGCGCGTGGCGATCGCCCGCGCGATGATCCACCGCCCGCGCGTCATCTTCGCCGACGAGCCGACCGGTCTGCTCGACCGGCGCACCGGCCTGCAGGTGATGGCGCTCCTGCGCGGTTACCGCGATCAGGGTAGCCTTATCGCGGTGACGCACAACCCGGAAATCCTCAGCGAGGCCGACCTGGTCATCACCCTGCGCAGCGGACAGGTTGCCGACGTCAAGGATCGTGTGGCGCGCGCAGCCAAGGAGGTAGACCGATGAAACCCCTATCACTTTTTACATATTATCGCCGTCACAAAGGACACACCGCGCTGCTGGCGGGCATCATCAGCCTGGTGACGATGGGCCTCTACCTGGCGGTGGCCCTCTCGTGGGCCATTTTTATCGAGCCGGCGCGCACGAACAGCATGCTCTTGAAATTCAACGTCGTTGCGCCGCAGGGCGACGAATGGGCAGCCACGGTGATGGCCCAGGTGCGCGCACACCCCGCGGTCGAACACGTCATCCCGTATATTGGCGGTCAGGGGATTTCCTTGCCCGAAGTCATCGGCGGTGACTCGGACTGGCTGAGTTTACTCGGCGTGTGGGAGCAGGATATGGCGCTCGTCCTGGAACAATACGGCGCAACCGTCAAAGAAGGACGCCTCGTGAAGCCACGGACGAATGGGGTGATGCTCTCGGAGAATGTGGCGGCGAACTTGGGCTTGCACGTTGGAGACGTGATTCACAATACCGTCAACCCCGAGTTCTACAGCAACATCGCCGATCCCCTGGAGGTCGTCGCTATCCTGGAAAGCGACATGCGCCTGGGTATCCTTTCTGCCGAATATATGAGCAATCACGAAATCTACCGCAACTTTCCGGCCAATTTTCTGGTGACAGCCCGTCCAGGACACGAGGCGGAGGTAGATGCTTTTCTCAGAAACGCAATTCAGTCCCCGCACACCTTTGTCCGCACCCGGCAAACGCTAAACGAGGAAATGGCGAGCGCATACCGCCAAACTTACGTCCTCATCGTCCCTATCATCGTCATCATCGCGGCCGCCGTGGCCCTGGTGATCGGCGCGATCAACCGCATCGCCTTTGCCCGCCGCCTTCCTGAATTCGGCGTCTTGCACGCGGCGGGATACAGCCGGCGTTGGCTCACCCGCCACCTGACGACCGAAATTGCTCTGTTGGCAGCGCTGGGGTGGACGCTGGGTGTCCTGGCGTCGTGGGGGGCGCTCTATGGCCTCAAACTGGCCGTGTTCGCCCCGCGCGGACACGCCCTCGCCGTGATCACCGCTGCACCGGCGTTGTTGGTTCTGGCAACGCCGCTCGCCGTGACCGGTTTTGCGCGCGCCGGCTTTGGCCGCTTGCTGGCGCGGATGGACGCCGTGACGATCATCGAACGCGGCGAACTGGGGCCAGAAGCGACATCTCATCCGCCAACTGTCGCCGCGAGTGCGCCCAAACCGCTGGCCGCGGCGACCTTTTACCGCCGCCACAAGGGACGCGCCGCGCTGCTCACCGGCGCTATGTCGCTGATGATCATTGCTGTCGTTTTGGTGATCTTCGTTTTTTCGGCAACCGATGACGCCCGGCGTGCGCGCCTGAGCAACTTGAAGCAGATGAGCAGCCTGCGCACGCGCCTTGGTTCGTCCCTGGATATGGGCGTCGTCACCCAGGTACGGATGCATCCCAGCGTCGAGCGGGTGATCCCCTGCCTCGAAATGACGATGCTGCACATTACCATTCCTCCCTTTACACAGGCGAACATCAATGCCTACGGCGTCTATGCCGAGGATATGGCCTACCTGGTCGCGCTCTACGATCTGATATTGAAAGAGGGCCACCTGCCGCGCCCCAACACCAACGAGTTGATCATCCCGGAGGTCGTCGCCCAAAACCGCGACCTGCACGTTGGCGACGTCATCGGCAACCGCGAGCATCCCGCCTATCCCGGCGCGATGGCGCTGCCCACTGATTTCGTCATCTCCGGTATCTTCGCCACACCCGCAGCGCCGGAGGACGAGAACTGGCTGGCCTTTGTCTCGCTTGAGTTTCTCCAAAGCCACGAGGCATATCGCCTTTCAGAGTTCATTGACCAATTCCTGGTGGCGCCCAAAGCCGGGCAAAAAGCGGCGATGGACGAGTGGCTGGAGTCCGAGTTTGCGCCAATGCCTGAGATAGGGGTAGTCACTTACCACAAGTCGCTCGTCGCTGCACGTCAAGGCATGCGCACGACTCTGCTGACAATGGCCCTGATTGAGAGCGTCGTGGCCGTCGTCGCCGCGCTGGCACTGGCTGTGCTGAACGTCATCTCCGTGGCCCAACGCCAGATCGAGTTCGGAGTGCTGCACGCCCTGGGGCGCGCGCGGCGGTGGCTGGTGTGGCGCACCGTGCGGGAAACGGCATTTACAACAGGAGCCGCATGGGTCATCAGCGCATGGGTATGTCTGTCGGGGTTGGCGATCCTTCAGTTTCGCGTTTTCGCCCCCCTGGGCCTGCACTTCAACCTCTTCAGTCCGCTGCCGTGGCTGTTCACTCTACCGATCCCGGTCGCAGTCCTGGCTGCTACAATTGGAACCATGAGCGGGACGCTCTCACGCCTTGATCCGGTCGCCATCATTGAAAGGAGAGCCTGATGAATCACAATACATCGCCATTCCGGCATCTACGCCTATTTTTCGGCCTGCTAGGACTCTTGCTGATTCTAGCCCTCACAGCGTGTAACGAAGACACGGCGCCATCCACCGCGCCAGCGCCGACGCCGGACAGCAGCGCCGCCACTTACCAAACGCTGCCCGGAAGCCTCAGCGCTAACGGTATCCTGCATCCTATCCGCAGCCTCGCCCTGAGCTTCGACATCGGCGGCGACATCGAATCGCTGGATGCTGAAGTCGGAATGTCCGTGCAGGCCGGGCAGACGTTGGCCGTCCTCGATGACACCGATCTGCAACGCGCGGTAACGCAGGCGGCGTTGGACGTCGAGAACGCCAGGCTGCAACTGGCGCAACTTCAGGCGCAGGCCATCCCCGCGCCTGAGCGGGTGATCGCGGCCACAGCCGCCATCAGCAGCGCGCAGAGCGCCTTACTCCAGGCGCAGGCCCAGTACGACGCCCGCGGCAACCAGGCCATTCTCGACCGCGCCGCCTTGACCCAGGCGGAGCGAGCGCTACGCGACGCTCAAAACGCCTACGACAACCTGCTCAACGATCCCACCACCAGGGATTGGGCGCCCTACTCTCCCGCGGCCAAAGCCCTGGAAGACATGCAAGAGCATTACCGCCTGACACTGGCGCAACACCGTCTACACAGCGCGGATCACGGCTACGAAGTCTCCATCACCAATGCAGAGGCGCAACTGGCGCAGGCGCAGCTCGCCCTCTACGAAGCGCAGCATCCCGTCGCGCCGGAGGCGCTGACGCTCGCCGAACTGACCATAACACGCGCAGAGCAAGCTCTCGCCACCGCTCAGGAAAACCTGACTCGCGTCACCCTCATCGCGCCCTTCGACGGTGTCGTGGCAGCAGTCAACTTCAGCATCGGCGAATGGGCCGCACCCGGCGCGCCGGTTGTCGAGCTGCTGGACGTCTCACACTGGCGCGTCGAGACGAAAAACGTAGGAGAACTGCAAATTGGGCGAGTACAGGAAGGGCAGCCCGTCACCGTGCGCGTCAACGCTTTCCATGACATTGCATTGACCGGGCGCGTCGTCGCCATCTCGCCGGTGGCTGTGGTGCAGCAGGGCGACACGACGTACACGCTGATGATCGAGCTGGATCCGACCGACTTGGCGCTACGTCCTGGGATGACAGTGCAGGTCGTGATTGAGACAATGCAATGAGCACATTATTCACGATCTCACCCGACGGCACGCGGATTGCCTACGACCGTAACGGCGCAGGCCCCGCCATCATGTTGTTGCACGGCGGAGGCAGCCGCCGCCAGGAATGGCACGAAGTGGGTTACGTCAGTCGTCTTCAGACGCACTTCACCGTCATCGCAATGGACTTGCGCGGCCACGGTGAGAGCGATCTGCCAGAAGACCCGGCCGACTACACCATCGACAAGCTATGCCAGGACATCCTGGCGGTTGCCGATGCCTGTGACGTCGAGCGTTTCAGCCTCTGGGGAATGTCGTATGGCGGCAAAGTGGGACGTTATCTGGCAGTCCAATCGGAGCGCGTCGCCAGTTGTATTCTCATCGGCACGCCGCTGGGTCCGGGCGTAGCGGGACAAACTCGCCAGGATGCGTTGGACTTTTGCGCACATTGGCCCCCGATCATACAAGCCAGGCGCGCAAGCACGTTGGATCTCACGTCGCTCTCCACGAATGACCAGGAACTTTTGCAACGCCTCAACATTCCGGCGATGCTGGGCTGGGTTCGGGCGATGCTCGACTGGCCTGCCGTCGTCCCTGCCGATTTTCGCTGTCCGACGCTGTGGGTTATCGGTTCAGAGGATCACCTGGCATTGGACAGCCTGAAGGCATACGAGGAATCTCTGAAAACGTCAAGGATGCGAGTACACGTCGTCGAAGGAGTAGACCACGAGCAAGTCTTTGTTGAGATTGATCGTATCTATCCCGCTATGTTGGCCTTCACCCAGGCATAGTTGAGGTCCGTACAGCAGCAGACGAGATGACGCGCTGAACGTTCCCTTCTCGCGCGAATATGCTATACTTCACACCGATGACGGCGACAAACGATCCCTTCCTCTTGCCCGGCGGCGAACCGGGTGTGCTGTTGATTCACGGGTTCCTCACCGCGCCAAGCGAGATGCGCCTGCTAGGGGAATACCTGAACGCCGCCGGATTGACGGTGAGCGGCATCCGGCTGCGCGGGCACGGCTTGCAGCCAGAGGACCTGGAGCGTGTGGCGTGGCAAGCATGGCTGGCGGACGTGGATGCCGGGCTGGCCGAACTACGCCGGCACTGCGCACAAGTCTGCGTCGCGGGGCTGTCGCTCGGCGGGGTGCTGGCGCTCCACGCGGCGGCGCTGCATCCTGTGACGCGCGTTGTCGCCTTTTCCGCGCCCGACGGCGCGCTCGCGCGCCATCCCTTGCTGCAACTGGCGCAACCTGGCGCGCGTGTGTTGCGCTTTCTCCCCAAAATCGGTTCGGATGTGCGCGATCCGATGATGCGGCGCGCGCACTTCACCTACACGCGGATTCCGCTGCGCAGCGTCGCGCAAATCACGGAAATGCTGCGCAGCCTGGATGCACAGTTACCGCGCGTCACCGCCCCCACCCTGTTAGTGCAGGCGCGGCGCGATCTGGTTGTGCCGTCTGGAACGCCGCGGCGCATCGCGGCGCGGCTTGGCGGGCCGTCGCGCATCCTCTGGGTCGAACGTGGCGGGCATACCGTCGTGCTGGACCGCGACCGCGATCTCGTCTTCGCGCACACTCTGGCGTGGCTGCGCGACGCCGGAGGCATGGCCTGAGATGCGCAAAGACCTGCTCATCCTCATCGCCGCCTTCGTCATCGTGGCAGCGGCCTGGAATATGCTGGTTCCACCCTACGAAAACCTGGACGAAATCGAGCACGCCGAAGTCATCCGCCACATCGCCACGACGGGACGGCTGCCGGTCCACGGAGCGGCGCAGGCGGCCGGCTATCACGTCCGGCAGGAAGCCTCGCAGCCGCCGCTCTATCACATCCTGGCAACAGGTTGGGCGCGCCTGTGGGGTTTGCCCGACGATCCCCACGCACCCCAGGCGGTTCCCGGCAACGTCGTCGAGTGCGGGCCGACCGGAACCTTCTACAACAAAGCCACCTGGGTGCGCGCGCCGGGTCAGGAATGGCGCGGAAGCCGTCTGACCCTCCATGCTCTGCGCCTCTTTTCCACGCTCCTGCAGGCGGCGACGGTTGCCGGGGTATGGATTTTGGCGCGGCGTATTTTCCGCACCGGCCCGGTGGCGTGGCTCGCGGCGGGACTCGTCGCGTTCAACCCCCAATTCCTGCTCGTCGCTTCTGGCGTGAACAACGACAACGCCGTGACACCGCTGGCGACGTGGGGGCTGGTGCTCGCGTTGGATGTGTGGGACAAAGGCCCAACGTACCGGCGGGTGCTCCTGTTCGGCGTCCTCAGCGGGCTGGCGGCGTTGAGCAAGTTGAGCGGCCTGGGCCTGGTCGGTCTGGGCGGACTGGCGCTGCTGCTCCACGGCTGGCGGCACAAAATGCCGCTGCGCCGCATCATCGGTTGGGGATGTCTGATGGCGCTGCCCGCTCTGGCGCTCGTTGCGCCGTGGATGACGCGCAATCTGCGGCTCTACGGCGATCCGACGGCGCTGGCCCCGATGCTGGAAGAGGTCGGGCGGCGCACCTACCCCATCGCGTTCAGCGAGATCAGGCCGATGCTACTCTCCTATTGGGGACAGATGCCGTGCTCCTTCTACCCGCGCGCGGTGTACTGGCCCTACTTTCTGGCGATGGCCGGCGGATTACTCGGCGTCATGGCGGGCTGGCGGCGGCTGAACCGGCGCCAGAAAATGGCGTTGACGCTGTCCGCCGTTTGGTTCGCCGTGATCGTGCTCGCATGGTTGCGCTGGAACAGCATCACCCCGGCGACGGGTGGACGACTGCTCTTCCCGGCGATTGCGGCGCTGGCGCTCATCATGGCAGCGGGATGGCGTGAGTCGCCCATGCTCACGCGAATCTGGGCTGCCGTTCTGCCCGTCTGGGCCGTCGTCACCCTATGCGCGGGACCGACGCTGCTGTTCACCCCGCCCGCGCAACAATCCACTGCCGCCTCCATCCCCAACCCGACAACCGTGGCTTTCGGCGATGCCATTCTTTTGCGCGGGTACGAAGTCCGCGTCACCAAAGCGCATCTGGCCTGCATCCTGGCCGCCACAGACTATTGCCGGCCCACAGTGGATGTCACGCTCTACTGGCAAGCCACACAGCCGATTTCCGAGAACCTCACGCTGGCGCTGCAACTCGTCTCCCCTGTGCCCGGCGAAACGGATTTGCGCCTCAACTATCACCACTGGCCCGGTCGCGGCAACCTCCCCACGTCATTATGGCCGGTCGGGACAGTGATCCGCGACCGCTACCGCTTGCCGCTTCCGCAAAGCGAAACGCCGGTTCAGGCCTGGATAGTACAGGCAGCACTTGTGGACGATCACACGGGCATCCGCCGTCCAACTTATGATAACGGCATACCGACCGGCGACACAGCGCGTTTGACCCTGCTACGCATCCCCGATCCACAGCCGGTTCCACAATGGGAACGCGCGCTGACCACCTTCGTGGAATTCGGGACGTTCGCGCAGCTTGGAGATGCTTATATCAACCGCGCGGGAAATAACTGGCGTGTCTCCCTCTATTGGCACAGCGACGGACCTACGCCCGAAAATTACACCGTCTTTGTTCACGCCTACGCCGCCGACGGAGAGTTGCTCGCTACCGGCGACGGCCCGCCCCAGAACGGCCACTTCCCCACCAGTCTGTGGGAAGCCGATGATCGCATCCTCGACGTCCATCTTCTGTCTTTGCCGGACGGCGTCATCCCGGCGCGTATCGCCGTCGGGTTATATCATCCCATCACCGGCGCAAGAGTACCGGCAACCATCAACGGGGAGCAGTTGCCGGATAACGCCGCCATCATCTGGAAAGCGCAGCCATGAAAGACAAATCGCTCACGCTACTGCTGGCAGCCTTCACGCTGCTGGTCATGATGCACAACGCTACCACGCCCATCTTCGAGGCGCCGGACGAAATCTGGCACCACGCCTATGTGCGTTGGCTCGCGCAGGGTCGCGGCCTCCCGGCGATGGACAACGACGCAAGCGGCGCGAACCAGGAAGTCGCGCAACCGCCGCTCTATTACGCGGTCGCCGCGCTGCTCAACGCGCCCTTCAAGAAGGTTGACCTGGCCCCCCTGCTGTGGGGCAATCCCGGCTTCGGCCATCAAGCGCCGGGCACAATCCCGGACAACAAAAATATGCTCATCCACACGGCGCAGGAAGCCTGGCCGTGGCGCGGCGCGGCGTTGAGCATCCACGTCACACGCCTAGCCTCGCTGCTCTTCGGCCTGTTGACGGTGCTGGCGACGTGGGGCCTGGGATACGAGACATTCGGCAGTCGCCGTGGCGCGCGGGTTGCGGCGCTGCTGGTCGCTTTCCACCCGCAATTCGTCTTTATGTGCAGCGTCATCAGCAATGACAGTGCGGCAGCGGCGCTCTCGACGGCGACGCTTTGGGCCGTCGCCCGCGCGATGCGGCGCGGGTTGACGCTACGGCGGGCCGCCGTGTGCGGCGCATTGGCCGGATTGGCCGCGCTCACCAAGACCAGCGTCATTCTGCTGCTGCCTGTGGCAGGTTTGGCGCTGCTGTGGGCGGCGATCCGCCACGCTCTGGACAGAAAGCGCATCCTGGTCTATGGCGCGGCGTTCGTTGCGGCGGCGGTCCTCGTCGGGGGATGGTGGTACGCGCGCAACGGGCTGCTCTACGGCGATCTGTTGGGCATCTCCAACCACGCGAACACGCCCTGGGGACGTCCCGCGCCGGTTGGCTTGCTCGCCTTGCTGCCGGAGATGCCGCGCCTGGTGTACTCCTTCTGGGCGGCATACGGATGGGGGCATGTGACGTGGCCGGCGTGGGTGTATTGGACGCTGACGTTGGGAACGGTTGCATTTTTTGTCCGCAGTCTGTGGAATGTCGCGCGAACGGCGCAACGCGCAGGCAAAACGCGCGAGACCCAGATCACACTGGTCATCCTCGTATGTGCGCTGATCTGGTGCGGCGGCATTTTCGCGGCCCTGCTCCACTGGATGCGGCAAGTGGAAGCGCCACACGGACGGCTGCTCTTCCCCACCCTCGGCGCCTGGGCGCTGCTTCTGGCGAACGGCGTCAAGAGGCAAGGAGCAGGAGGCAGGAGGCAGGAGGCAGGAAGCAAGAGGCAGGAGGCAGGAAGCAGGGGGCAGGAAGCAAGAGGAAAGGGGCAAGATGTTACCCCTCACTCTCTCACCCCCTCACTCCCTCACCCTCTCACTCTCTCACTCTCTCACCTCTTCCCCCTCGCGCTGTGTGTGCTGACGACGTTGGCCCCTGGTGCGCGGATTCTGGCAACGTTTGCGCCGCCGCGATTGTATGCGCCTGCCGCTGTGATGAACAAGTTGCAACCAGTCGGTATTGACTACGCGAAGCAAGCGCGGTTATTGGGCGTCGCCGTAGACGCGGAACGCGCGCAACCGGGCGACACATTCACGGTCAAAGCGTGCTGGGAGGCGCTCGCGCCGCTGTCGAGGAACTACACGGTCTTCGTCCATCTTATCGGGCCGGAGAACAGCCGCGTCGCCGAGCGTCATACCTATCCCGGGCTGGGCCGCTGGCCCACGTCGTTGTGGCCCGTGGGACGCGCTTTCTGTGACCATTACCGCGTTCCCATCGAGGCGTGGGCAGAAGGGCCGCTGTTGTACCGGCTGGAAATGGGGCTATTCGACACGGAAACGGGTGAACGCCTGAGCGCGACGCTTTCCAGCGCGGCGCTTTCCGATGGGAGTTTGTATGAACCACCGCTCGTCGGTGCGGTCAGCGTAGTGCCGGCACACATACCGGATACATCGCCGATGCACGCCGTCACAGCCACGTTCGACGGTCAAATTGCGCTGCGGGGGTACGATGGGCCAACCGTCGCCCAACCCGGCGAGACGATCACGGTGACGCTGGACTGGGAAGCGCTGCGCGCGCCGGATAGCGACTTCACCGCCTTCGTGCATCTCTGGCGTCCGGGTGATGCTACGCCGTTGGCGCAGCACGACAGCCGGCCGCGTCAGGGCTGGTATCCCACCACAGTCTGGCAGGCCGGCGACCGGGTGCCGGATGCCCATCGGCTTGCCATTCCCGCCAATCTACCGCCGGGCGAGTATCCGCTGTGGGCAGGATTGTATAGGACGTCCGATGGCGTTCGCCTTGCCGCCGACGGCCCAGCAGGACAGTATCCCAACGCGCTTGCGCCGCTCGGTCTCCTCAGAGTTGCAACCTCCCGTTAGCGTCAACGTATAAGTATCAATGCCTTACGCAAGGCATTGATACTTTTCACGCAATGGAGGTTATGATGTCCAATCCTAAAAGAAGCAATATCACTGCGGGGCTGGTGCTCATTTTTATCGGCGGCATCCTGCTTGCCTTTCAGGTTATCCCCGGCCTGAGCGCGTGGTTCAATTTCACCTTTAGCTGGCCGATGATCATCATCCTGATCGCTCTGGGCCTGCTCGTCATCGGCTTATTGAGCGGTTCGCCCGATATGGCGATTCCCGCTTGCATCGTCGGCGGGATCGGCGGGATTCTCTACTTTCAAAACGCCGGCGTCCTGACGTGGGAGAGCTGGGCGTACCTGTGGACGCTCATCCCCGGTTTCGTCGGTGTGGGGACGGTGATCGCCGGGCTGCTCCAGTGGAAACGCAAGCAAATCAGCGCTGGACTGGAGAGTATTCTCGTCAGCGCGGTGCTCTTCACCATTTTTGGCTCGTTGTTTGGCAATATCCTCGGCTACTTCCCCTTCAAGGTCTATCTGCCGTTTGCCCTGATCGCTTTGGGCGTGTTTTTGTTCATCCGGGCGCTGCTACGTCCCATCAAGCGCAGTGAAAGGGAATAGGTGCAACAACGATGTACAACCGACGTTTATTTTGGGGTGTCATTTTGGTCGTCATCGGCCTGCTCTTGCTGCTGGACAATTTGGGCGTACTCGCGCCGTTGCGCATCAGCGCCGGGCAGTTGATCTTCTCCCTGGCCTTGATCGGCTTTGGCGCGTGGATTCTGTGGGCTTCGACGCACAGTCGCTCCGCCTTCGTGACCGAAGAGCTGAGCATCCCGCTCGAAGCGGACGAGGCGCACGTGCGTATTGACTTTGGCGCGGGGGAATTAATCGTCGGGGGAAATACCACCGTTGGGACGTTGCTCAGCGGAACTTTCGACGGCGTTGAGCACCAAATCACACAAGAAGACGGTGTTCAGCGGATCAGGCTGGAATCGCCGCCGCTGAGTTTCCCGCAGTGGAACTTCGGGCCGGCCTACCATCGCCGCTGGTCTATGGCGCTCAGCAACGCTGTCCCGCTCACCCTCACGGTGAAAAGCGGGGCCTGCGACGCCAGACTCGACTTGAGCAATCTGCGGGTCACGCGGCTCAAAGTGGAGACCGGGGCCAGTTCCACGCGCATCATCGCGCCGGCCCACGCCGGCTATACCGAGATTCGCGGATCGAGCGGCGCAGCCTCGATGTCCATCGAGATCCCCGACGGCGTTGCAGCGCGCATCCGCACCAGCGGGGCGTTGGCGAGCGTCTCCGTGAACCATGAGCGGTTCCCCAAGGTTGAGGGCGAATATCGCTCGCCGAACTACGAGACCGCCAGCAACAAGGTGGATATTATGCTTGAGGGCGGCGTCGGCTCCTTCAGCGTTCACTAAACCAGGAGAAAGTGACCATGAAACATCTTGAATCCAGAACGTTTTGGGGCATTGTGCTCATTGTGGGCGGCGTGCTGTTCTTGCTGCAAAGTCTGGGCCTGCTGCTGCTCGATAATCTCTGGCCGATTGTTTTCGCCGTACCGGGACTGGTTTTCCTGTACACGTTCTTCGTCGAGCGCCCCAACTGGTGGGCCGCCATCCCAGGCATGACGCTCGTTGGCTTGGGGACGCTGATGGCTTTCGAGCAGATCTTCCCTGGAGCCAACGACGCCTGGGGAGCGACGATTTTCCTGGGCAGCCTCGCGTTGAGCTTTCTGGCCGTCTACATGCGAACCGCAGCGCGCGAATGGTGGGCCATCATCCCTGCCGGCGTGCTCGGGACGATCGCGCTGCTTGTCGGCTTTGAACCCTATATGAACGGCGGCGTCTTTGCCGCGCTGTTCATGCTCGGCCTGGCGGCAACCTTCACGTTGGTGTACATCTTGCCTACCCCGTCAGGGCGGATGCGTTGGGCCGTCTATCCGGCAACCATCCTCGGCGGCATCGGTGTCCTGACGCTGATTAGCGCAACCTGGCTCAGCCGGCTCCTCATTCCGGCGGCGATCATCGCCTTTGGCGTCTACCTTATCCTGCGGCGACGCGACTCTGGAGAATGGGGTGAGTAGCAGAGCGACAACTTGGCTAAAGACTATCCAATTATCGAGGAGACGCCGGTGCTATCGCCCCCCATGCCAGCACGAAAATGGCGTTCCGACTACAAGACTAACGACTATGCGACTATTTTCGAAGGAGAAGAGGTCATGGAAAGGGATGAGCGGCATATCAAATTAGTCGGGCCAACGATTTTGATCGGCATCGGCATTATCCTGTTGTTGAACAACCTGGGTTATCTGGATTGGAGCTTCTGGGACATTCTCACGCTGTGGCCGATCCTGCTCATCGCGGGGGGTCTGGAGATTCTGGTGGGCAGGAAGTCCGCGGCAGGTTCTATCCTCAGCGCCTTCATCGTGTTGGGATTGATCGTCGGCGGTGTATGGCTCGTCGGGACAGGCGGCAGCGCGCGCACAGCCGCCCAGACCACGACCATCAGCGAACCACGCAACGGTATGACAGCGGCGCAGGTGACACTCGCGCCGGCCGTGGCGCAGGTCAACATCGAGGCGCTCAATGACTCCGGGAATTTTGTCGAGGGTACGGTGGGACAACGTCACAACGAGCGGCTTGTGCAGAATTTCACGGGCGGGACACCGGCTCGGCTCGTCCTCAAGACGGGCGGAATATCCAGAGGGATCGTTGGCCCCGGCAAACGTTATAGCTGGGATTTAGCCTTCCACCCCGACGTGGCGCTCGATCTCGGCGTTGACATAGGTGTGGGCGACATCACTCTCGACCTGAGCGCGCTGACCGTTGACACAGCCAACCTCAATTTCGGGGTGGGCGACATCCTGGTGAAGCTGCCGCAGACAGGCGATTGCGACATCAACATAGATGGCGGCGTCGGCGCTATCGTGATCGAAGTCCCGGCAGGCATGGCCGTGCGCGTCGAAGCGGATGCCGCCATTGTTGCCCGCACTTTCCCGCCCGACTACACCCGCGCCAACAATCGCTACACCTCGCCGGGATACAGCGGCGCTGAGAAACGGGTAAATATCCACGTAGGGTTGGGGGTCGGCAGTCTGACCATTCAGGGAATCCCCTGAAGATAGCATTTTGACAAATCCGGCAATCGGTCTATCATCTTTGACATAGTGTTGCGTATCAAACCATCAAATTTCAGGAGGGATAGACGATGAAAACTGTTGATGATCTACATGCCGCGTTTGCCGGTGAATCGCAGGCTAACCGCAAATACCTGGCTTACGCCAAGAAGGCCGAGCGGGACGGCTACCTCAAGGTCGCCAAGCTCTTCCGCGCTGTTGCCGCCGCTGAGACCGTCCACGCGCACAACCACTTCCGCGTGCTCGGTGAAATCAAGTCCACGGCGGAGAACCTGCAAGCCGCCATCGGCGGGGAAAACTACGAAGTCAATGTGATGTATCCCGAATTTCTCGCCGACGCGCAGGCCGAAGGGAACAAGGCGGCAGAACGTTCCTTCGACTGGGCCATGCAGGTGGAGAAGATCCATGAGAAGATGTACCAGGACGCGCTGGCGAACCTGGACAAAGAAAGCGAGGGGGAGGTCGAGTATTGGGTCTGCCAGACCTGCGGGCACACCCACGTCGGCCCCAAACCACCCGATGAGTGCCCCGTCTGCGGCGCTAAGGCATCGGGCTATATCCAGATCGAGTAAATTCACCAAAGAGCGCGCCCTATAGCGAACGTCTCGCTATAGGGCGCGTTTGTATTTGGCGCTGAAGAAAGTACTTACGCCATCATTCCTGGTTCGGGATTCGACAGGCTGGGAGATCATTCGCCGGGCTGTTGACGAGGCGCGAGACGGGATAAGCGGTCATCCAATCGGCGGGATAGGGCTTGAGCAAGTGGTTAAGCGCGGCGGGTTTTTGTTCGGCGGGATCGAGCCATAAGTCGTAGGCGTCCGGCGGCAGGATGACGGGCATCCGGTTGTGGATCGGCGCGAGCAGAGCGTTTGGCTCGGTGGTGATGATGGTGCAGGAGAAGATAGGCGTATCGTCAGGCCGCCAGAGTTCCCATAGGCCGGCAAAAGCGAATGGTTTCCTGGACGCCAACTGAATATACATCGGCATCTTGACCTTACTGTCTGGGATGGCCTGCCATTCGTAGAAACCATCCGCGAAAATCAGACAGCGCCGCCGGAGATAGGCCGCGCGGAAAGACGGCTTCTCCGCCAGCGTCTCCGCCCGCGCGTTGATGAGGCGGTTGCCGATCTCCGGGTCTTTGGCCCAAGATGGAATCAGCCCCCAATGGTAGAATTCGACGTGCCTGACCCCGTCATTGGGGACAACGGCCACTTCCTGTGACGGCGCGATGTTGTATCGCGGCGTCATCTCAGAGGGGAACTTAAAATCGGGGAAAGCTTCCACTAAATCATCCAGATTCACGCCCAAAGAGAAACGTCCGCACATCTCATCACCTCACAAAAGCTTATCAAAAAACAAAACGCCGGAGCACCAACTCCAGCGCTTGTCAGACGAACATCATCAACCTCTTATGGCGCAGTCGAGGCATTGAGTGCGGGGAGTTGCAGCCCGGCAAAGGGGTCAGCGCCCAACCACTGACTGCTATCCACAGAAACCCCATTGACCCACATCTCCCAGTGCAAGTGCGCGCCGGTCGAGAGACCCGTGTTGCCAACCAGAGCAAACGCCTCGCCGCGCCTGACGTGCTGGCCCACCTCCACATCAATCCGCGAGAGGTGCCAGTAGCCGGTAATCAAGCCGCCGCCGTGATCAATCAACACGGCGTTTCCGCGCGCTTCCAGGCGCTCAGCGAGCAATACCACGCCATCCGCCGGAGCAAGGACGCGCATCCCGCCCCACGCGCGATAATCCACGCCGGAATGATACCCGGCCACCATCCCGCCATACGAGCGCCGGTCGCCATAGTTGGCCGAAACGGCAACCTGAACCGGCAATGGCAAAGCAAGCGGCAAATCCCAGGCGCGTTCGGGGGTGCGAATGGTGCGCCATTGGGCAAGATAATCCAACTCGTCCTGCATGAGATCGGGGTCCATCAGCTTGGAGAGGGATGCCGGAGGATCAATATACTGGTAGCCGTATCGCCCGGCGCTGACTTGCAGCGGCATGGTGAACGCGGTCTCCAAACCATCGGCCTGCACGGCGACCTTCACGGTGTATGCGCCGGGTTCCATCAGCGCCGACAATCCTACCAGCGCGTAGAGATGCGATTCGTCCAGCGGATAACAAGGCTCTGTCTGATCGAGATAGGTGATTTCGCAGGCGGCCGGTTCCGCCGTCTCAAAGACAAATAACGCGGTGCGCCCTCGAGTGACCGGTTGCGGCGAGACGGTCAACGCCGCTAGCGGGTAAGGTAAGCAGGTCGGCGCTGCGTCACCAGGAAGCAGCACGCTTTTGCCGGTATACAGCGGCGCCGGGTTGAGGCGCAGCACCTCCCAGAGCGATAGGCCGCGCGTCACGGCAAGAGTCAGCGGGGTGTCTCCGGCGTGGGCGGCTACAAGCGCGCGCGGTTCAGAGGCCGGCAGGCTGACAGTTTGCCCTGTGTTCAGCAGCGAGGGATTGAGAATGTGGTTCACCTGGGCGACGGTGGACACATCCATGCCGCTGCGGTGCGCCAGACAGCTTACCGCCTCACCCAACAGCAACGTGTGCGCCGTCCAGGTGCTTACATCATTCGAGAGCGGGACAGCATCAGCCGCCGGGGGAGCCACAGAAGACGCCAGCGCGGGTTGGGCGCTCGACAGCGCCAGACACAGAACAACAATCAACCAAAGTTTTCGCTGCATTACGAGAAGACCTGTGAATAAATCATAAAATCATCACAATATTATATGATAAGGCAAAAAACGAAAAAGTCAATCAGATCAACCGGCGTTCGCGGTTCGCACGGGTATCTTCAGTACTCCCATAAAGGCCACCCAGGGCCATGCCCACGACTGCGCCGAGAGGGAGATACAGGCCATTGTTCAAAACAAGAAATCCCACGGCGATCCCCAAGAGCAAACCCGCGCTCAAGCCGTAATTCGCACCCAGGCGCATATAATACTGTGGCGGAACCAAACGATGCGCTCTGACAAAGTGCTCGCCCATCAGCCGCAACTGCTGGAACTGGTAATGCCGCTGCGCCTTGGATTCTGGCAGTTCCTGCAGCTCTTCCTCCAGGCGGGTCAGGGTATGCTGAAAACCCCGGCACGTCTCGCAGGCATCAGATGAATCTTTGACCCGCAGGGCGACACGCAACATGAACTCCACCTGACACCTGCGCCATTGTTTTTCGGTGAAATCAGACCGATGTTCCTCGATGTCCCTGACCAATTTTCGATACCACAGATCGTCTTTGTACATCCATCCCCTCCGTAGACCAGATGTTAGAATTTGCGCATAACAAGGGGTAAGTAGACGCGGCGCGATTCGCCCAGGACACCGAACAGCGAAAGATGATTGAGCCGTGAGATCACCACGTCATTCTGTGCCGTGTTAACCTTAGTGATCCCCAGTGTAGACCAGGCCGCACTATCCCAACGGTATAAAGCTAATGTTGCTTTGTCAACCAAGCCACGTTCCGCCGGGGTATAGGCCACGGAAATGGTGAAAACCTTCCCAGGAACAAGCTGCGCCGGTTCTCCCGTACTACTGTAGGCCGCAGTGGTGTTGAAAAAGTGGTTGATCCCAGACAGATCACCGGGTGACGGAACGAACGCCGGCGGTACCGGCGCGTGCCGTAACACAATCGTATCGGTGAAAGCCCCTGCCGGGAAAATGTATGTGGTACCGTCATACTCCGAGATGAACTCGCCGCCGCCGGTTGAGACAGTACCCGACGCAAACGGCCCGTACCAGAGAACAACCACTCCGCCGTGCCCATCCGCCACGTAGATGTACTGTCCAACGGCAGTGTACAACGCCTCACCCGGCGTGTTGTAATGCCCGATTTCGGTCGGCGAGGCCGGATTGCCGACGTTGACGAGACGCAGACCGCTGTAACCAGTAGCCACGTAGGCTGTGCCGTTGAATACAGCCACACCTTCGGCGCTGCCGGGTGCTGTCCAGGTCATAACGAGCGCCGGCGACGAGCCGGACACATCCACGCCGTACAGGCGATTTCCTCCGGTGACATAAGCGCGTGTCCCTTCGACGGCAACGTCATAGAGGTTGAGGCCCGCGCTCCACGTAAAGACAGTCGTCGCGCTCGGGGGATTGGTAATATCCACAACGCGCAACCCTCCACCTTCGGCGGCGACGTAGGCGCGATTGCCGGCGAGTGCGATGTCAAATGCGTTGCCGCCGCTGTCAACGAAAGCGCGCGTCACAGGCGCAATAGGATTGGCAAGGCTGGCAACGTGCAATCCTCTGCGCTGACCAACACCCCCACCCTCGGCGATGTAGGCATAACCTTCTCTGACCACCACCGCATACGCCCAACCGTCATACGTAGGAAATGTCGCTACGGCCACAGGCGCAGATGGAGAGGAAACATCAATGATCCGCAAACCATCGAGGCCGTCAGCGACATAGGCGTAATTCCCGGCGACAGCCACGCTTGCCGCGTTGCCGGGCGTATCATAGCCGCCAACTTCGCGCGGATGCATCGGGTCGGACACATTCAGGATGCGCAGACCACCATCGCCATCGGCGACATAGAGATAAGGCGGCCTCAGCAGCAAACTTCGCGCATTGCCAACGATGTCATAGTAGCCGACCTCAACTGGAGTTTCAGGATACAACACATTGATTGCCCGCAATCCTCGATAACGGTCGGCTACGAAAGCGGTATCATTGACTAGAACGACGTCATAAGCCAGATCGCCAGTATCGAATACCGACGGTGAGATGGCGGGGTTCACGAGATTGATGATCCGCAAACCGCTGTAACCATCGGCGACGTAGGCATAATCACCCGAGACTACCACACCGTAAGCTGTGCCCGGCGTGTCGTAAGATCCGGCGAAAACGGGTACAGGATTGGCGATATTGGCAACATACAGCCCCACCCCTCCCGCAGCAAGATAGGCCCGGTCTCCAACCACAACAACGTCCTGGAGGGCACTCTGAAGCACGAGCAACGTTCCGGCTACAGCGGGGCTGGAAGGATTCGTGATGTCCACGGCCGTCAACGTCATCCCTCCGACGACGTAAGCATAGTTCCCGGCGACGGCCACACGCTGCGCAGCGGTGACGGGGACAAACCCCACCGCGCTTGGCGCGCCAGGTGTGACCACGCTGACGACACGCAAACTATTATCGCCGGCAGCGACGTAGACATAATCCCCGGCAGCGGCGACGCCATTGGCGCTGACCGGCGCAGCATAGTAGCCCACAATCGTCGGCGTGCCCGGATCGGTGACATCCACCACAAACAGGCCGCCCGTTCCGGCAGCGACATAGGCGTAATTCCCATCCACGGCCACATCCCCGACGATGGTCGGCAGCACATCCGTCTCCCCAACCTTACGAATGAGCAGCGGATCGGAAATATCCAGCACCACCAGGCGCGGCCCCACGCCAACGTAGGCATAGCTTCCTTGCACGGTGACCGTATACGAAGCGCCGCCGAACTGCCCCACCAGTTGCACGTCCACCGCATCGGCAGGAGGAACGACCTCCGCCTTCGCCAGATGGGGGGACGCGCACAGCACGACAACCATCCACAGACAGGCAAAAATGCGCAAGGATTTCATCGCAGTTCCTCCAATTCAACTTGCGAAGGTTTCTGAACCTTCGCAAGACTAGGCTAACGCGCCCATCGGATCCCACGGCGGGAGCACAACCGGCTCAGTGTCGAGCACCGCTAGCAAGTCGGGTGAAAGATAGCGCTTACTCACGGCAATTTCGTAGAGATACTCCTCGAACCAGCGGTCGGTCATCAGCATGTAGCCTTTGTCGCCGCGCTCCGCGCCCCAACTGTTCTCGACGCGCCATTTCACCGGATGCCCGGCTTCGTCCAGATCAACGCCGGTGAGCAACATCGCGTGGGTCATCCGGCTGTGACCGTAGTCCAGCCG
>DAOUAQ010000135.1:0-14841 GCA_034433375.1 Anaerolineae bacterium | reverse complement strand
GCCAGCGTCGGCCCCATCTTGCCTCCCGCACCCAGGATGAGCAAGTCGCTATCCAGCCCACGCAGCGCCTCCAGCACCGCCAGCGATGGCTCCGAAAGCCGCTCATCCAGCTCATCTTCTGACCTTACCACACTGCCCATCCCCTACTCCCCACTCCCTACTCCTTACTCCTTACTCCCCACTCCCTACTCCCTACTCCCTACTCCCTACTCCTCCCCCAACCGCCTGATGTAGTGAATTTGCCGCGCCACCTCTTCAAAGCCCATACTGGGGTAGAAGTGCTGGCCGATTACATTGTGTGCCAGGGTTTCGATGCGAGCGTAGCACATCCCGGCTTCCGCCAGATAGGCCAGCGCCGTTTCGATGAGGGCCTGGCCCAACCCACGCTGTTGGTACGCAGGCAGCACCGCGAGGTTCGGAATCCAGCCGATCTTCGATGCGTGATCAACACGCGAGGTGATGTAACCAACAACCTCGCCATCCTCTACGGCGACAAAGATGCCCTCGGCGTTGGCGGCGATGTCATCTTCGATCTGCTGCGCCTTGCGCCAGCGCCAATCCTTCCCGGCGATGACGCCATGGCGCAGTTCGATGGCGTAGTCAATCGAGACGCCGGCAAAGCACATCGCCGTGATGGCCTGGATTGGCTCCCGATCGGCCTCTTCATAACATCGAATCATTGTAGAGAATCCCGCAAGTGCAACATTTTGCGCCTAAAAGCGCAGGCTAAAGTGAGAAAGCAGCTTTCTTTAGCGGATCACCACAAGGTCCGCGTGGAGCGTCGCCCGCGAGTCGGCGCCGACCCATACGTCGAAGGCCGCCGCGTCCTGGACCCACTTGCCGGCATTTGTGCTCCAGTGACCGAGTTCCGCCGGGCCGAGGGCGAAGGTGACCGTCTTCGTCTCGCCGGGCGCGAGCGTGACTCGTTCGAAGCCCTTTAGCTCGCGCATCGGACGCGAGTCACTGCCGGCCTTCTGGTGGATATAGAGCTGCACGACCTCGTCACCCGCCACCTGGCCTGTGTTCGTCACATCGGCGGTGACGGCTACCACGCTCCCCACCTTCACCTGCGACGCAGAGACCTTCAGATTCGTGATCGAGAAGGTCGTGTAGCTGAGGCCAAAGCCGAAGGGATAGAGCGGCGTCGGCAGGCCATCCCAGTAACGTGGGTTGTACATCGGGTGGCCTTCGGGTGAGTGTGTGAGATTGCGCGCGTAGTAGAGCGGCGCGTGGCTACCCTTGCGAGGGAAGGAGACGGGCAGCTTGCCGCCAGGATTAACGTCGCCGAACAGGACATCAGCCACCGCGTGGCCACCTTCACTGCCCGGCTCCCACGCCTCGAGGATCGCCGGGACGTTCTCCGCCGCCCAGTTGATGCTCAACGGGCGACCGTTCAGGAGAACGAGGACTACCGGCTTACCGAGCGCCACAACGGCTTTGAGCAATTCTTCCTGCCGCCCCGGCAGATCAAGCGACGCGCGCGAAGCAGCCTCGCCGGCCATGTCGGCGTTCTCACCGAGGACCATCACAACAAGATCGGCCCCGCGCGCCGTGGCGATAGCGGTCTGGAAGGCGGCCTCCGCTTCCTCGGGCGTCTGTGGCGCTTTCTTGGCGGCGGGGTCCATGTTATGCTCGAACCACGAGGCGATGTCACGCCGGATCTCGGGACCGGGAGCGTAGGTCACGCGCGCATCCGGCAGCTTGGCGCGGATCCCCTCAAGGACGGTGACGGCCGCCGGCGTGTGGCCGAAGACCATCCACGAACCTTCTGTGGCCTCCATAGAGTCGGCCAACGGGCCGATCACGGCCACGTGTTTCAGGCTCTTGGCGAGCGGCAGCAGTCCACCTTCGTTCCGCAGCAGCACCATGGAGCGCTGCGCGGCTCGCCGCGCTTCCGCCCGGTGCTCTGGCAGCGCCACGACCTCCGCCAGCTTCGATTCGTCGGTGTACGGTTGCTCGAAAAGTCCCATGCGCACCTTGATGGCGAGAATGCGCCGCACGGACTGGTCAATAACGTCCGGCTTCAGCGTGCCGTCCTCTACCAGGCTGGCGAGGTTCTGCAGATAGGTGTTGCTTGCCATATCCATATCGAGACCCGCGCTCAACGCGCGGAAGGCCGCGTCGCGCCCGTCACGCGCAAAGCCCTGCGTGACCAGGCTTGCCACGGCAAACGCATCGCTGACGACGAAGCCCGCGAATCCCCACTCGTCCCGCAGAACGTCGGTCAGCAAGAAGCGGTTCCCGCTCGCGGGGACATCGTTGAGGTCCATGTAGGCGCTCATAAACGTCCCGACGCCGGCTTTCACGGCGGCCTGGAAGGGCGGGAAGTAGACGTTGCGTAACTGGTTCTCCGGCAGGTAAACCGGATCGTAGTCGCGCCCGCCGTCCGCCGCGCCGTACCCCGCGAAGTGTTTGGCGCAGGCCACGACACGATCGGGCGCGCCGAGAGTGTCACCCTGGAAGCCGCGCACCTGGGCAGCCGCCATCGCTGCGCCGAGGTACGGGTCCTCGCCGGCGCCCTCGACGATGCGGCCCCAGCGGGCGTCGCGAGCGATATCGAGCATCGGGCCGAAGGTCCAATGCAGTCCAGCGGCGCGAGCTTCCTTAGCCGCCACAGCCTGCGCCCGTTCAACCGTCGCCGGATCCCACGACGCAGCCATTGCCAGCGGCACGGGGAAGATCGTGCGGTAGCCGTGGATCACGTCGAGGGCGAAGAGCAGCGGGATTTTCGACGGACTCTCTTCGACCGCGATCCTTTGGAGCGCGTTGAAGCGCGCTGTATCGTTGACCCACAGCACGGAACCGGCGCCGCCCTGCCGGATGATTTCTTCGGGCTTGGGACCCGGCAGAAACGGCAGGCCCCCGATTTGGGTGAGTTGCCCGATCTTCTCCGCGAGGCTCATCCCGCCCAGGATGGCCTCGACGCGCGCCGTGATCTCGGCTTCGGAACGTTCTCCTGTGTTCGTTTTGGTATTCATAGCACCTCCTGAAAAATTTACCACGAAATACACGGAAAGTAACTCGATTTTCATCCTCGACACCCGAAATTATAAAGGCAGTCCATGCCACTGTCAACATAGATTTGGGCTTGCATCAGATAACTTCCTCGCATAAAATAAAGGTAGGTCAAGGAACAATGCCGGTTCCGGCACTTCCTCAAGGAGACGTGGGCGGTTTTGCCGGGTCAAGAATGGGCTACCGTCCCCCAAATGGAACACCTTCGTTTGCCAAAACCCTGACAGGAGGAACCATGCTGAAACGCATCCAACAGTTTTTCTCGCCACCGGTTTTCCCTGGCGACGAAGACAAGACCCGCACAGCCAGGGTGCTCAACACACTCCTGCTAACCAACCTGCTGTTTCTGATCTTCCTGGCCGGCGTCGCCGTGCCGTTTTTCTTTGTGAACAAACTGCACAATTTACTCGTCATTTCGCTGGTCATTTTGACGACAGTTTTCGCGCGCTGGCTTATGCGACGCGGACGGATACGACTTGCCAGTGTAGTATGTGTCGCTACATTATGGATCGCTTCATCCATCCAGCTCTTCTTCTCCGGCGGTCTGAATACTATCACCGTCTTTTATGTGCTCAACACGGTGATCGCCGGTATGCTGTTAGGTATGCGCGCAGCCCTGATCCATTCGGTGGCTTGCAGTCTGGTCGGGCTGAGCCTGGTTGCGCTGGAGGCCAAAGGCTATCGCTTGCCACGCCTTTTTCCGCTGCCGCCCATCGCCAGTTGGTTGGATCTGACAGTCAGTCTCCTGGCTACGACAGCCGTGATGAGCCAGGTCATGCGTGGCCTCAACGACGCATTGAGACTGGCCCGCCAGCAAGCCGAGGAACGCCGGCTGGCGGCGGAAGTTTTGCGTGAAAGCGAACGCAAATCCCGCGCTTTTTTCGACCTTTCATTTGAGTTTATTGGCCTGCTGACTGCGGATGGTATTTTGCTGGAAGCCAATAGGACCGCCCTGGAGTTCATTGGAGCGCAGCCGGCGGACGTGATCGGTAAACCATTCTGGGAAACACCCTGGTGGTCACATACACCAGAAACCCAAAACCAGATTCGGGAAGCAATAACCGCCGCTGTGCAGGGTGAGTTCATCCACGCGGAAACGACCCATCGGGCTAAGGACGGGGGCCTTCATACGATTGACTTCACCTTAAAGCCCATCCAGAATGAGTCGGGCGCCGTCACCTTATTGATCCCTGAAGGACGCGATATTACCGACCGCAAACAAGTAGAAGAAACACGAGAACGCCTGACCCAACAGATCCGTGAGCAGGCGCGGCAGATGGCCCAGATTCTCGCCACCGTACCGGCGGGGGTGCTGCTCCTGGACGCCGAACAACGGGTCGTGCAGGCCAATCCCGCCGCCGAAAAACACCTGGTCACGCTGGCCGGCGCGAAAGTAGGAAGCCGCCTTTCCCACCTCGGCAACCGTCCGCTGACCGAACTCCTCACCTCGCCTCCCACCCAGGGCTTGTGGCATGAGGCAAAAGCACACGCGCGCACCTTTGAAATCATCGCCCGGCCGGTAGCAAACGGCTCAGAACCGGAAGGCTGGGTGTTGGTGACTAACGACGTCACCCGCGAGCGGGAGGTGCAGACGCAGTTGCAGCGACAGGAACGCCTGGCCGCCGTCGGACAACTGGCCGCCGGCATCGCCCACGACTTCAATAACATCATGGCCGTGATTATGCTGTACACGCAGATGGTGTCGAAAGCATCGGAGCTGACTGCCAAGAGCCACGAGCGTCTGGAGATCGTCTCCGGGCAAGCCAGACGCGCGACGGCGTTGATTCAGCAAATTCTGGACTTCAGCCGCTGCGCCGTGTTGGAACGCCGTCCGATGGACCTGGTGCTGTTTCTGAAAGAAATCGTCAAAATGCTGGAACGCACCATCCCGGAGAGTATCAAAATAACACTGACCTACGAGATGGATGTGTGTACCGTGAACGCCGATCCGACGCGGCTGCAACAGGCGATCATGAACCTGGTCATCAATGCGCGAGACGCCATGCCGGAGGGCGGGGAACTGCACATCACCCTATCCAGGGGCGTTGTCACCGATCAGGCGTGGTGTGTGGTGTGCGGACAGCTCGTAGAGGGGGCATGGGTGTGTATCAAGGTGATGGATACCGGCAGCGGCATCCCCGCGGACGTGTTACCCTACATCTTTGATCCCTTCTTCACCACCAAGGAAGCCGGCAAAGGGACAGGATTGGGACTGGCGCAGGTGTATGGCATCGTGGCGCAACATGAAGGCCACATTGCGGTGACCACGCAGGTGGGTGTGGGCACGACATTCGCCATCTATCTGCCGCCCATGCTGGAACAATCACCCGAACCAGTACAGTTGGAAGCGCTCCCCCTTGCCCACGGGTGTGGCGAGACCATCCTGGTAGTCGAGGATGAGGCAAGCTTGCGGACGGCCCTGGTTGACAGTCTGGAACTGTTGAACTATCGGGTCCTGCAAGCGGCAAATGGACGCGAGGCGCTGGAAATCCTGGAACAGCGCGCCGGCGAGATAGCGTTGGTATTGAGTGACATGGTGATGCCGGAGATGGGCGGACAGGCGTTGTTCTTCGCACTGCGGCAGCGCGGCCATACCCTACCTGTGATGATGTTGAGCGGTCACCCAATGGAGAACGAGCTGGAGAGCCTGAAAACTCAGGGTTTGGCCGGGTGGATGCTCAAGCCGCCACACATAGAGCAATTGTCGCATGGGATAAAACGCGCGCTACAAGAAGCGTCGCGGCAGGAGCCTGTGTCACAGGAACCTGGGACACAGGCCAACTCAACTTATTGACCTGAGTTTGCAGATGGCCGCCCGCGGCTGACCAACCACACCAGCCCGGCCCCGATCACGAACAGGCCCATGTTCATCGCAAAGGGCAAGGAGCGATTGATCGCGGAAAGTTGCCCGGCGATCCACCCGAAAGGCAGGGTGAACAGAATCAAAGCCACATACACCATGGCGCTGATGCGCGCGCGCTCATGCGAGTCCATCGCCATCGCCAGCAGCGACTCGAGCATGGGGTTGATCAGCGCCGAGCCGACCCCCTCAAGCGCCACGCTGATCACCAACAAAAATACCGTCTGCGGCGGCATAAAGACGAGCAGCGCCTGGCTGACGAAGTACACCGCACACCCCACCCACAGCGGCAAACGAAAGTGCTGCATATTCGTGAGCCGGGGACCGATCAAAAAGAAACAGACGGCGATAATGATCGAACGCAGCATCACGTAGAGTGAGATCTGCGATTCGGCAAAACCAAGTTTCGTGGTGAACAGCACACCCCAAAAGCTGCCGTGGACGGTACCGAAAATGTTGGCGATCACCATCAAGGATAGAGCCGCCAGAATCGGCTTGGAGCGCAAGATCTGGCCGAAGACGCTACGATACTCGACCAGCAGGCTAAACAGAGACTTGTGGCGGGTTTCTTCGATGCGTCGTTTCCCCCGCTCGGTTTCATGTGAAAAAATGTACAATACCAACGCCTTCGCGGTAATCATCACACAGCCAAAGATGAACAGCCCGCGCATCGCCGGCACCAGCCCAAAGCGCGCCACGATCCATCCACCTAGCGGCGTGAAAAACGATGAGCAGATCCCGAAGATCGTGATCCAGGTCCAGATATGGACCAGATGGCGTTCTTCGGCGTCCTCGACCACCAGGCAGGTCCAGGCGGTGTGCGAGATGCGGAACAGGCCATTCAATGTCGCGGCGGCGAGAAAAAAGCGCACATCTTGCGCCGCAGCCCAGATCAGGCATGGCACACTCCACGTGACCAGGTCGGCGATGAACAGGGTCAGGCGACGGCCGTACTTGTCTACAATCGCGCCGCTGAGCAGAGCGCCGAGGATCTGGAACGCCAGGCCCACACTGGCGATGGTGCCAATGCCCTGGTCTGTCACCCCCAGGGCTAACATGTAGACCGATAAGAACGGCGAGAACAGATTGAAGGGAATACCGAACATCAGTTCGGTGAGCACAGTAACGCGCGGATTGCCCCTGAGTTCGCGCATTGTGCGAAAGAGCGAGTGTTGTGCGATGGTTGTCAATGATCCTCCTCTGCACCGATCACCGGATTGCCGGGCCAAGATTCCAGCGCACTATACCGCAAACACGGAGATTTGCACTGCGCTTTGGATTCACAGCCTTGACAGTTTTCTGTGGTAACGTGCTACCTGGAGGGCGATCTCGGCGCGATACTGTTCCAGGTAGGCTTCGATTAACGCCTCATGACCCGCCGGATCGGATGGTGCGGTCAAATGATGCTGGTCGGCGAGATACTGCAAAAAGCGCGCCAAATCCTGCTCAAGGTATATGCGCGCTCCCGACCCTTTCACAGTCACCGCGTAACGTTGATCGCCCAGACTCTCGATCTCCGGCTTTCTGAACCACAGTTGGTAGGGATTGCCGTACCCTGAAAAGGTCGTCGGGTGTTGCGAGAACAACGGCTTGAGGGCGCGCAACGCAGCCTGTTTTCCACCTGGGCCGCGCAGCACGATGCGCCCCCCGTACACATAGCCCTCGGGAGCGCCCCATTCGTCGTGAACGTCAACGTCTTCGATCTCAAAATCACCGATGGTGTCGCCGGGAAATGGAAAATCCATCATCGCGCGGAACTTTTTCGCAAATGGCATAGGTTTCTCCTCTCAGTACAGATACTCTGGCGGATGTACAGTATCAATCAATATAATCCCGTCGTATTGATCGCGCAATATCAATGTGATAGGTTCGTACTCCCCCGTTAGCTCGCCGGCCTGGATAGATGTAAACATCCAGGCATTACCTTCCTGTTTGGTCTGATGGAGCACATCCACAAAGACATATTTACGACCGGTCTGGTAAAGGATAGATTCGAGGCTTCCCGGATTGACCGGAGGGATGTCTACTGTGTGTCGGTCGTTGGATGCAATTTGTCCTCGGTAGCCATAGAAACCGATCGTATAAACCGCATCGAGGTATCGTTCGTTGAGCCATCCCCCCATCGTTTTCTGCCCTAGCCAGAAGGCATTTCCTTGTGTATCCTGGTTGTTATAACGGATGTGGGCATTGTGCGCCCAGACGATGATTTTCTTTCCAGGATACAGCATGTTCAGCAAGAAGTCGATGTTGTCGGCCATAGCGACATCCCGGATAGCTAACATCGTCGCCGAATTACCCACCTGTTGTAGGAAATCGATGTACTGAACTATACTCCAAACGACTTGCCGGGCCACTGTGAGAGTCCGAGGTTCTTGCAGGAACGCCTGGCGTAATTTCTCCTCGTGCGTATCAAGGAAAGCCAACAGCGTCTGGTATTCGATACGAAGTTGCGCGCTGTTTTTTTGCCAGTACATCTGGTCATCACCAGAATCCGCAAGCGCGGTGAAGAACGCTGTATCCAGCTCGTAGATTTGGTCGGCATAGGCCGGATCGACTTTGGCGACGACATCGTGCAGAAATTGTGGACGGAGGGTGGAAGCTGTCTGGAAGCTGCTGTTTTGAATGTCGAATCCGGCCAGCGTCAGAGGATGTGCGGTGTTTTGCGTGGCTTTGATGTATTCGAAGAGCGGAACCATGTCTGTGGTATGCCAGATGCCGAAAATCGAGCTGGTCAGCATTTGGGTCGGCGTGAGTTCCTGGGCAAGCTTATTGATCGTATAGCACTCAAACAGCCCACTCTCGAAGGCACTGACATCATACCCCAGTTCTTCGTGCAGGAATTTGACCAGCCGTACTCGCATTGTGTTGATCTCGGCCACGCCATGCGCCGGCTCTCCCATCTGCACGAGATAGCGCCCCGCCAGCAATGGCTTGAGGAACTGCAGATCGTCGTAGTGCTCTGAGGTCAGCGAACGGAGGGGCTGGTGATTGGCTTGCACCCATGCAACCCAGGTTTCATTTTCGGGCGGGGCGTCCGGGTCCGGCTCGATGACCAACGCCGCATCGCTGAGCAAGTCAGGCGGAAGTGTAGGCTCAGTGGTGATCGTCGGCTGAAGAAGGGCCTCCCTCTGACATCCCAGGAGCAGGCAAAGTAACACTATGACGCAGATAATCCTTTTGGTGCACACCTTTCCCTACGCTTTCAGGCGAGCGCGTACTCCACTGCCGCAACCGCGTGGATTCTCGTCGTATCAAACAGCGGCACATGGCTATCTTCATCATGAATCAGCAATCCGATCTCGGTGCAGCCCAAGATGATGCCTTCCGCGCCGGATTGAACTAACCGCTCCATAATTCGCACATAGTGCGCTCGCGATTCCGGCCGGATGTCGCCGAGCACCAATTCGTCATAGATGACGCGATGGACGATCTCGCGCTCGTTATCGTCCGGGATGATGACGTCGAGACCATAGTTGTGACTGAGACGGCCCTTGTAGAAGTCTTCTTCCATCGTGAAACGGGTTCCCAACAGACCTATCGTTTTAATGTTGGCTGCGCGCACTTTTTGCGCCGTCGCGTCTGCAATATGCAACAAGGGGATGGTGATATTCGCCTGGATGTCATCGGCCACTTTGTGCATCGTATTGGTGCAGAGCACAACGAAATCCGCGCCCGCCCTTTCGACGTTCTGGGCTGCTTCGATCAGGCATTGTGCCGCTTCCTGCCAGCGTCCCTGGCGTTGCAGAACCTCCATCGGCGCGAAATCCACAGAATACATCACACATTCGGCGGAATGAAGACCGCCCAGTCTTTCTTTGACCGTCTCATTGATGATGCGGTAGTATTCAAGCGATGACTCCCAACTCATACCGCCGATCAGGCCGATTGTTTTCATGGGTGACTCCTTTGCTCACACGGGTCAGTCGTATACTCTTAAGGATGGGCTGCTTTTGTCAAATGTCAAACGCGCTAAACTGGCGTTCGCCAAACCATTGACGGTTTCCAGATTTAGGACTATCATAAAATCTGAGTGAAGTTCATCAATCAGCGAGGAGAAACCACAATGACAATCGCCAATCCCGCCGATGCACACAGCGCCCACCGCGAGTTCCCCCAACTGGAAACGGAACGCCTGCTCCTGCGTGAAGTCAGGCCGGAGGACTGCGCGGCAATCTTCTGCAACTACACTGATCCGCAGGTCACGGAGCATTTTATGGAACCACTGACCGATCTGCAACAAGCAGCGACCATCGTCGAAGAATATATCGCATATCACCAGACCGGTACAGGGATCGTGTGGGCAATCACATTGAAGGGAAGCCCAACATTGGTGGGAACGTGCGGGTACGAGGTACTCAGCCCTTACGACCAACGCGGTGAAATCGGTTATGATTTGGCCCGCGCGTATTGGGGACAGGGCATCATGCGGGAGGCTCTTCAAGCCGTGATCGCCTACAGCTTCACGCAGTTGGCCTTGAATCGCATCCAGGCCTACGTGTTGACAGAAAATGCCCGTTCCATCGGGCTGCTCCGGCGTCTGCATTTCGAAACCGAGGGCGTGCTGCGGGAGTACCGGCGGTTCAAGGGCAAGTTTTCGGATTGGGTGCTGATGTCGCTGCTAAAAAAGGAGTGGCGGTCATAGAATGTATTGAGCGCCGGGCAGTCTTGAGAAATTGAAGTCTTAGTGAGGGGGGGCAGCTATGGCGACGGAACGCGAATCTTTGGAACAGGCAATAGCAGCTCTGGAAGCCCAACGACCGCTCCTGGGAGATGCTGTCGTAGAGGCAGCATTGGCTCCGATGCGTGAAAAATTGGCGGCCTTGCAAGCGCAGACCCCACCTCCTCCCGAACTGCGCGGCGAACGCAAACTCGTCACCGTGATGTTCGCCGACATCTCCGGCTTCACCGCCCTCTCCGAAACCCTCGATCCCGAAGCCGTGCGCGATCTGATGAACGCTTGCTTTGAGGCATTAGTGCCCATCGTTGAGAAGTACGGCGGTACAGTAGACAAGTTCATCGGCGACGAGATCATGGCCCTCTTCGGCGCGCCCATTACCCACGAAGATGACCCCGCTCGCGCCCTCTACGCCGCCCTCGAAATGCAGGAGCAACTTGCAACCTTCAACCAACAACATTCCACTGATCTGGGCTTGCACTTCGGTATTAACACTGGTCACGTTATCGCAGGTGATCTGGGAACACAAGACTGCCGCGAATACTCGGTGATGGGGGACGCGGTGAACGTGGCGGCGCGACTGGAGGACGCCTCCACGCGCGGTGAAACCCTCGTCGGGCCGGACACCTACCGTCTGACTGCGCCGCTGTTTGAGTTTGCCGCCCCCGAACCAATGGCCTTCAAGGGCAAAGCCGAGCCGGTGCCCGTGTATCGTTTGCTCAAAGCCAAACCGGGCCATCGTAAAGGACGCGGGATTGCAGGTCTCTCTTCCTCCTTGGTGGGTCGCGCCGCCGAATTTCAAGCCTTGCAGGAAGCTGTCGCCCGCCTCCAATCCGGCATCGGCGGCATCGTCACCCTCGTCGGTGAAGCTGGTCTCGGCAAATCCCGCCTCGTCGCCGAACTGCGCAAATCCCCCAATCTTACATCTCCAAATCTTCAATCCCCACATCTTCAATGGATTGAAGGCCGCTGTCTCTCCTACGGCGGCAGCATCGCCTACCTCCTTTGGCTGGACGTGCTGCGCAACTTCCTGGGCGTCGCGCCGGACGACGCGCCGCTGGCGGTGAGTACTACGCTGCGCGAGCTGGTTGCCGCATTTTGCCCAGACAACTTCGACGCTGTATACCCCTACCTGTGCCGCTTGCTCTCCCTGCCGTTGGAAGACCGCTACGCGATGGAACGCGACCTGCAAGGCGAAAGCCTGCGCGCCGAAATCTTCACTGCGGTGACCGTGCTGCTGGAGCGCGCCGCACAGCAACAGCCGGTGCTCCTCGTCTGCGAAGATATGCACTGGGCGGACGCCACCTCCCTGGCTCTGTTGGAGCGTGTGCTGGCGCTGACCGACCATGCGCCGCTGCTCCTGCTGTGCGTCATGCGCCCGGAAACCGAGCACGGCTGCTGGAAACTCAAGGAAATGGCTGCCCGCTGGTATCACCACCGCCACACCGACCTGTGGTTGACCGCGCTCTCCATCGCCGAAAGTCAGACCCTGGTGGGAAACCTGCTGTGCGTCGAGGCCTTGCCGGATGCCCTGCGCAGCCGCATCCTGGCCCACGCCGAGGGCAATCCTTTCTACGTGGAGGAACTGCTTCGCACGTTGATAGACAGCCATGCCATCGAGCAGGATGCCGCAACTGGGCAGTGGCATGCAACGCACAGCGTGGCCGACATTGCCCTGCCGGACACCCTGCACGGTGTGCTGAGCGCACGCATTGACCGTTTGCAACAGGAGACCAAACGGGTGTTACAACTGGCGGCGGTGATTGGGCGGATGTTCTTCTACCGTGTATTGGCGGCGATTGCCCAGGAAGAGCAGCAACTGTCCACGCGCCTGTTGACCTTGCAGCGGGAGGAACTGATCCGCGAGCGAGCGAGGACGCCGGAGTTGGAATTTGTCTTCAAGCACGAACTCACTCGTGAGGCGGCCTACAATGGGCTTCTCAAGCAGGAACGCCGCGCCTATCACCGGCAAGTGGCGGAAGCATTGGAGCGATTGTTCCCCGATCGGGCGGAGGAGCAGGTGAGTTTGCTGGCATATCACTGGGAACAGGCCGAAGCTCCTGAGCAGGCCATCAAGTACTTGCTCCAGGCGGGGGAGCAAGCGCGACAATCATACGCCAATGAAGAAGCCATTGATTACTACAAGCGGGCGTTACGCATACTCGACGCCGCAGAGCCGGGCGAGACACAGAAAGACTGGGAACTGGAAGCTCGCGGGGCGTTGGGCAAGATTTACGCCGCAACAGGACACGCAGCGGAAGCCGAACCTTACTTGCGAGAAGCGATCGCTCTAGGAAAAACCATAGGCGCAGCCACGCGCACGATGGCGTTGCTCTATCACTGGTTGGGCGAGGTGGTCTATTTCCGGGGACGTGGTGCGGAGCGCGTTGCTATCGCCGAAGAAGGGTTGGCCTTGCTCAATCCACAGCCGGAATCGCTTGAGCGGGCGCTGCTGACCCAAGTCTTGGCCTGGGGATATTTTGTGCAGGATCAGAATGGCGACAGATGCTACGACCTGACGCTGGGCACAACGGCGCAGTTCTTGCAGCGTCTACCCTACATCGAGGAATTATATGCGGCCTACGCGCATGTGATTGCAGCGTATCTTAGTGATGACTATGCTGGAAACGATGTGGATGCGGCATGGCGTTGGATACACATATTAGAAGAAAAGGCGCAAGCCGCTCATGATCTTCGGGGCCTGGCGGACGCCTACGACATGGCCGTATGCCTACAACAGAACAGAGGCAACTGGAAGGACGCGCACCAGTGGTCTGAAAAAGCGCTGCCCCTGCATGTTAAAATCGGCGATGAACTACACCGCCTCCGGGAGTTGGGTTTTGAGGGAGACACAGCAATTTGCTCAGGCGATTTATCCACAGCCCGGCAATACTATGAGGCCGCCAAACGTGGTTTGTGTCAGGTAGCGCCGGAAAACGAGATGGTGCTTGACATGTACATAAATCTCGGTTATCTGGCATTGAGTGAAAACGATGTAGCGCAGGCGGAGGCAATTCTTCAGGATCTACTCACCTTACAAAAGGAACGCAACTGGATGTACTCCCTCTTCAGCTACTACCTTCTAGGGCAGGCCTGCCGGCTGATCAATAATACCACGGCAGCGTTACAGCAATTTGAAACAGCTCTGGTCAGTATGGCTACTATTCAAAAGTGGAGGTCTATGCAGCTTAATGCACTGATCATGACTTTGAGCGCACTCGAAGCAACCTTTGCCAGGCCTGAAGAAGCGCGCACCCTTTGTGCCCGTCTGCGCGCTGAACACCCTCAACTTGATGCCGCGCCGCTTATCCAGTGGTTCCTGGAGCCGGGGGAGCCATGTCGGGATGCAGATCTTCTATTTCACGACGCTTTTGATGCCGCGCTTGATCCCGGCTGGAACTGGCACGATCCAATGGGTGACTGCGCCTATACAGTGTCACAAGGTTTGGAAATCCGTGCTGCGAACGGGCGCACCCTGTGGGGTCTCAACCGGAGCGCCCCATGTCTGCTGCGCGCCGCATCCGGGAATGTGGCGCTTCAAACCGTGTGTGTCCCGGCAACGAACGATTGCCCGGCTATGGGAGGGCTGTTATTGTGGCAAGGGGATGACAACTACCTGCAACTTGTCTGGGGGATGGTTGGCCCGCGCGATATCACACTTATAGGGGTTACTGACAAGAAAATTCCCGTTGCAGCGCGTGGACGATTGCCAGGCAGCGGAACCCCCGAACATGTCTGGCTGCGTCTGGAATGGCGGGAGGGGCAGGTGGTAGCCTTGTGCAGCGCCGATGGCCAACAGTGGTTCAGTGTGGGACGTGTCGCGTTTCCCGCTACAGGGTCATGCCAGGCGGGGTTGTACGCAATTGGCGATATTAACCGTGTCGTCTATCCAGGCGCGTATCCCGACGGCACAGCCATCCGGTTCACGGAATTTCACCTGTGGAGCATGGAGTAACTTTTGAATTATCCAGAGGACCACAACGATGAAACCTGAATACATCCATATCTCCACCGGCACTTTGCGCGTATTTTGCCAACAAGTCTTTCAGGCGTGCGGCCTTTCTGAAGAAGATGCCCGCATCGCCGCCGATGTATTGGTCGCAGCCGACGCGCGCGGCATTCCCTCGCACGGGACGGCGCGACTGCCCCGCTACGTGAATGGCCTCGAAACGGGCGTCGTGCGCCCCGACGCCGCTGTTGAGATTGTGATGGACACGCCGATGTCGCTCGTCGTGGACGCGCACGGCGCGATGGGCGCGCCCGTCAGCGCCAGGACGATGCGGCGGATCAT
>DAOUAQ010000134.1:0-5295 GCA_034433375.1 Anaerolineae bacterium | reverse complement strand
CTCACCGAGGGCCGGATGCAGGTGACGCGCCAGGAGGTCCGCGACGCGCAGCGCGCCCTGGAAGTGATGGTGTATTGTAACGATCTGGAAGGTCCGGTGGATGCTGCATTGTGGGAATATGCCCGCACTCAACTCAAGGGCGATCCGCAAGAGATGACCAATGGCGCGGAACGGCTGGGCGAGGAGTTGTTCAGCAGCGAGACCAAGTTCATGATCACCGCTGCTCGCGTCGCGGGACAGACGTTCCACTACCTCAAAGGCGCGCCAGAGATTGTGTTGGGGATGTGTGCGGTGGATGATCAGGAACAGAACCGCATCCTGGCGCAAGTGGAGAAGTGGGCCGGCGAGGGCCTGCGTCTGCTCGGATTGGCCTGCCGTCCGGATGGATTGCTCGGCGATCACAGCGGCTACACCTGGGTAGGCCTGGCGGCGATGGAAGACCCCATCCGCGAGGGCGTGCGCGAGGCCATTCAAGTGGCGCGACGCGCCGGCATCCAGGTGAAGATGATCACCGGCGACTACCGCAAAACCGCCGAACGCATCGCGGCCATGGTCGGCCTGACCTCCCGCCCCGAGCAAGTCATCGATGGTGAGACACTGAATCAACTCAGTGACGACGAACTGGCCGCGCGCGCGCAGGATATCGTCGTTTTCGCCCGCATTCGCCCGCAGGACAAGCTGCGCATCGTGCGCGCGCTGCAAGCACGCGGCGAGATCACCGCGATGATCGGCGACGGCGTCAACGACGCGCCGGCGCTCAAACGCGCCAACATCGGCGTAGTGGTCGGTGCGGCCACCGATGTCGCCAAAGAAACCGCCGATCTAATTCTGCTGGACAACAACTTCAGGACTGTGGTGGCGGCCATCGAGGAAGGGCGCGTCATCTTCGAGAACATCCGCAAGGTGGTGGCCTACACGCTCTCCAACTCGTTTGCCGAAGTGTTGCTGATTTTTGGCGCGATGCTGCTTGGCTGGCCTGCCCCGCTGCTCGTCGCGCAAATCTTGTGGATCCATCTGATCTGCGACGGCCCATCCGATATTGTTTTGGGCTTCGAGCCAAAGGAAAACGGGATCATGGAAGAACCGCCCAAACCGTTGAACGAGCCGGCCCTGAACACATTGGGACTGTCGCTCATCGCCATCATCAGCACAGTCAGCGCGGCGGTGGGGCTAACCCTGTTTGGCCACTACTTCTTACAGCACAACGATCCGACGGATGGGCGCAGTCTCATCTTTGCCAGTTTTGCGCTCAACTCACTGATCTACATCTTTGCCTACCGCAGTTTGCGCCGTTCCATCTTCCAGATGAACCCACTGCGCGTGAACAAACCGCTGATTTGGGCAGTGACCTCCGGATTGGTCCTGGTCTTGCTGCCTTTCTTTGCGCCCGGCCTGCGCCAGATGTTGGACATTGTCCCCTTGCATGTGGAAGACTGGCTGTTGGTCGGGGGCGTGGCGCTCGGCTTGTTGTGTGTTGTCGAGATCGGCAAATGGGTCACTCATCTGCGCCGCCAGCGTATGACGGTGTCAAATTCACATCAGCTATAGGAAAGGATCAGCAAAATGCCCGAACGTTACTACGAACAAAAGCACTTTGTCGAAGACATCAGTTTGTATTTCGAGCAAATGGGGATCCCGCGCATGGCGGGGCGCATCCTGGGGGTGTTGTTGATTGCGAACCCGCCGGAGCAATCCATGACCGATCTATGCGAGACGTTACAGGCCAGCAAGAGCGCCATCAGCACCAGCACACGTTTGTTGAGCGAGATGGGGCTGATCGAGCGCGCCCCTTCGCCGGAACCGCGCCATGTCTACTTTCGCTTCATGCCTGGCGGATGGGTCACGTTTATGCGCATGTATCTACGGATGATGGCCTCGCTGCACCAAATCGCCGAGCGCGGTCTGGAACTGCTCAAGGATGAAGACCCCGCGCTGCGCGAGCGGCTCCAGGAAGCGCACGATATGTTCTCGCTCATCGAGGATCAATTGCCGGTTCTGCTCAAACGCATCGAGAACCAGCGGGGCATTGGGACAAACGGAGGATAGACAAAATGAAAAAATCGACCTTACTCGCCAGCATCGGCCTCGGCGTTGGCGCTGGACTGGCTTACCGGGCGTGGAAACGCGCCCAACAACCCGTGACGCGCCCGGCAGATATTCCCATCCCCCAGGCGAATCGTCTCCTGGAACGCGCCGCGCCGCTGCTGCGCTTGCCCACCGCGCCGGAACAACCGCCGGAAGTCCTGCCGGAAGGCGCCGGCCTGCGCTGCCCGGTGACGGGGCGCGTCTATCCCTACCGCGACGGGATTCTCTATCTCCTGGATGCTGCGCCGGACAAGACTTTTACCCAGCAGGCGTTGGACACGCCCTTCACCGCCTGGGCCTACGACCGCTTCCGCGAGACCATCACCCGCGCGTTCGACTCGCCGGATTTCGCCGTCGAAGCGGCGGAGGCGCAGCGCGCGTTGCAAGTACAATCCGGCGACGTGCTGCTCGATCTGGCGTGCGGGCAAGGGAACTTCACCGTCGAATGGGCCAAGCGCGCAGGGACGGACGGGCTGATTATCGGCCTGGACTATTCGCTGGCGATGCTGGCGCGCGCCGTGTACCACGTCCACCGCTGGGGACTGGACAACGTGCTGCTCGTCCACGGCGACGCGCACCATTTACCTTTCGGCGACGGCTTGCTGCGCAAAGTCAACTGCTCCGGCGGCTTCCACCAGTTCCCCAACCTACCTCAGGCATTATGCGAGATTGCCCGTGTCAGCGTTTCGGGTGCGGTGTTGGCGACCAGTACGTTTGCCGAAGGCCCGGCTGATCCGCGCGCCAGCATCAAGCGGTGGTTAAAACGGAAGTTCGATCTGCATTTTGTACCGCTGGTTGGCCTGGGCGAGCAGTTGATCGCGCTTGGGTTCACAGATTACGCCTGGTCGCTGCCTGGAAGCGGCTGGTTCGGCTACGCCGCAGCACGTAAGGTGTGACTGTTCCTTACCGCAGAGTGCTCTGAGCGCGCGGAGAAATCCATAGAATCTCTGCGCCAGGCAAAGCCGAAGAGCAGTTCTGGTTGACGCGGGCGCCGCAGGCATACGGCGACTATTGCTGCAGAACGGGGATGTTTTTCCCCCGAATCCGTTTGTAGTGACCTGGAGCGTGGTAAGCCTCACCAACGATCGCGAAAATCTGTCAACGGATCGAACGGATTTTAACGGATTTTTTCTTTTTAATCCGTTTCATCCGTTGAATCCGTTGACATTTTCCAAGGAGGACAATGAAAAGAAAGAACGCTTTGTGGAGTGCGACCGCTTTGCTGGGCGGGCTGGTCGTTTTTTGGCTGCTTGGACTCAAGCTCCTCATGAAGCTGATGAAAGGGCGCAGCGAACCGTGTCCCACCTCGTGGAGTTGGATTGTCGATAACCCCCTGCGCCGTTGGGATGTGCGTCACGCGCTCGACCGGGCCGGCCTGCGCTCCGGCGAAACGGTGCTCGAACTCGGTCCTGGGCCGGGCGCGTTCACCGTGGATGCGGCGCAGCACGTCGGGCCGGAGGGCCGCCTGATCGCCGTGGACATCCAGCCGGGGATGATCGCCCAGGTGGACGCGCGAGTCAAGGCTGCCGGTGTGACTAACGTAGAAACCTACGTCGCCAGCGCCTACGAACTGCCGCTCGCCGACGCCAGCGTGGATCGCGCCTTCCTCATCACTGTGCTGCCCGAAATCCCCGATCCGGTGCGCGCACTGCGCGAAATCCATCGCGTACTCAAACCAGGCGGCATCGTCTCCACCACCGAAGAGTTCCTCGATCCCGACTATCCACGGCGCGCGACCACCATCGCCTGGGCCAAAGCCGCCGGATTCGAACTGGCGGAGCGTTACGGGAACTGGTGGAATTACACGCTGAACTTCCGCAAACCTACTGCTGAGGCATAACGATGATCGCGATCCAGTCAAAAGTGCGTGTTGCTGGCATCAGCAGCGCAGAACTTCTTGATTTCATGCTCAACTGCACCGACCAACAGTATCAAACATGGTGGCCGGGCACGCACCTGGCTTTCCATACTGTCAAGCGCCGGCCCGGCGACATCGGCAACATCGTCTATATGGACGAGTACGTCGGCCAGCGCCGGATCAAGATGCGGGGCGTTGTGACGCACGTCATACCCGGTAAAAAGATCGTGTGGCAATTCAAACAGCTCGTCCGCTTGCCCGCATGGCTCATCCTGCAAACCGACAACGAAGACGGAGGCGTAACACTCACCCACACACTCCAGGCCGGCTTCAAGGGAATCGGCAGCATCCTGGATCCGCTCCTGCGCCTCTACTTCTCGGACGGATTCGCCCGCGCGATGGATGAGCACGCCCAGACCGAATTCCCGATGCTGGGAGAGATGTTGCGTGATCGTTCAGATCAAGTTTAGGTTCAAATGGTATAGCGGCCGGTGAAAAGGATGGTAACCATGAGCGACAAACCCTATCAAGACAAAGCCGTTGTCGTCACTGGCGCATCGTCCGGGATTGGACGGGCGCTGGCGTTGCAGTTGGCCGGTCAAGGCGCGTGGATCGCGCTGGCAGCCCGCGACGCGCAGCGCCTCGCTGCGCTGGCAGAAGAGTGCCGCCAACGCGGCGGCAAAGCCATTGCCGTACCTACCGATGTCACCGACGAAGCCCAGTGCAAGGCTCTGATCGAGCGCGCCGTGGCCGAGTTTGGCTGCCTGGACGTGCTGATCAACAATGCAGGCATCGGCGCGACCGGTTTGCTGGAAGAGCTGCCCGACCTCACCGTATTCAAACGGGTGATGGATGTTAATTTCTACGGAACCGTGTACTGCACTTACTATGCCGTGAAATACCTCAAGCAAACGCAGGGGCGCATCGTCAACATCTCCAGCCTGGGTGGCAAATCTCCTCTTCCCTATAACAGTAACTACATCGCCAGCAAGTACGCTGTACACGGCTTCTCCGATTCGGTGCGCATGGAACTGGCTCGAGCCGGGGTCAGCATAACGGTCATCTGTCCCTACTGGGTGGTGACCGAGTTCCACGAACGGCTGATGGACAAGGACGGCGCGCCAAGAGGGCCGCAGGGTCGCGCCATCTATAACGAGAAAACGATGACCGCCGATCAGTGCGCGGCCATTACCCTCAAGGCCGCGGCCAGGCGCAAGCGTGAAGTGCTGATGGGGCCTGGCTGGCTGGCCGTCTGGCTGAGGGTGATTGCGCCGGGGCTGGTGGACAAGATCACCATCGATATGGTGCTCAAGCCGGTTGCCAAGCGGGTGAAGAAGGCGCAAATGGCGAGA
>DAOUAQ010000133.1:0-32818 GCA_034433375.1 Anaerolineae bacterium | reverse complement strand
CTGGGCTGGGGCGAGAGTGACGGGATCGCAGCGACGGCGCTAGCCCGACAGTTGCCCGACCCGGCGACGAAGACGTTACTCGCGGGCAACGTGCCTGGTGCGGCGTCCTATTTCCCCGGTGCGACGCGGCGCGTACAAACATTCACGATGGCGGCTTTACTGCCGTGTGGGGATGCGCTTATCACAGCCGATAAAGGCGAGGCGTACCCCGGCTGCACAGCCGCCGGAACGCTGCGCCTGGCGGGCCTCCCTCTGGCGACGTTGTATACGCAGACGCAAACTTTCCCGGCGAACCTGCCGCTCGTGCTGCCCGGCCCGCTGCCCGGCGCGCCCGTCGAAGCCGTTGCCCCCTCCGCCGATGCGGTGACGCTGCGCGCGTGGCTGGAAGCTCGCTTCGCCCCTGGCGATGCCTTTCACTGGGTCCACGCGCCTCACTGCTATCCGTTGAACGAAGCCCAACTCGCGGCCATTCTGGGCACGGTCTATCACGATTCCAGTCAAACGGGGCGCGTAGTGACGACTTCAGTCGTTTTGGACGAAGAGGAGCGACTAAAGTCGCTACTACACACAGAATGTGAACCGGCGGGGGAAGTCGCCAGTTTGCCACTGGAACGCTGCACGATGCCCGCGCTTCTGCCCGACGTCACGCCATTCCGCGCGCGCTTTGCCGGAGTGCTGGACTTGAGCGCGGCGGCGTGGTCGCCCACCGCGCAGGCTACCGATGCATTGGCCGTAAGAGTGCGTTGGCAGGCGCAGACGTCACTTGACGCGCTCAACATCTACCTGACGCTGCGTGACGCCGCCGACAGCATCTACGCGCAGGGCGGGGATATTCTGGCCGATGCGCGCGCGTGGCCCACGACGGCCTGGGAACCCGGCGCGTTTGTCCAGGGGACGGCCTACATTCCGATTGACCTCACGCTGCCGCCGGGCGTCTACACGTTAACGATGAGCATCTCCGGCAGCAGTGGATGGCTGGGTTTGAATCTGCCGGATGGGACGTTCGGCGGGACGCGGGTGGAACTGGGCCAGGTGGAGGTGGTCGCGCCGCGCTATCCGGCGACGGATTTGCCGGGGATAAGCGCGTTCGCTGCGCCGGTTGATGACTTCACTGGGCTGCGTTTGCTCGGCGCGGGGACGCTTCCGGTGGAAGTCTGGGCCGGGGGACAACTGCCTTTCCGCCTAGCGTGGGAACGTCTGCCTGGCAATCCGCCGGACACACTGCGCTGGAAACTGACGTGCGCGGGTAATGTCAGCGCCGAAGGCGTCTTGCCGTTAGCGCCTTCCGCTCCGGCGACGTGGCGTGAAGGCCACCGCTATATCGCGCAGTACGCGCCGCGCATTGATCCACGGTTGCCCGAAGGAACTTGCGCGCTCGCCATGGCGATTGAGCCAGGGGAGGAATTCGTCCTCGGCGAAGTAACGATCCGCCAGCGCGCCCGGCGTTTTGCGTTGCCGCAACAACCACAAATACCCCTGGACGTGGCGGTGGGCGATTTCGCACGTCTGGCCGGGGGCGACATCAGCCGCAGCACGCTCGCGCCAGGCGAGACCTTTGATGTAACGCTGTACGCGCAAGCTACGGGCACCGCCGACCGGGATTATACCGTATTCGTTCACGTCGTCGGGGCGGATGGGCGAGTCTGGGCGCAATCCGACAGTTGGCCGGAGGCGGGCGGCGCGCCGACAACGTCGTGGGTGGCGGGACAGATTATCGTGGATACGCACACGCTGACGCTATCCGCCGGTGCGCCTGCCGGAACATACACTGTGTTCGTGGGGCTGTACGATGCGGAGCGCGGGCCGCGCATCCCGCTCTACGACGCAAACGGCGCGCCAATCCCCGATGGGCGCGCGCCGGTGGAGACGCTCACGGTCAAATAACGCTATGACAGCGCAATGCGTCGGGCTGCGGCGGCGTTATCCATATCGCCGCGCTGCTCGTAGAGCTTCCCCAGGTATTCCAGCACGGGCGCGGCCTTGCGCGCATCAACGCGGTTGCACAGTTCCACGGCCTTGCGCGACGCCTCAATGGCCGCGTCAAGCCGTCCGTTATCCCGGTGCAGCACGCTGATCTCCTGCAGCACGTTGATGGCTAACGCTTCATCCCCGATGTCGCGCGTAATCTCGAAGCTTTTGCGCAGATATTCCAGAGCTTGATCCGGGCGACCGGTGCGTTTAAGGCTGATCGCCTGTTCGTACAACGCCGCTGCCGCGCCCGCGCGATTGCCAAGTTTGGCGTAGAGCGCTTCGGCAGCCTGGCTGCACGCCAGCGCGCGCGCATAATCGCCCATCTGCCGGTATAACGCGGAGAGTTGGTACAGGCACAGACTTTCGCCGTTTTCGTTGCCGGTCTCGCGCATAATCTGCAGGGCAGCCTCGTATTTCTGAATCGCCTGCGGGCCATCGCCCAATTGTTGATAAGTCCCGGCAATTCTTCGGAGGATGTGGGCCGTTTGTTCTTTAGTCCCTTGCGCTTCGAGCATGTGATACACTTCTTCGTAAACCGACAATGCCTCGTCGAGATGCCCGCGATCCAGGTACAGGGTCGCCAGATCATCCATACTGGGAGCGCGCTCCGGCCCGGCGGAAACGGCGATGTTGCGCTGCAAGAGTGCCTCGGATAAATCGTGCTGCCCCCACCGGTTGAGCACCGGGACGATGGTACGGACGATGTGCGCGGCAGCCTCGCTTTTTCCGGCTCTGAAGAGGTGAAATTGCCAGGCGAGCGCGTCACGCATCGTGCGTCGGGCATGTTCAGGATTCTGTGTCTGCCGCACCCACATGCCGAGGATACCGTTGCTGTCACGGGCGAGCCACTCAAGACGTTCTTCAGACCAGGTGGTGACGTTGCGCGCCACAATACGGCGGCGCGCTTCGTCCATAAAAGGCGCGCCATAATGCGCTGCAATCCGCGTGTGGAAAACGGCGCGCGCGTCGTCGCTCATGCTCTCAAGGATATGGTCACGCACGACAGGATGAAAGCTGTACCAGAGGGCGCCATTTTCGACGTGATGGGGCTGCACCAGAGCGAGCTTTTCCCAACGTTCGAGCAACGGTACAGCGTACTTCTCTGTGATGCGCGTCAAGCGTGTCATCAGGTCGGCGCCGAATGCTCGCCCGTAGACTGCCAGCGTGATGACGGCATCGTGTTCGCCGGGATCGAGGCTGTCAAGAATGGCATCGAGGAAATACTGTTGCCATGCCGCAGTGTCGTGCGGTGTGATGGGCGGATTGCTGCGTAAGTCCTGGAGGCTGTGACCTGTGGCAAGCCAGCCATCCAGCAATTTTAACGTTTCGGGATGCCCGCTCAAGAGCCGGTAAACATCCAGTTTAGCGGTCAAAGATTCCTTGCCGATGCGCGGCAGCGTGTTCATCAGCAGGACAGCATGACGTGGGGTCAGAGTTGTGATGTGGATTTCCTGCTTTTGTCCGGCCGGCATTGCTGCCACCTCAGACCAGCGCCGATTGGCGGTGAAAAGGCAGGCCGTGCTGCCGTGCGAGGAGATAAGACCTTGTAAGATTGGCCGCATGGTTTTGTCCGCGATGAACGCCGGAGTGGAGTTATCAGGCGTCGCCGGCGTCTCGAACCATGCATCCAGGTCGTCAAAAACGATCATAGCAGGACGTCCGTCTACCATCTGCGCCGCCGCGCGCGCGCGTTCAGCCGGATCGCGGCGGCTATCCAGCAGCAGCGCGGCGGCGTTGATGCACGCCTCGGTTTGGCGAGAGCGCCAGAACTCGGCGATTTTCTCCAGCGCAAGCGCCGGTTCGATCAGTTCGCGGCACCTGACGATCAACACATCCTCCGCGCCGAGGGCGGAATAAGCGATGAACTCGGCGGCCAGGACGCTTTTTCCGCTGCCGTGGCCGCCCCACAGCGACAAGACGCGGATGGATTCCTGTTGCGCGTGACGCAAGGTGTGTAATTCGGGGCGCCGATCCACAAAATGGTAGGGGAGCGCCAGTCCGCCGATATTTCTGACCCACGTAGGCGCAGCTTGCACAGCTTCTATGGCGGGATCAACCAGGCGTGTGTCCTGCGCGCGCAGGTAAAGCGCCGGAACGCCCCAGTCGAAGCGGCGGCGCTCGGCAAGCCGCCCGTCATCCACTTCTTTGAGCGCCAGCCGGGCGTCATAAAGACTGGCGACGGGGGACTGGCCCTCTGCCAGTCGCCCATAAAAAGCGTGGAGCAACGCGATGGCCGAATCATCGGTCAGGCTGGTGGGCGCGCTCAGAACAGCCGGAACGCCGAGTTGTAGCAGTCCAGACGCAACGTTGTCGAAAGCGTCCAGCACACCGATTTGCGCGCTCTGGCACGCGGCAGCGACGATCATCCGCAGGCTTGCGGCGCTGTCCAGCGCCGATTTGAGATGTTCGGCGCCCACCAATTCGGTCTCGCCGCTGCGCTTCTCAAAGCACAGGAAGCCACGCTGCTGCTTGTAGGTATATGTCCCGTGGCCGACGTAGTGAAGGCCATAGTACGGTTGGCGTCGGAGCGCATCCTGCAGCGCGGGCAGCGTGGCCTCGTCCAACACATCCATCACAAGACGCCCGGCGCAGATGTGATCTTCGAGCGCGTCCTGAATCACCGCCAGCTCACGCTCCACATCTAACGCTTTCTGATCTTCAGGGGCGGCAATGATAAACAGGATGCGCAAAGGAGAAGGCGCCGGCGGCAGAGACAACGGGAGCAGTTCTTCGGGCAGGCGGCTGAGGCGCAGTTCGCCATTCAGGCAGACAAAATCATCGCCATCGTGGAGGTATTCCCACGGCAAGCGCCACAATGATGCGACGTCGGGATGCAAGGACAGGATCAAATGGGCCTGACGGTAATCGGGATTGGCCTTCAAGAATGCCTGCAACTTTTTCCCTTTGCCAAAGAGGTAGGCATAAAGGCGCTGTCCGTAGACGGCCACTTGCCCTTCGCTTGCCCTGCCGCCGGGGAGCGCGCCCGACTTGGACAGTTCATCAGGAGACAGCGCGCCGCGTTCCAACAGCCACAACGGGCCCAGATGGGTCGTGCCAGTGGGATCGTGCTGAAATTCGTTGGTGCAGACTTCCTGACCGTTCCCCAGCTTGGTTACGGCGAAGTATTTATTGCCCAACTTGCGAATCTCAACGCGCAATTCCGGGTGCGGCAGGGACATACGGAACGCCTCCTTGACGCGCTACTTCTTGATTTTTGTACTGGTCAGAAGGATATTGAACACCTGGAGCGTGCCCATTTCTACCGCCAAGACGCCAGGCGCGCCAAGTTTTTAGGATTTCTTGGTGTCCTTGGCGACTTGGCGGTTGTTCAATATCATCCTGACGAGTACACTATTTCTTGGTTTTTGACCTGTTCTTCGCCCGATGCCGGCGAAAATTCATGCGAATAGGTGTGCCGGGAAAGGGATAAGCCTCACGGATACAATTCTCCAGGAAGCGCTGATACGAAAAGTGCAGCAATTCGGGATCGTTGACAAAGAAAATAAAGGTCGGGGGAGCCACTTCGGCCTGGGTGACGTAGAACACTTTGAGCCGCTGGCCCTTTTTGCTTGGCGCCGGGTGCTCCGCCATTGCAGTGCGGATGAGATCGTTGACCTGTCCACTGGGCAGGCGTTGATAGCGCGCCTCAACCACATCCAAGGCCGCCGGCAGAACCTGGTTGACGTGCAGGCCGGTGAGCGCCGAGACAAAGAGCACCGGGATATAGCTGAGGAACTTCAACCCTTCGCGCACCTGCATCTCAAAGTCCTGACGTCTGGCTCGCGTTTCGGCGTCCACGGCATCCCACTTGTTGACGACGACCACAACGCTGACGCCTTCATCGGCGATCATCCCGGCGACGTGGGTATCCTGCGCGGTGATTCCCTCGGTGGCGTCAATCAACAGCAAGGCAACGTCGGTGCGTTGAAGCGCGCGCGCTGCCCGCAGGACGCTGTATTTTTCCACGCCGGGATCAATTTTCCCGCGCCGGCGGATACCGGCAGTATCAATGAGCACAACTTTGTGCCCTTCCCACTCCATTGCGGTGTCCAGCGCGTCACGGGTCGTGCCAGACACCGGGCTGACGATGGCGCGCTCCTCGCCGAGCAACTTATTGAGCAGCGACGACTTCCCCACATTTGGACGCCCGAGGATGGCTACGTGGATGGCTTCGTCGGCGGCTTCGGCTTCCGGCTCGACGGGAGGCAGCATATCTACGACAATATCCAACAAATCGGCGACGCCTGTGCCGTGGATGGAAGATACCGGGTACACTTCACCCATGCCCAACTCGTAGAATTCCAGGGCTTGCTGATCCCGGTATTCGTTATCGGCCTTGTTGGCGACGACCAACACCGGCTTTTCGCAGCGCCGCAGCAGATCGGCGACCTCTTGGTCTGCGCCGGTGAGGCCGGTGGTAGCGTCGGTAAGGAAAAGGATCAGATCCGCTTCTTCGATAGCGATTTCGGCCTGCGCGCGAATCAGCGGGATGAACGGGACGGAGTCTTCCAACAGCGGCGCATCGGGAATGGGACGCAGTCCCTTGTCAACGTTTGGCGGCAGGACTTCAATGCCGCCTGTATCCACGACGAGAAAGCTGATGCCGTTCCACTCCGCCGGGGCGACAATGCGGTCGCGCGTGGTGCCCGGTATGTCGCTGACCACCGCTCGGCGCTCGCCGACGATGCGGTTGAACAGGGTGGACTTCCCAACATTGGGCCGTCCGACGATAGCAATTAAAGGTTTAACCATCAAATCTCCCCTAACAGTGGTGGATAGGCGCTCAGTTGTCTTCGACGGTTGGCGGCTCGCACAGGGAGAGAATAAAGGCGAAAGTGCTTCCCTTCCCCGGATAACTGCGCACCCAGACGCGCCCTTTGTGCTTTTCAATGACCGATTTGACGATAGATAGCCCCAAACCGGTGCCGCCAATGTCGCCAGTTTCCTGGCTCTGCACGCGATAGAAGCGTTCAAAGATCTTCGGCTGTTCTTTGAGCGGGATGCCGATGCCGTTATCTTCGACGCCCACGATAAGGTGATCTTCGTCAGGCTGCACGGTAACTCTGATAAAACCGCCGGGGTGATTGTACTTGATCGCATTGCTGATCAGGTTATCAATGACCTGGCGTATCCGGTGTCCATTGCCCATCACCCACAGCGGTTCATCCACGATGTCGGTGTGAACATGCAACGCCGCTTGCTTGACGTGCATCATGTGCGCGTCAATGGATTGTTGAATGATGTCGTTGATGCGCAAGGGATGCATTTCCAGGTCATAGCCGGCCTCGATGCGCCCGATGTCCAGCAGGTCGCTGATCAAAGCCGTGATATGGCTCAGACTGCTCATCGCTTTGTTAATGAAGTCTTTTTGCATTTCCGAGAGCGGACCAACCCGTTCCAGTAGTTCGACGTACCCCTGAATGGTGGTGAGCGGTGTGCGCAAGTCGTGCGAGACGGTGGACACGAACTCAGACTTGATCCGATCCAGTTCCTTGAGGTGGGAGATGTCCTGCATCACCGCCACCCGCCCGATGTGATCAATGGAACTCAACTGCGCGTTAAAGATACGCCCATCCTCCAGATCAACTTCGGTGCGCAGAATCGCATTGCCCTCGTTGCTGCGCGCAAAAAGCTCGCGGACGTAGGCATTCTGGATGTAGCTTTCGACTGTTTGGCCCTGCGCCGCCGGCGTGATCCCGAAGTTCGCGGCGGCGCTGTCGCTCCACAGCCACAAACGGTTGTCCGTATCTGTGACCAGGATGGCTTCGGCGGCGTGTTCCAGGATGGCGCTCAAGCGGGAGCGTTCGGCTTCGACGATGGCAAAGAGGCGCGCGTTTTCGAGGGCGATGGCGGCGAAGTCGGCGATGGCGGAGAGCGTGAAGACGTGGTTCTCGGTGAACGTGCGATCTCCCATCAGGCTGACCACGCCCAAAACCCCGATCGTGCCTTGTCCGGGCGCATGGATCGGTACATACAACAACGCGCGCACCAGATAGCCGGTGGCGATTTTCGTGTTGCGGTGCAGCATAGCGGGTCTGCCAGAACGGATGACCTGCTTAGCGATAGGATCCGAGGCTTCAACGCAGAAGCGTTTAGCAACGTCCTCGTTCATATTCTTTGACACGCGCAGATACAGCTTATCCTCTTTCGTCAAGAGGATAAAGCCCTCTTCCGCCTGCGTGAGGTTGACCGAAGCCGTGACAATGCGTTCCAGGATTTCCTCCACGTCAAGCGAGGAGGTGACGGACTTTCCCACAACGTAGAGGGCGTTGATTTCCTGAAGGCGTTGGTTGAGTTGCCGGTTCACCTCGGTTAGATTGTCTTTCAGGTGTTGGCGAGAAGCGTGCCTCTGCGCGCGCGCCAGAGCGACGGCTATCGTCTCACGCACTTTTTGCGCTTTGAAAGGATACTCGATGAGCGCCTGCAGATTGTTCTCCAAGAGGATATTGATCAACGACGCAGGGGCTGAGGTCGCAGTGACGAGCACGAGCGATACATTCTCCAGGGATTCGCGCAGAGCGTCGTGGACGCGCGTCTCATTGTACTCGGAGAGATAGAGCGCCAGCAGTGTACATTCCCGCGCTCGCAGCGCCTGACGCAGCGCATCAACCGTCGCCACGTGCAGCACAGTCGCTTCCGCTGGCAGCAGGCTCAGCAACTCCTGAGCCACCGTGGCGTCTTCGCTGAAGATCAAAATATGTGATGCGCTCATGATTCTCTCCGCCTCTTACTCTTATCTTACTATCATAACGCAATTGAAGAAGTGCGCAACCTCGATGCAAAACACTTTTCGCGGTTCACTGGCGCAGCACGAGCGGCAGATAAACCTGGCTGCCAGAGATGGTGCGGTGCGTCGTGGTCGCGCTATGCACCGGACTGAAAATCGAGGTTGCCGTCACCGTGACCTGATCGTAAGCCTGGAACGTCGCCGTGGGCGGGATGGTCACGCTCAACGCCAGGGCGAGGCGTTCTTGCGGAGCCAGTAGCGGCGTGCGCGTGACCGGCAAAATCACAGTGCCGCCGAGGGGAATCCCCAGATGCGTCGTCCAGGCAGCCGCGCCGAGCGTCAGATCGTAGGCGTCGGATAACATCCCGGTGTTGAGCAGGTTAATCGGGTGCATAACCGTCTGTCCGGGTACGCCGATGCGCAATGTGTTGCCTTCCAGCGCGAAAGCATAGAGTGGCGGCAGCCCGCACGGATCGAGATAATGCAACACATAAGCCATCACCTTTTGCCGGTCGGTGACGGTGTTGATGCCCTCAAAGCCAAACGCAAAGTACACGACCCGGTAGGTTTCATTGGCGTAGGCCGTGGCGGCCCAATCGCCATCGGCGATGTAGCGGAAGACGCCCGTACCGTCCCCAACCACAGCGATGTCGCTTGGGAACTCCTGGTTATTGGCGCCGTCCCCACCCGAGATCGTCACCGTGATGCCACTGAGGAAGCCCGCGCCTTCCAACGTGTCGTATGTGCTGTCGTCGCGCAGGTAGTCGGCGTGCAGATAATCCCGATAGAAGGGCGGTTCGGCGACGCGGGCAATGTCCCAGCCGATGTCCTGCCCACTGACGAAGAGCCGGCCGCCGCCGTCGAGGTAAGCGATGAGCGCAGCCTGATCCGCCGCCGTGAGTGTGAAATCCCAATCGCGCCCGGTGAGCCAGACCACGCCGCGATAACGTCGTAAGGTATCCAACGAGGGACCGTCGGCGTCGTCGGGCACAGACCACAGGTCGTAGCTCACGTGCAGACTTTCCAGTGTCCGCGTGTAGTATGTCTGATCGTCGTAAGCGCGGCCCTCGTTGTCGAAGTCATCGTCAATGACGAGCAAGCACGGCGTCGGTCTCAGCGCGAAGTCCTGGCGCTGGTTGCGATCCACGGTGACGGCGCGAGCAAGCGGCCAGTGGAACGGCGCATCCGCCGTCATCACGTAACTGCCGCTGTAGAGGGTTGTGCTGTAGAAACCCGCCGGCGCGGGAATCGTCTGCCCGTCAGCAATCCGCACCACGCCGCTCAACGGGTTGCCGCTATCCCCATCGGTGACGTTCCCTTCGACAATGAACGCGGGGATGGGAAGAAGGGCGAAATCCAGCCGCGCGCCCGTTCCCGTCAGGACGGCGACGTCGGTGAAGGTCTGTGGATAGTAGCCGCGCAGCGCAGCGGTGACGGTGTAGCGTCCGCCGGGCAGCTTGAGCGCGTACACGCCGGAGACGGTCGCCGTGGCGCTGAATACGCCGGGCGTCCCCACCGCCGTCACGGTCGCGGGCAAGGGCAGCATGATCGTTTCGCGCGACATCACCGTGCCGCTGATCGCGCGCAGTGGTTCGGCGAGATGGATGAAGGCGGCGATGGCGGCGCGCGCGTACTCGCGGAAATACGTGAGGTTGAGCGTGCTGAGCCGGTCGTTGACCGTGTGGTAATTGGTGTTCCAGTCGCGCGGTTCGGCGGTGGCTTCGGCGGGATTGTAGTAATTCTCGATGCCCATGATGGCAGCATACCCTTTGTCCCAGAAGCGCGAGTGATCGGAGAAAGTCGCGCCGTTCTTGACGATTTGCGGGGTCAATCCCAGGTCGTACACGTCAATGACGGCAGCAACGAGACCGGCCAGAGCATCAGAATCGTCGGCAACGGTGGGCTTGTTGGAATGCAGGTCCATATCCGGCCCGTCTTTAGCATCCCAGGCGATCATGTCGAAGTTGAGCACGCCAAGGATATTTTCGCGCGCATTGTACACCTCGGTGGCGTAATAGTAGCTGCCCCACATCCCCTGCTCCTCGCCGGTGAAGAAGACCAGGCGAATGGTGTAATCGAAGTCCAGACCGGCGAGCAGATCCGCCGCGACGAGCAACGCCGACGCGCCGCTGGCGTTATCGTCCGCGCCGGGCGCGGGATTGTGCGGCGCGACAGCCGCCCGTGAATCCAGATGCGCGGTGAGCAGTACGATCTTGTCGGGGTGCATCAGCCCTTTCTTTTCGCCGATGACGTTGCGCACGTTGTAACCCGACAAGGTATAGTTATGGTAACGCACAGCGTAGCCCAGAGATTGCATGTGCTCGTAGACGTACTGCGTGGCTTTGGCGATGGGGACGCCACTGTAGGTATAGCGGGTCGTGAACACGTAAGATGCGCCGCCGACGGTCACCGCCCACTCGCCGCTCAAGCCACCGTTGTAGCCCCTGACCGTCTCGGTGGTGACGCGGGTGAGCAGGTCGGCGACGAGCGGATCGTAGAGCGGCGCCGTGGGAATCGCGCCGGTCGCGCGCGGCGCGAGCACGATAGGATCGAGCAGCGGCTTGATGCGCGCCGCCAACGTGTCGAGACTGGCGAGGGTCACGCCGTCGCGCACGCGCCCCACAGCCTGGCGACCGTCGTTGTAAAAGATGGTGAACACTGAAGTGATGGAGGCCATCGTCTGACGGCCATCGCTTTCGATGAGGTAATAGAGCGCGCCCGTGGCATCGGGATCGAGCACGACTGGCGCAAAGCCGAGCGCCGCAACCTGCTTTTGCGCGTCGGGAGTGAGCACAGCCAGGAGATAAGCGGTGGAGGGCGTGGTGAGATGCGCGTAGACGGGCGCATCCAGCGCCGCGATGCGCGTGAGATCGTCGGCGCCGGCGAGATCAATGCGCACCAGAGCCGGCGTCGCCGGGATTTGCGCCGCGCCGGGCAAAGCGAAGAGCAGCAGCACACCGCTCACTCCGAGCACAATAGCGAACAATAGCGTTGTAATTTTCATGGCTCCACCTTCTTCGCGCACACTTTTTGATGGCTTCTACTAACGATTATAGGTCGCTTTGCGCCTCGGAGCAAATGCGCTTGTGGTAAAATTGCATTAACTACGCCTCAGTCTATAATGAGAAAGAAGTCATCTTGAGTGACTGCGTAAACCTAGAAGCAAGGATTGCCTGGGCGACCGGGCGATCTTTGGCAGGAGGAAACTGGATGAGACGAACGCGAATATGGGTGTGGCCGATCCTGCTCGGACTGCTTGTCTTGACTGCGTGTACTGATCCCCTCACCCCGACCGTGCCGAGTGCGCCCATACCGGCTGTGAGCACCAGTACGCCGGAACCGCCAACCATGACGCCGTCGCCGACCCCGGAGCCGCAGGCCGCCCTGGTCAACGGGCAGCCCATTCTCCTCGCGGATTATGAGCGCGAAGTCGCGCTCTACGCTGCCTCTATGGCGGCGGCCGGCCAGGACGCGGCCACTGCCGAGGGTCAAGAGGCGTTGGCGCAAGGCCGCGAGCTGGTTCTCGAAATGCTGATCAACCAACTGCTCATCGAGCAGGCGGCGAGCGCAGCCGGCATCACAGTCGGCGACGCAGAACTCGACGCCACCATCGCATCCCTCCGCGCCGATACCGGCGAGGACGCCTTCCAACAGTGGCTCGTGGATCAAGGGATGTCCCTGGAAGATTTCCGCAAGCGCCTGCGCAGCGATACCATTGCGACAACCATGGCAAACCGGGCCGTGGAGAGCGTACCCAGTCACGGTGAGCACATCCACGCGCGGCACATTCTCGTCAACACGGGAGAAGAAGCGCGTCAAATTCTCAGCCAACTTCAGGCCGGGGGAGACTTCGTGACCCTGGCGCGTACCTACTCGCTGGATACCAGTACCCGCGACACCGGCGGCGACCTGGGATACTTCCCGCAGGGCATCTTGACCGCGCCGGAAGTCGAAGCCGCGGCCTTCACCCTGCAGCCGGGACAGATCAGCGACGTTATCCAGAGCAGCATGGGATACCATATCGTTCAGGTCGTCGAAAAAGTTCCCGATATGGAGATTGACCCCGAGAACTTGCGCCTGCTGCGCGAAAAGGCTTCCCGCGCGTGGTTGGAAGGATTGCGCGCAGCGGCGGACATTCAACGTTTCGTTTCGTCCACGCCATAGGAGGGCATTATGGGCCAAAGGGATCGGTTGTTCAACATTTTGAGTCTGGTTATGCTCGGCCTGACCGTCATCATCGGCCTGTGCTACATCCTGATCGCCATCAACCCCTATATATCGTTCAACCCCTTCCCGCCGCCGCCACAGAAAGTCGTCGCCGTCGCCACCAACACGCCGACGCCGACACCGATGCGGTCGCCTGTCCCCACCTGGACACCGACCAACACGCCCACCATCACGCCGACGCCGCCGGCCACCTTCACGCCGACGCCCACCCGCACACCTTTGCCGCCCACACCGATCACGCCGTCGCCCACACAGACGCCCACCGAGACGCCGACGCCGCGTGTCACGCGTTCGCCCTGGCCCTTCACCTACGAGTTGACCTACGAAACGCCGGTCTATGGCTGCAACTGGGTGGGCGTCGCCGGCACCGTCGTTGATATTGATGGCAATGCGCTGCGCGGCTATCCCATCCACGTGTGGGGCGGTGGCATTGATGTCGTCGTCAACTCCGGCGACAAGCAAAATTATGGCGACTCGGGTTGGGAACAGTTCTTCCTCAACTATCCGCAGGAACTGAATGGCGTCTTCCGTGTGCAGATTCATGCAAAGGATAATCCGAATCACCCGCCTGTGTCTGAGGAGATTGTTTTGAACTTCCCCGGCTTCTGCTCGAAGTCGTGGGCGAAGATCGTTTTCACCAAGAATCATTAACCACCAGATGGGCACACTTTACATCGTCGGCACGCCCATTGGGAATCTGGAGGACATCACGCTGCGGGCGTTGCGCATCCTCCAGGACGTGCAGTTGATTGCGGCGGAGGACACCCGCACAGCGCGCATTTTATTGGATCGGCACGGCATCAAAACGCCGGTGACCTCTTTCTTTGAGGGCAATGAACGTTACAAAATAGGGACGATTGTGGAGGCGCTGGCCTCTGGCGACGTGGCTTTGATCTCGGAGGCCGGTATGCCCGGCATCTCCGATCCCGGCTACCCGCTGATCCAGGCCGCCGTCGCCAGGCAAATCCCGGTGGTTCCGGTTCCCGGCCCATCGGCGCACACGGCGGCGCTGGTCGTTGCGGGTCTGCCGACAGATTCGTTCTGCTTCCTGGGATTTCTGCCGCGCAAGAAATCCGAGCGGGAGGCGCGCCTGACCGAAGTGGCGGCGCTCCGGGCGACGTTGGTGTGCTACGAAGCGCCGCATCGTCTGCAAGCGACATTGGAGACGTTGCGCGCTACCCTGGGCAACCGCGCCATCGCCTTGTGCCGCGAGTTGACCAAGCACTATGAAGAAGTCTGGCGTGGCGACGTGGACGGCGCACTCGCGCGCATCGCGGAGATTCCGCCGCGCGGCGAATATACGCTCGTGATCGCCGGCGCGCCGGCCGATGCAGCACGGTGGGACGGCGACCGGGTGCGCGCAGCCCTGGCGGAACGCATCGGCAGTGGGCTTTCGCGGTCGCAGGCGGCGCGCGAGGTGGCGGCGCTGTCCGGCTGGTCGCGCCGCGACATTTATAATGTGGAGACTCAGGCAGCGTCGGCTGATGCGGCTTGATGTTCGTATAACAATTCATAAAGAGGAGAATAGCGATGACTTTTCAATTGGATGATTTATCAGGTTACCCGACTTTCGATCCTGGCCTGATGCAGGGGAAAATCAAAGCGATGCCCCTGCACGTCCAGGATGCGTGGCGCATCGCCCAGGCGTCGCCGCTGCCCGACGAGTACCGGCAGGTGCGGCGCATCGTCGTTTTGGGGATGGGTGGCTCGGCCATCGGCGCGGACTTGCTCGGCGGATTGATGGCCGAAACCGGCGCGGTTCCGGTCGAAGTCGTGCGCGGCTACACCCTGCCGCACTACGTCTCCGGGCCGGATACGCTGGTGATCGGTTCCAGCAAATCTGGCGACACGGAGGAGACGTTGAGCGCCTTCGCCCAGGCGCAGGAGCGCGGTGCGCGCTTGCTGGCGATCAGCACGGGCGGCAAAATCGCCGCCATCGCCGAAAAAGCCGGCATCCCCACCTGGCGCTTCGCCTTTGAGGGACAACCGCGCGCCGGCGTGGGCTACTCGTTCGTGCTGTTGCTCGGATTGGCGTGCCGTCTCGGCTTTTATCCGGACGCCGCAAGCGAACTTGAGCAAGCGGTCGCGCAAATGACGGCCATGCAAGTCGGTCTGGTCTCAGAAGTCCCCACCGACGCGAACAAAGCCAAGCAATGGGCGCTGGCGCTCTACGGGAAAATCCCCGCAATCTTCGGTTCGGGATTCCTCGCGCCGGTCGCGCGTCGCTGGAAGGGCCAGTTCAACGAGAACTCCAAGCAGTGGGGCTTGTGGGAGGATATGCCCGAACTGAACCACAACCTGGTGGTTGGTCTGGGCCATCCGCAGGCCGCCATTGACAATGTCGCGGTGATCTTCCTGCGCTCCTCCTTCGACCATCCACGGGTGCAAGTGCGCTACAATGTGACCGGCGATCTGGTGCGCCGCAACAACACCGCCTTGCACGAAGTCTGCGGCGAGGGCGCGACGCCGCTCGCGCAGATGTTCAGCCTGATCCATTTCAACGACTTCGTCTCCTACTACCTCGCGGCGCTCAACAACGCCGACCCAACGCCGGTGGAAAACATCGCCTACCTCAAGAGTCGCCTGGCTGAGGTGTAGTTAAACGTAAGTAGTAAAACGTAAAACGTAAGTTGTAAGAGACTTGCGCGGGCGCGGTCAGGAGACCGGCCCGCGCGCGTTATCAACATTGGACAGGTTTGATGAGGAGTAACCCGTTATGCGCACCGAATCGTATTTTCAAAAAGACGCCTATTGCAAAACCTTCGATGCCGCCGTGCTCGCCGTGGAGGGGCAGGAGGTGGCGCTGGACGCGACCGCCTTCTACCCCGGCGGCGGCGGGCAGCCCCACGATCTCGGATTTTTGCAGGTAGGCGAGGCGCGTTGGCCGGTCATCGCCTCGCGGCGGCAGGATGACCTGATCTGGCACACCCTCGAGGGCGCGCCGCCCCAGGTGGGGACGCGCGTACAGGGCGTCCTCCACTGGGAGCGCCGTTACGTGCTGATGCGCACGCACACGGCGCTGCACATCTTGTGCGGCGTCGTCTGGCGCGACTACGGCGCGAAAGTGACCGGCGGCAACATGCAGCCGTTGCAAGGCCGGCTGGACTTCGAGTTCGAGAACTTGCAGCGCGAGCTGGTGGACGAGATCGAGGTCAAGATCAACGCCGAGGTTGCCGCGGCGCATCCCGTGCGCGTTGACTTCCTCCCGCGCGCCGAGGCCGACCTGCACCCCGACCTCATCCGCACCAAGATCAACCTGCTGCCGCCGGGCATCACCGTCGTGCGCATCATCGCCATCGTCGGGCTGGACGTCCAGGCCGACGGCGGCACGCACGTGGCGAACACTCAGGAAGTCGGCCCCATCCGCATCAGCGACTACAAGAGCAAAGGCCGCATCAACAAACGGCTGGAACTGACGCTGGAAGCGTAAGACACAACACCAAGCCCCACGACGAAGTGGGGCTTGGCGTTATTTTGCGGATGATCTGCGTGTATCTGCGAAAATCAGCGTCCAGAGATTAGCCGTTTATATCCCCGCGCGCTGCGCCGCGATGGCTTGCACCTCTTTAAGCAGCGTCTGCGCGCGCGTGTCCATCGCGCTCAGTTCGGCGAGCCAGACCGCCTTCTGCGCCGTCTCCTGGAGGCTGGCGACGTTGACGCGCACGTTGAGCGCCGCGCTCTGGAGACTTGCCATCGCCATCCACGCGGCGGTAGCGGCATCGGAAGCGGCGTTGACGTTGCCCTGGCTGGCGACGCGCAGCGCGAGTTCCAGCGCCGCAAGCGCCGCCCGCGCCGTCGCCAGCGGGACTTCGATGGCGTGGATTGTGGCTCCCTGAATCGCCGCGTCGCGGGCGCGTCCTTCTTCCTCGGTGACTTTGGGCAGTCTGTAAGCTGACATCACGGCGTTAAACGCGGCGCTATCTTCGTCCATCGCGGTGGTGAGTCTTGCGCGCAGCTTTTCGGCTTGTGCCACGGCCTCGGTCATCGCGTCCTGCGCGTCGGCGTAACGGCGTTTGCCCACCGTCAGCCGCCCGACCATCGCCACGAGCGCCGCCGACAGCGCACCCGCCAGGGCCGCCACCGCGCCGCCGCCGGGCGCGGGAGTGTTCGCCGCCACCGCGTCCAAAAAGCCGACCGGCGCGCCTTCATCTAACGCCGCGAGTTTGTTCTCCAGGATTTGCCCCGGTTCAAAGAGATCAAGTTGCAAATGCCACTGCGCCGCATCCACCAACGCCTGCTGCGGGATCAGGCCGACCAGTTCGGTGTGCGTGACCGTCGCGCCATAACGGGCGGCCTCGCTGCGCAGCGTTTCCATCACCCGATGGATGGGCGTTTGCGGGAAGTTAGTCAGGTTCATCGAAACCTGCGCCTGCCCCGCGACGAGTAGTCCCATCGCCTTGACATAGCGGTAGCCGCCGTTGGAATGGCGCAACGCCCGCGCGATCTTCTGCGCGATGCCGACGTTATCCGTGTTGAGGTAAGCGTTGTAAGCCACCAGGAAGGGCCGCGCCCCGATGATCGTCGCCCCGGCCTTGCCCACCGCCGCCGGCCCGAAATCCGGGTCGCGGGCGGGGTTCTTGCCGATTTCGGCCTTGAGCGCCTCGTATTCGCCGCGCCGCACGTCTTCGAGGTTGACGCGCTCCGGGCGCAACGCCGCCTGCTCGTAGAGGTACACCGGGATGCCCAGTTCCTCGCCCACGCGGCGGCCCAAATCGCGGGCCAGCGCCACGCAATCCGCCATCGTCGCGCCGCTGATGGGGATGAACGGCACCACGTCCGTCGCGCCCAGCCGGGGATGCTCACCGCGATGCGCGTCCAGGTCAATGAGCGCCGCCGCGGTCTTGATTCCCTGGAACGCGGCCTCCTGCACCGCGCCCGGCGGCCCTACCAGCGTCACCACCGAGCGGTTGTGGTCTGCGTCAGATTCTACGTCCAACACCCGCGCTGCGGGCACAGCGCGCAGCGCCGCGACGATGGCCGCGATCACATCGGCGCGCCGGCCTTCGCTGAAGTTGGGGACACATTCGATGAGCGTTTTCATGCTACCACACGGGGGGGACAGGCCCTTTGGATTTGTCGCCCGCGTTGGGGGCCACTTCCGAATCGGGGAGCGGCTGCGCGTCGGAGACCACTTTGGCTTCCAGGTCAATGATCTGCCCCACCGGCGGCGTCCATGTGACGGACGGCGTCTGTTCTGCGGCAGGGATGGTCACGCCGATTTCAGGCTGCGTGTCTTCCTGCTTGTGCTCGGCCACCAGGGTCGGCGGGCATACATCAACAAAGAGCCGCATCCCGATCAGGAAAATCGCCAGGTCATCCAACTGTCCCAGTCCCGGCACTACCGTTCCAGGGACAAGATCGACCGGCGAGATCACGTAAAGGACAGTCAGGATTGGAATGATCTTCGTCACAAATGGAACTCGATCATCCCACAACAACTCCCAGGCCAGACGGAACTGGCCGAAAAAGTCTTTGAGCCAGCCCATTAACGTGCTGATATCACGAGCGCGCTCCGGGTATTGCATTTTCTCGTCGGACATAGTACCTCCTTGCTCAACGGATTTAATAGAATTATAGCCAGGGTAGCGTAAGCCGCAAATCATGCCGCGCAAATTGCGCTATAATACTACGACCAAGACTCGACAGAGGTTGCTATGCCTTTTTTGATTGACGGACATAACGTGATCGCGGCGCTGCCGGATATTGACCTGGAAGACCCCGACGACGAAGCCAAACTGGTGATGAAGCTGCGCGCCTGGACAGGGCGCGTGCGGCGCAAGGCCATTGTCATTTTCGACGGTGGGATTCCGGGCGGGGCGTCGCGGGTGCTTTCAACGCCGGAAGTGCGCGTCGTCTTCGCCGCGAAATATCGCAGCACCGCCGACCGTATCATCAAGGAGCGGCTCTCTGATCTGCCCGACGCGCCGAACTGGACGGTGATCTCTTCTGACCGGGAGGTGCTGGATAACGCGCGGATGATCGGCGCGAAAACGCTGACCGCGCAGGATTTCGCAGAACGGCTGAACCAGTCGTTGGCAATGGAGAAGGAGAAACCGGAAGGGGTATCGGCAGCAGAAGTCGAGACGTGGCTTGAGGTGTTTCCCGAACCTGCCCCGCTGCCGGAACCACCGGCAGCTCCCGCGCCGCCGGAACCGGAGAAGCCGCGCGGGCCGCGTCCACAAGCACCGCGCCGTCCAGAGCGCCCCACGCCGGATGCCCAACCGGTGCGGACAACGCGCACCATCGGCGAACAAATGGGTATCGAGACGCCGCCGCGGCTAAAACCGCGCAACGTCGCCGGAAAACCCGCCGAGGTTTCCGCAGAGGAGGTGGATGCCTGGCTGGAAGTCTTCCACGATGCGCCGGAAAGCCATGTGCCGCCGCCCAAACCCAGACCGAAGCCGCAAACACCGCCATCTCGCCCCAAAGCGCCGGCCGTCAACAAACGCGGTGGGCTTTCTGCCGACGAAGTCGAAACCTGGCTGGAGATTTTCGGCGGTGAACCGGAAGTCGCGCCTGAGCCGCCAGAAAAGACGGAAACCACGCCGGGAAAAAAGAAGCCCGCGCCGGATAAATCGAAGCCGTCGCAAGCCCGGCTGGTGAAGCGCAAACAACAGCTCATTCCCGCCAAAGAAGACGGAAAGAGCACACTCTCTAAAGAAGATGAAGAGCTGTGGCGGCGAATGTTCGGTCAAGAAGACCGTTAACCGGGGTAGTAGCGACTTTAGTCGCTGTGCTATATAAAACAGAACGACTGAAGTCGTTATTACGCGCGCATCAGTGTCAGTAAAAACCGGGGTAGTAGCGACTTTAGTCGCTGTGCCGTGTAAAACAGAACGACTGAAGTCGTTACTACGCGCGCATCAGTGCCAGTAAATCCGCCGTTGAGGGCAACACCAGATGCACGCCGGCGCGCCGCAGTTCGGCCTCCTCGCCAAAACCGCACAGCACGCCGACAGTCCATGCGCCAGCGCGCCGTCCTGAGAGCACATCCACCGGCGTATCCCCGACCATCGCGCAGACGTCCGGCGACAGTCCCAGATATTGCGCGGCGTAAAACACCGGCTCGGGATGCGGTTTGAGACGTTTGGTCGTCGCGTGCGTCACGATGAGGGTGAAGAAATCGGTCAGATCGTGCTGACGCAGAAATTCGCGCGCTTCGTCCTCGGAGCGCGTCGAGACGACGGCAAGTTTAGCGCGTTCGGCCAGATGCGCCAACAGCGGTTTGACGCCTGCGATGATGCGAAACGTGGGTTTGGTGTGCCCGCCCACCATGCGCTGGAACCCGAAAAGCACCGCATCCAGCCTCACCATATCCACCGCGGTCAACGCGTAATTCATCGGCGTCTCGCCGGCCATCACCAACCGCCGGGCGACCTGATTCGCGCGCGCCTGTCCCAGAAACTTCAGCCGGCGCGCCAGCGATTCCACGGCCTGGTCGTCGGTGTCCATCAGCGTGCCGTCCAGGTCGAAGAGCCAACCCTGGATTTTGTCGAACGGAATGGGTACAGTGACCATAATGCCCTCACCATAAGCCGATCAAGAAGCTTATCATTGCGATAATAAACGTCGCTGCTGCCAGCACAAACGTAATGACTATGCCTTGCTCACGACGTTGATGTTCCGTCTGCAAGGCGGCGCGCCGTTCAGCCTCACTGTCGCCCATCCGCGCGCCCACGCCAATGCCGCGCCCCACGTCGAGGAGGACAGGCAGCGCCGCCGCCAACCCAAGCAGCAGCGCCGACGTACAAAGCGCATCGGAAAATGCGCGTCCCGTCAGTCCAGGGACGATGAGCGTGTACACGAGCACGATGAGCAGGTCAGCGCCCAGGATTATCCCCAAAAGCGGCCAAAAGCGGATCTTTTTGCGGTTGTCCACCTATGACTCATCCCCCGTCGGATAAAGCGATTGTAACAGCGCCTCCCCAACCGCCCGGTTGATTTTGCGGAATTGACCCTCGGTCTCAACGCTGACCACGCCCATATCCGCCAGTTGCTCCACCAGTCGCGCCGACCGCGTGTAGCCGATGCGCAGCCGCCGTTGTAGCAGGGAGACTGAAGCCCGGTTCTCGGTCAGGAAGATCTCGACCGCAGTGGGTAACAGCGGATCCTCGAACTGTCCGGCAGCTTCGGTCTCGTCCTCGAAATCGGGGAAGAGCGCGGGTTGTTTGGGCGGCGCTTCTTCGATGATGGCGGAGGCTTTGGGTCGAGGGAAGTCAACCTGCTGCGGCGTTTTCCCCGGTTCGACCGCGTTGTGCCAGAAATTGATCAGGCGATCCAACTCGTGGTCGGAGACAAAGGCCCCTTGCAGACGCAGCGGTTGGCTCACGTCGGGCGGCATAAAGAGCATATCGCCGCGTCCTAGCAGCCGCTCGGCCCCCGGCATGTCCAGGATCACGCGCGAGTCCACCGACGAAGCGACGGCAAAAGCCACCCGCGAGGGGAAGTTGGCCTTGATTAAGCCAGTCACGACGTCAACGCTAGGACGCTGAGTGGCGATAATCAAGTGGATGCCGGTCGCCCGCGCCATCTGCGCCAACCGACACAGCGAACGCTCCGTCTCCTCCGGCGCTTGCATCATCAGATCGGCCAACTCATCCACTAACACCGCGATGTAGGGGATAGGCGATTCGTCCGTCAGCTTGCTCACGCGCTGGTTGAAATCCTCGATATTGCGCGCGCCGATCTGCGCGAACCGGCGGTAGCGACTGTCCATCTCGCGCATCACCCACTTGAGCGCAGGTACGACTCTGTCCACGTCCACGATTACCGGCGCTAAAAGGTGCGGGATACCGTTGTATTGCGTCAGCTCGACCCGTTTGGGATCCACCATCAACAAACGCAACGTATCCGGCGTGTTTTGCAGCAGCAGCGCGGCAATGATCGAGTTCACGCACACCGACTTGCCCGCGCCGGTCGCGCCGGCAATCAGCATGTGCGGCATCGCGCGCAAATCCGCCGCCACCGCCTGCCCGGAAACGTCCTGCCCCAATCCCAGGCGCAGACGGCCTTTCAGTTTGCCGAAGCCCTCCGATTCCATAATGTCGCGCAGGGAGACGAGCGCCGGTTCCTCGTTCGGCACCTCGATGCCCACCAGCCCCTTGCCGGGGATGGGCGCCTGGATGCGGATGCTGCGCGCAGAGAGCGCCAGCGCCAGGTCGTCGGCCAAACTGGCGATCTTGCTCACCTTGACCTTCGTAGTTCGTCCGGTGCGGCTGGTGATGAACAACGGCTCCGCGCCATACTGCGTGACCACCGGCCCCTGGTTGATCTCGCGCACGCGCACCGGCGCGCCCAGGCTTTCGAGGGTGCTTTCGATGACGCGAACCTGCTTGCGGATCAAATCCTCGCTGTAATACTGCTCGCTGCCTTCCTCCAAAACATCAACCACGCTCGGCAAACGCCACGCCTGCGTTCCGACCGCCAGCGATGATCCTTCAAACTCGAGGCCGCCATTGCCGTTTGACGGACGAGCGGCGACGTTGATAGGAACTTCGTCATCTTGTTTTTTGCGCGGGCGGGCGGCGGCTTTGGATGGCGGCGGCTCGGCTGCGCCGCCGATAATTCTCAGCTCAGGCGGCGGGCCGGTCGGCGTCAGCAGTTCGGGCGGCAGGGGCAGTTGCGAAATGTCCATCGGCGCGGGGTGGCGGCGTCGTTCCGCGCGCTCGGTCAGGATGTGGACGGCGTCGGCCGGCGAAATCCCCGCGACGAACGTGCCGACGATCAGCCAGGCCATCACCAGGGTAAGGATGATCCCCGCCTTGCCGAGCGCCTTGATGCCCACATCCAACAACAGCGCGCCCATCAGACCACCGCCCAAGCCGCCCTCGCCAAGTTTGTAGAGGTTGGTCTGAGGCCACGCAGAGGCGGCGATCAGATGCAGCGTCGTCAAAGCGACGAAGAAGCCGATCACCACGCCAATGATTTGCTCGGGATCGAGTTGGGGCAGGCGATCCTCAAAACGGCGTAAAATGAGCCACAATCCCACGCCGCCGAAGAACAGCGGCACGACGTACATTCCCCAACCGAACGTCTGCGACAGCACAGAGATCCACCATTCCGGCAACGCCCCACGCTGCGCGGAGATGAAGCTCAAAATCGTGAGCAAGGCCAGGAAAAACAGCACCCACCCCGCGATGTCGAGCTTTTGGTCGGTGGTCAGCCGGTTCCACAAGGATTCGCGCTGTGTTTTACGTTTTGAGGAACGCGACGAAGGTTTGCGACTCGACGATGATCGTCCATGTGAACGCGAAGATGATGTCTTTGTCATACGTAATCTTAACCTTATCTTTTTGGACCTAATGCCGCCTCAATCGCCTCGCCCACCGAGCGCACCGGGATCAATGTCAGACCGTCGGGAGGATGCAAGCGTTTGCGCTGCATACTGCGAGGGACGAGAATTTTGGCGAATCCTAACCGCGCCGCCTCGCTCAGGCGCGGCTCTAGCTGGCTCACCGAACGCACCTCGCCGGAGAGTCCCACCTCACCGACCACCGCCAGGTCTGCCGGAACAGGCTGGTCGCGCATACTGGAAGCAAGCGCCACGGCGACGGCCAGATCGGCGGCCGGTTCTTCGATTTGCATACCGCCGACGACGTTGGCGAAGATGTCCTGCTCATCCAGCCGCAATCCGACACGGCGGGTGAGCACGGCAACCGTGAGCAGCAGGCGGTTGAAGTCCAGCCCATTGACCGTGCGACGCGGATTGCCAAAGCTGGTGTGGCTCGCCAACGCCTGAATCTCGACCAACAGCGGGCGCGTCCCCTCCAGCGTGACGGCGATGGCTGATCCCGGCACGTTCACCATCCGCTCGGCCAGGAAGGCTTCGGAGGGATTCGCCACCTCGACCAGACCTTGCTCCTGCATCTCGAAAACGCCGACCTCGGAGGTCGCGCCGAAACGGTTCTTCACGCTGCGCAGCAGACGGTAAGTGTGGAAGGGGTCGCCTTCCAGGTAGAGCACCGTATCCACGATGTGTTCCAGCACCTTCGGCCCGGCAATCGCGCCCTGCTTGGTGACGTGGCCGACCACGAAAACGGGCGCGCCGCTCTCCTTCGCCCACCGCTGGAAGCGCGCCGCACACTCGCGCACCTGCCCCACGCTCCCTGCCGTCGAGGTCATATCCTCGATGTGAACCGTCTGGATGGAATCCACGACCAACGCCTGCAGCGTCGGCAGCATGGCGTTTGCCTGGGCGACGATCGCGCCGGCCTCGGTCTCCGAAAGCAGGTACAGCGGATCGCCTTCGATGCCCAGACGCTTAGCGCGCATCTTGATCTGCCGGGGGGATTCCTCGCCGGAGACGTAGAGCACGGGTCGTTCCGCCGACCCGAGCGCGGCGGCGACTTGCAACAGCAGCGTAGATTTGCCGATCCCTGGCTCCCCGCCGATGAGCACGATCGAGCCGGGCACCAGTCCGCCGCCGAGGACGCGCGAAAACTCGTTCATCCGCACGGGGATGCGATCCACCGCGCCAAGATCAACCTGGCTCAACGGCTGCGGACGTTGCGAGAGACGCACTGTCGGCGTCGCTGCGCCGTCGGCGTCTGTTTCCAGCAGGACTTCGACCAGGGAATCCCACGCGCCGCAGTTGGGACATTTCCCCATGTGACGCGCGTAACTCCAGTTGCATTGCTGGCACACCCAGCGGCTCTCTCGTTTTGCCATCGTTTGCTCTCCTCCTCCATCATACCAGAACATATATTCTATTGCAAGGGGCCATGATCGCGGAGTTGCCTCTGATTATACTATAGTTCGGCATTTCACGGCTGCGAAAAATGTGGTAAAATCTGCTGGCAGGGAAGTCATAGCAGTCAATAGGCCCGGCGTCGCAGGATGGCAAGCGCCATACAAAGTTTGACAAATTCTTCGACCCGGCTATAATCACCTGACAGCCGAGCCCCTGGGGGATCGGCTCATGTTTTGTGTAATAGGGCCTGTCGCACAGGCTTATGGATACAGGAGGAAAACGTGTACGCAGTTGTTAAATCGGGAACACACCAGTACAAGGCAACCGTCGGAGGCCAACTCATTGTCGAGCGCCTGCCGCACGAAGTGGGGGCGCAGATAGAACTGGATCAGGTTTATTTGCTGGATGACGGTGAGCAGGTACTCGTCGGCCAGCCGACGGTCAGTGGCGCGTCAGTTCAGGCGACCATCGTCGAAGAATTCCGCGGCCCCAAAGTCCGCATCTTCAAGTATCGCCCCAAAGAGCGTTATCGCCGCCGTATGGGACACCGCCAGACCTACATGCGCCTGCGTGTGGATGACATTGTGAAGGGAGCATAGCATCATGGCACGGAAGAAAACGAGTGGGATCAACGGGCGCGACAGTCGCGCCAAGCGTCGCGGCGTGAAGAAGTACGGCGGGGAGTGCGTCACCACCGGCAACATCATTGTCCGGCAGGTAGGGATGCGCATCAAGCCGGGCGTGAACGTGGGCATGGGCAAGGATTTCACGCTCTTCGCGCTGGCTGATGGACATGTCAAGTATGATGTCGTTCACGGGCGCAAGCGCGTGAACGTTGTCGTTGCAGGAGGCGCGGTCGCATGAAACCCAAAATCCATCCTCAATGGTATCCTGAAGCGAAGTCTATCTGCGCGTGTGGCGCGGTCTGGACGATAGGGGCCACAGTGCCCGAACTGCACACCGACGTTTGCGCCAAGTGCCACCCTTACTTCACTGGCGAGCAGCGCATCGTGGACACCGAAGGGCAGGTTGATCGCTTTATGCGCCGGCTCCAGGCGCGCGAAGACGCCCTGCAAGAAGTCGCCCAACGCAAAGCGGCGCGCACTTCTCCCGAACTTGCCGTCTCGAAATTGGGACTCGGCAAGCGAATGGAAAAACTGCTGCTTGACGCCGGCCTCGAGAAGGTGGGGGATGTGCTTACCCTGCTGGACGAAAAAGGTGAAGACGGGCTTACCGAAATCAAAGGCTTTGGCCTCAAAGCCCTGGCCGACCTGAAAAAGGGCCTGCGCTCACGCGGGTACATTCTCCCCGGCGATGAAGCAGCCGGGGGAGTCGCCACCACTGCATAACACGAATGCGAGGCAGGGAACATCCCCTGCCTCGTTTCTTTTGAAAAGATAATCTTTGCGAAGGTCGTCACCCTTCGCAAGGATACCCGGTAACATCCCCCACATCTGATCAGGAGCTTGCCATGCGTAAAGACCCGTATTATGGATGGATTGAGGTTATCTGCGGCAGTATGTTCAGCGGAAAAACCGAAGAACTCATCCGCCGTCTGCGCCGGGCGCAAATCGCCCGCCAGAAAATCCAGGTTTTCAAACCCGCCATTGATCTGCGCTACACCGATAAGGCCATCGCCTCCCACAACGGCTTGCAGGAGAACGCTATCCCGGTGAACAACAGCGAGGAATTGCGCGCCCATCTCGATCCCACCGCTGACGTCGTGGCGATTGACGAGGTGCAGTTCTTCGATATGGAGATTGTAGATTTGTGCAACGCTCTAGCCAACCAGGGCAAGCGAGTGATCTGCGCCGGGCTGGATATGGATTTCCGCGGCGTCCCCTTCGGGCCGATCCCCCAACTGCTGGCTATCGCCGAGCGCGTGGACAAGTTGCAGGCCATTTGCGTTGTCTGTGGGGCAGCCGCCAGCCGCACACAACGGCTCATCGCCGGCGAACCGGCCTACTTTGACGATCCCATCGTTCTGGTTGGCGCCAGCGAAGTCTACGAAGCGCGTTGTCGCACCCATCACCAGGTGCCACAGCGCCCTACTCAGGAGTCATACAATGAACATTAGCCTCCCCAATTCCGTAGAGCGTGTCTTGCTCGATGAGGCCACTATCCAACAGCGCGTCCAGCAGATGGCCGACATCATCAGCACCGACTACGCCGGGCTACGCAACGAGGAATTCTTGCTGGTCGGCGTTTTGAAAGGCTCATTTATGTTTATGGCCGATCTCGCGCGGCGGCTGACCGTGCCGCATCGCGTGGATTTTATCGCGCTTTCTAGCTACGAAGACAGCGCCGAAGCAACCGGCGCGGTGCGGATGATTATGGATACGCGCGTGGATGTCGCCAAACGCCACGTTCTGATTGTCGAGGACATTGTGGATACCGGCTACACGTTGAAGTACCTGCACCGCATTTTCGGCGCGCGCCAACCGGCTTCGTTGCGGACGGCGGTTTTGCTCAGCAAACCCGACCGCCGCAAAGTCGAGGTGACGGTTGATTACCTGGGATTCCAGATTCCCGATGTATGGGTCGTCGGCTACGGCCTGGACTTCGCCGACCGTTTCCGCACGCTTCCCTACATTGCGATGCTCAAACCAAGCGTTTACACAAAATAAGACGTAAAGTGTAATCGCCCCCTACGTTTTACGCTTTACGTTTTACGCTTTACGTTTCACGCTTCACGTTTCACGCTTCACGTTTCATGCTTCACGTATCGGGAGGTGACTATGTCTCTATTTGACGATGTCGAAAAAGTGTTGATCTCCGAGACGGAATTGAAGGAGCGGATCGCCAATCTGGCTGTCGAGATGAACACGCTCTACACTGACGATGATTTGCCCGTGTTGATCTGTATCCTCAAGGGCGCTTTTATGTTTCTCGCCGACCTGACGCGCCATCTTACCTTCCGGCACGAACTCGACTTCATGGAAATCTCCAGCTACGGGCGCGGCACAACCAGCACGGGGGCTGTGCGCATCCTGCTCGACCTGGCGACAGACGTGCAGGGGCGGAACGTCGTTATCGTCGAGGACATTGTGGATACCGGCAACACACTGACCTACATCCTGCGCAACTTCGCAGCCCGCAAGCCGAAAAGTGTGCGCGTCGCCACGCTCCTCAGCAAGCCTAGCCGCCGCCAGATTGAGGTGCCGGTTGATTTTATCGGGTTTGAAGTGCCGGATGAGTTCGTCATTGGCTATGGCCTCGACTTTGCCGAACAGTACCGCAACCTCCCCTTCATCGGCGTCCTCAAGCCCGAGGTTTACCAACGTTCCTGAGATTGCGAAGTTTGTCTCTCGCCTGAATGTCGTTATAATACCCCTCAACAGAGGGGTATATGAGTATCAAAAGTTTACGCATCGTCAATATCCTGGTGTGGGGCGGCGCTGTCCTGCTCCTGGTAGGGATCGGGGTTGGCTATTTAAGCTCCGCGCCGTCTTTGGACGCGCTGTTCAACCCATCGGAGAGACCCGAACCGGTTGCGGTCGTCATCGTCACCCCCACCCCGGAAGCCGTCATCCCACTGTTGCCCTTTGAGGCGGAAGAACCCGCCGAGGTCACGGTCGAGCCGGAAACGACGATCACCTACGTCGCGTACTCGCCGCCTGAAGATACCGGCGCTGTGCTCACCTATACGCTGCCGGTCACGTACACCCCGCCGGAGATCGGCGTCATCCCCGTCCGTATTCGCATCCCCGCCATTGACCTGGACGCGCCTGTCGTTCCCATCGGCTGGAAAGAAGTCACCGTCGGCGGCGTGACGCAGCCGATGTGGGATGTGCCCAACCGGCGCGCGGCGGGATGGCACGAAACCTCGGCCAAGATCGCGGCGGCGGGAAACACTGTGCTGAACGGGCATAACACGTCGAACGGGGAAGTCTTCCGTTATCTGTACAAACTCGATGTCGGCGCAGAAGTGCTGATCGAAGCCGACGACGGCGCGACGTACACGTACACCATCACCGAGAAGCTTATTCTGCCGGAGGCGGGACAGCCTATGGAAAAGCGCATCCAGAACGCGCAATACATCTTGCCCACCGCCGACGAACGCCTGACGCTGGTGACGTGCCATCCCTACGGCAGCCTGGCGAATCGCCTGTTGATTATCGCGCATCCGGCGGCCTTTTCACAAGGAGACTAACATGCTCACATCATTGATCACCCACACACGTCGCAATCACGCCCTGGAACACGCTACGCTGAATCTGGTGGCCCGCGCCTATCCCCTGGCGCAGGCTCTCGGCATTTCCGGGCCGGGGGGATTTACGATTTATACCTCGTTGACCGCAGAAGAAATCGTCCCGGCTGCAATGGAGGCGCTGAAAAAGCTCAAGGCCGGCGAGCACGCCCTGCGCGTCCACAAAAACTGCGGCACCAACCTGGTCGTCACGGCAACGCTGACCGCATCGGCGACCTTGCTCGGCACCAACGGTAAAATGACTTTTCGCCAACGTCTGGAACGCCTGCCGCACCACATCGTGCTGAACGCCCTCGCCCTGCTGGTCGCGCCGCCTGTGGCGGAATGGATCCAGACACACGTCACCACGGACCCCGATGTGCGGGAAGTGGAAATTGCTTCAATTTTCACCGATCACCACAACGGTATGCAGCGGATTCGCGTGCGCACCAAGCAGGCATGACGACAGTACACATCCTCCACGGCGACAACGACTTGCAGCGCGAAGAGACGCTGGCGAAGATCGTCCACGCGGCAGGCTTGTCGCCTGATCTGCGCGACCTCAATACCGAAGTGCTCGCCAGCTCGGCGACGGCGGCGGAACTGCGGCGGGCGTGCAGCACGATCCCATTCCTCGGCGACGTGCGCATCGTCATCGCCCGCGAGATGCTGGCGCAGGCCAAAGGGCAAGCCGCGAAGGAGATCGCCGCCTATCTGCCGGACATTCCCCTAACCACTGTGCTGATTTTCTGCGAAAGCAAGCCTATCCCGGCGCAAAATCCCGTTTTGGCGCAGGCGAAGAAGCTGGACGCCGACATCCAGACGTTCGCCGTCCCCAATGCCAGGGAACTGGCCGGTTGGGTCGTCAATCGCACCAAAATACACCAGGGGCGCATAGATTACGCAGCGGCGAATCTGCTCGCGCAGAACATCGGCGGCAATCTGCGCCTGCTGGATCAGGAAATCCGCAAGCTGCTGTTGTACTGCGGGGACAACAAAACCATCACCGCCGACGATGTCAGGGTGATGGTGCCGTACATCCAAAGCGCGGATGTAGTCTTTGATATGGTGGATGCCGTCGGTCAGCGCAATCCGCAGAGCGCGGCGACCTATCTGCACCGGTTGCTGGAAGTGGGCGAACATCCGTTGGGGATTTTTGGGATGGTGGCACGGCAGTTCCGGCTGCTGATCCAGGTGCGCTGGTTCGCCGACCGCAATGCCAGCGACCAAGAGATTATCGCGCGTCTGAAGCTGCATCCCTACGTCACCCAGAAAGTCCGCGCCCAGACGCAGCACTTTACGCCGGAACAACTGCGCGCGGCCTACCGTCTGCTCACGGAGACCGACCTTGCCATCAAGACCGGTTTGTTGGAAGCCGAGGCCGCGCTCGATCTACTCATCGTACAATTGACGCGCCTCTGACCGCGCAGGCGCGTAGTAACAACTTCAGTCGTTCCCGATAACGCGACTGAAGTCACAGGCGCGTAGTAACGACTTTAGTCGTTCCCGATAACGCGACTGAAGTCGCCACTACGCGGGGAGTTGCTCTGTTTTTTCTCGCCCCAACCAGAAGTGGTGCTGCAAAACCCGTGAGGACGAACGCACCAGGATCCCGTTCACTTTGCGATCCCCCTCCGGCAGCAGGGACGGGTTCACGTAACAGACGTTGGGCTTGTCGCCAAAACGGTCGTGATACCGCTTCGCCGCCCGCGCCAGCTTCCAGGCCAAATCCTCAGCGCCGCTATCGTGCCACAAAAGCCCTACGTCCATGGCCCACCCCCAATGCCCCTCAATCTACCTGCCGCGCCAGATACCAGATATTCAAGGCCGAATCCTGACACAAATCGAATGTACCCTCCGGGCAGCGCACGCGGAAGAAATGCCACGCGCCCTTGCGCTTCATCTCCGTCCACGCGCGGACGACCGAATAGACGCTGTATTGCTGTCCACGCCACATAAAACGCTGCGGAAAATAGTTGTGTTTGCGCGCCATAAGCCGGATCGGTTCATGCCGCGCCACCAGATTGAATAACATCATTTGCCTCCCAAAATACGTCGCTGTCGCTGATTCAAAACCGCAAAATCCCAGGCGCGGCGCGCTTTCACGTTGATCACCTTGCCGATGGGCGCGATGTAGCGCGTCACAATCATCTGTTGGTTCCCCGAAGCCGCGAACCGCTTCCATGTCGTGGGCGTCCAGGGCGTGTTGTCCTTCCGCCAGCCCAGGTGGAATTCACCGTTGGGTTTCTGATGGAAGACTTTCAGCGTTGGCCCCAGCAAGTCGGTCCCGATGAAATCCGTCCCCAAGTCCGGTTCCGCGCCACGGGGCAGGTACTTCGTCACGATCATGTCGCCTTCGTTGGGCCACTCGTAGGGATTAAAGACGCGCATCTCAACCTGATCGCCTTCGAAAATGCCCTCGTGCTCCATACTTGTGCCGATCACACCGAGACAGTAACTCGCGCCCAGCGTCAATGTGTCAATGTACGTGATCACCACATCCCCCGTACCGGCGATGACCTGCCCGGCAAACGGAAGCGGCGTCACCGGCTCAAACTCGATCCCCTGCAAAGCCATGTTCAGCAGGTGGCGGTTGTCTTTGTGGATGGCGAACTCGACCCTTTCGGCCATAGCATTCAAGGTCAGTTCAAGGTCGTCGTTTGCCATTTCTGACTCGGCGAGCACCTGGAGCAACAACGACAGACCGTTCTCATGATCGTCGTTGTAGCGGCTGTGCAGATAGTGAACAGTTTCCACGATGCGGCGCTCGCGGCTGTGCGCGTGGGGCAGATCGTGCTGCCACTCGCAAAGACGCGCATCCGCGAAGACGGCGCGCAAGGCTTCATCGCTGGCAAACGCAGCGCAACTCGACAGCAACAGTTTCAAACGCTCGTAAAGATTCCGAAAATATGTTCCCATCGCTCCCTCGCTTTATTCCTCACCGCCGACAATCGTAAAGGTTCGATCCTGCTGCGCGTTGTTCCACTGCCAAGCCATATTCGCATCACCGAAGGCGGGCTGTTGCAACCCGTAACCCGGCAGCGCCTGAGGCGTCACGATCACCACTGGCGGCGTACCGTAGGGTGTCCGCTGCGTCGCCTGCCGCGTGATCTCGCGCCGCCAGAGGTACAGGCCAAGCAGAATAGTCGGCAGCATCGCCCCCACACCGCACGCCAATCCCACCAACAGCGCCAGCGAATCTTCGCTGAGCCGCTGCGTGATGACGACGACGGCTGTGACCGCGAAGATGACGCCGAGCAGCGCCACAAAGCGGCCTAAGCGTTTTCCCAACGGCTCACGCGCTTCCATTCTAGGCCATACTCCTTGCCAGCACCGGCAACTGCGCCGCATAGGGCAGCGCCGCGCCGGGGAACGCTGCGCCTTGTAGCGCCCGCATCTGCTGCTTAAGGTCGTTTTCGTCAATGTGCGCCACCTGAAAGCGGATCGGATTATCCCCGCCACTCACCGCGAGGAAGTCCCCGCGCCCGTTGAGGAGATGGGCGTTGGTCCCCGCCCGCCCACTCGCCACTCGCGCATCGTCGGCGGAGACCACCCGTCCGACGAGCCGCAGCGGGAAGTTCGCCCGCATCACGCTGCTGAGGATGGCGGACGAAGGGTGCTGCGTCGCCGCAATGACGTGGATACCCGCCTGTCGCCCGCGCTGCACCAGGCGCGTCAGCACATCGGCGAACGGCGCTTCGCCCTGCATCATCAAATCGGCCAACTCGTCAATGAAAATGACGATGCGCGGGATTGAGCTACCCTGCACTGCGTCGCGGTTGGCGGGAGGCGCTTCGCCGCGCCGGTCGCGGGACTCCATCATCCGCGCCACCGACTGCAGCGCCTCCAGTGCCTCCGGCACATCGCCAATCGGCTTGCGGGTGAGATGTGGGATACCGTTGAACGCCGGGAATGTGCGGCCCTTCGGATCAATGCACAACAATTGCAGCAGGTGCGGCGTGTGTGTGAGTACCAGCGATGCCGCAATCGTCCGCAACAGCGCCGACTTACCCGA